>JAAYVR010000240.1 GCA_012517065.1 Verrucomicrobiota bacterium | reverse complement strand
GCAGCAAGCTGCCGCACTCCAAACGCTTCGCGCCTGCCAACGCCCACTGCATCCGCGGTAGCGCATGAGAAACGATCGGGATCTGCGGCCAGATCGAATGTGGTGTGGTCGTATGGGGACAGGCACGTTGTCTTGTACGCAATGCCGATCTGGTTCCAGGCAAGTTGTTTGTGCACAAAAACAAAGCGGCGGCAAGCCGCCGCACTCCAAACGCTTCGCGCCCGCCAACGCCCCATTGCATCCGCCGCAGCGCGCTCTTCCTTGCGACGGAGCCGGAGGGCACATTTCCCAGCTCGGCGTAGTTGAAGGTCCCGGGGTGCAAGAGCCGGGGGCGTTGCCAGTCAGGCGACTTTGGTTCCGGCTACGCCGGGCTGGGAAATATGCGGGCTAAACCGTGCACTACAAACCGGTTCGGTATTGTCACTGAAACTCTGCAGTTGACATGTCGAGCCGGGTTACAAACCATGCGGCGCATGAACATACAAAACTCGAGTCAAACATCACGTCGTGAATTCATCAAAAGAACAGGTCAAGTTGCTGCGACATCTGCGCTTGCAGGGATTGCATTGCCGGCTGTGCACGCCGCCGGAGACGACACGATTCGGGTGGCGTTGATCGGGTGCGGTGGGCGCGGCACAGGCGCAGCGGAAAACGCGCTGTCAACAAAAGGCGGTCCAATTCGTCTTGTTGCGATGGCGGATGTTTTTGAGCAGAAACTGGTGCGGAGCTATGAGAACCTCAAACGCCGTTTTGGAGATCGCTGTGACGTGCCGGCAGAACGTCGGTTTCTGGGATTCGACGCCTATCGGAAGGCAATGGATTGTTTGAAGCCGGGTGATATTGCGATTTTTGCGACGCCACCGGCGTTTCGCTGGGTTCACTTCACATATGCGATACAGAAAGGCCTGAACGTGTTCATGGAGAAGCCGGTGACGGTTGATGGTCCGACAACACGCCGGATGTTGGAGTTGGCCAAGGAAGCCGAGAAGAAGAACCTGAAGGTGGGAGTTGGACTGATGGTGCGCCACTGTCGGGGCCGCCGTGAGTTGTACGATCGAATCAAGTCTGGGCAGATCGGAGACCTGCTCATGCTGCGTGCGTATCGCATGGGCGGTGCAGCGGGGACAGCGGGACCATGTCCAAGCAACATGTCGGAATTGAAATATCAAGTGCAGCGGTTTCACGCTTTTCTGTGGGCGAGTGGCGGATTGTTCAGCGATTACAACATTCACCAGATCGACGAATGCTGCTGGATGAAAGGGGCGTGGCCGGTGAAAGCGCATGCTGTGGGTGGACGGCATTACCGGGGCAACAGCGTGGATCAGAACTTTGACGTGTATTCTGTCGAGTACACGTATCCTGACGGCACGAAGCTGTTTTTCATGGGGCGGAGCCAGTCCGGGTGCAAAGAAGAATTCGCCAGTTATGCGCATGGTACCACCGGAACAGCGATCATATCCACTGCATCACACACACCGGGACGCGTGCGCCTGTTCAAAGGACAAGACTTCGCGCGAGAGAATCAGGTCTGGGCTTTTCCGCAACCGGAACCGAGCCCGTATCAGCTCGAATGGGACGACCTTGTGAGCGCCATCAGGAACAACGAACCATACAACGAGGCCGAACGCGGCGCGATCGCCAGCCTTGTGACGTCGATGGGGCGCATGGCTGCGCATACGGGGCAGGAGATCACTTACGAGCAGATTCTGGAATGCAAACACGAGTTTGCGCCGGACGTGGACAAGCTTACCGATGACTCGCCTGCCCCGCTTCAGGCAGGTCCGGACGGCAAGTACCCGGTGCCGCAACCCGGAGTGGTGAGGGAGAGGGAGTATTAGGAGTAGGATGAGGAGTTCGAGTAGGATTGCTTCAAGGGCTGGTGGGGGTGCGGAGTCCGGTTAGCGCGCGCGCCAAACGCGGGCAGAGTGGCATCTTTTACTTTTGTTCTTGGTTGCCAATGAGCCGGGCCGAGCTCGAAGCCGCAACTGAATGATCCCGTTGAGAGACTCGAGATTCGAGATGGTTGGGTGGAGGCTGTCCTGGCGCGGTGCATTGTCGGTGCAGCTTCGCCGAGTACGGGGAGGGCAAGGTTGAGATCGGCGACTGAACCTGTTGAAAGCGAGCGGCAAAGAGCAGAACCTTGAGCGATCATAGTATTCGTGATGGCTATGTGTGATGGCTGTGGAAAGTTCTCATGAAGGCAGCGGATGTGGCGGTGTGAAACGCACAGAGGTGGGCACGCAGGTTTTTCGTGTTCGCGGGCTTACCAAGGTTTACGGGCACGGGGAAACAGCGGTGAGAGCGTTGAGCGGGGTTGATTTGGACCTTTACGCTGGCGAACTGGTTGTGTTGCTTGGGCCTTCTGGCAGCGGCAAAACAACGCTATTGAACAACATTGGCGGGTTGGACGTGCCGACGTCTGGTGAATTGTGGTTTCACGACCTTGATCTGACGAATGCCACCGAGGAGGAACTGACGCGCTACCGGCGGGACAGGGTCGGGTTTGTTTTTCAGTTCTACAATCTGATTCCGAGTCTGACAGCGCGCGAGAACGTGGCTTTGATCACGGAGATTGCGCGTGATCCAATGCCGGCCGAAGAAGCGCTCGAGATGGTTAATCTCGGAGGGCGGCTTGATCATTTTCCTGCGCAGATGTCCGGGGGCGAACAACAGCGGGTGGCGATCGCGCGTGCGATTGCCAAGCGACCGGAAGTGCTCCTGTGTGACGAGCCGACTGGCGCACTTGACGTGCGGACGGGCATTGCTGTGCTCGAGGCGATAGAGCGTATCAACCGCGAACTTGGGACTTTGACGGTGATAATCACGCACAACGCGGTGATGGCTGAAATGGCGGACAGAGTGATTCATCTTTCGGATGGGCGCGTGCATCACATTCACGTGAATTCAACGCGCGCGCCGGTGTCGAGTCTGAACTGGTAGTTGTGCATGATTTCCCTGCTTGACATCAAAGTGTGGCGCGATCTTGTCCGGATCAAGGGCCAGGCGGGGGCGGTTGCTCTTGTGATGGCGTGCGGTGTGGCAATGCTTGTGATGGCGAGGAGCCTGATCAACTCACTGGAGACAACGAGGCTCGAATATTACCAGACACACCATTTTGCAGACGTCTTTGTCCAGCTCAAACGCGCGCCGATGCAGCTTCGGGAGCGGTTGATGGAGATAGCGGGTGTAGCGGCGGTCGAAGCCGGGCTGGTATTTCAGGTTACCATTGATCTTGCAGGTCTTGATGAACCTGCGAGCGGCCAGGCGCGGTCTGTTCCGGACACAGGCGAACCCGGACTCAACAGGTTGTATCTGAGAAAGGGGCGTTGGTTGAGCGCGAGCGGCCGGCATGAGGTTCTGGTGGGTGAAGCGTTTGCCGAAGCCAACCAGTTGGAACCCGGAGACCAGATTACGATTCTTCTGAACGGCAGGCGTCAGGCCTTGAAGATTGTTGGGATTGTGTTGTCGCCGGAGTTCATTTTCGAGTCGCGGCCGGGAACAGCGCTACCGGACAATCGCACTTACGGGATATTCTGGATGCGGTACACGGAACTGGCTTCGGCGTTTGACATGGATGGAGCGTTCAACTTTGCGGCATTGGCGCTTTCGCCGGGGAGCAATGACCGGCCCGTGATTGCGGAGGTTGACAGGCTGTTGGTGGCGTACGGCGGGCGGGGCGCATTTGGGCGGGGCGATCATCCTTCGCATATTCGTGTTTCTGACGAGATCAGGGTGTTAACGGCGCTGTCGATAGGGTTTCCGGCGGTTTTTTTGACAGTGTCGGCTTTGATGAGCCACGCGGTATTGCTGAGGCTGGTGAATCTGCAACGGGAGCAAATTGCGATTCTGAAGGCGTTTGGGTTTGGTGACGTGGAGATTGCGTGGCATTACTTCAAGTTTGCGCTGGTGATTACCCTTGCCGGGATAACAATAGGCACGGTGGGGGGGATGGTTTTGGGCCGTTGGCTTGTGGTGTTGTATCACGTTTTCTTCCGGTTTCCGTCACTGGAGTTCCAGTTGGACGCTGGTGCGCTTGTGATGGCGGTTGTTGTCAGTGCGGGAGCTGCTGTCGCCGGCGTGTTTGGGGCGGTGCGGCGTGCGGCCTGTTTGCCACCGGCAGAGGCAATGCGCCCGGAGCCGCCGACGGAATACCGGCCTGCGCTGGTCGAGCGAACGGGCATTGGGCGTTGGCTATCGCACACGTTTAGGATCGCCGTGCGCAACATTGAGCGGAGGCCGATGCAGGCCGTGTTCACGGTGGCGGGTCTTGCGCTGGCGACGGGGATATTGATCATCCCAAGCTGTTTCAGGGACGGTGTGGATCACGTCATGGAATTCCAGTGGGACGTGGTACAGCGGCAGGACCTGAGTGTGGGATTGGTCGAGCCCGGAGACAAGCGTGTGTGCAATGTGTTTGCGCAACTCCCGGGTGTACTGCACGTCGAGCCTTTTCGCGCGGCGTTTGTTCGATTGAGCAATGGTAACAGACACCGCCAATTGGCGATACGCGGGATACCGGGCGGCACGTTGCATGATCGGGTAATTGACGCGCGCTATCGGCAAGTCGTTTTGCCGAAAGGCGGCCTTGTGTTTTCCGCAAAGCTTGCAGAAGTGCTTGGAGCGCGTGTAGGCGATCAAATTCTGGTGGAAGCATTGGAAGGAAAGCGGACTGTCTCATTTGTGCCGCTTGTTGCACTGGCAGAGGATTTTTCCGGGGTGGCGGCGTACATGGACATGGAGTCGCTGAACCGAATTCTGCTTGAGGGCGACGTTGTCACCGGCGCGACTTTCAGCATAGACAAGGCGCACTGGGCGGAGTTCTTGGGTTCACTCAAGCAAGTGCCGCGTGTGAGCTGGGTGGCGATCAAAAACTCGTTGCGGGAGAGTTTTCGCCGGACCACGGCGCGGAGCATCGATTTGATCCAGAGAATCTACATGACATTTGCGATTGTCGTGGCATTTGGGGTGGTTTACAACAACGCGCGTATTTCGCTGGCCGAACGCGCGCGGGAATTGGCGACACTGCGTGTCGTGGGTTTTTCGCGGGGCGAAGTAGGATCGATTCTGCTGACCGAGCTTGTGTTGCTGGCGCTGCCGTCGGTGCCTTTTGGCTTGTTGTTGGGGACGCTGTTTTCGACCGTGATCATTGGCATGGTGAACACCGAGACGGTTCGTTTGCCTTTGATCCTGACAAGCCACAACTATGCTTTTGCCTCTCTGGTGGTGGCGGCGGGATCGTTGGTGTCTGCGATGGTTGTTTTGCAGAAGCTGAAGCACCTTGACCTGATTGCGGTACTGAGGGCTCCGGAGTGATTTTATGCCGATGAAACCGGCTGATTCAGCGGCAAGAAATGTGGCGCGGGACAATTCTGCCCCGAGACGGCGGCGGCGTTGGCTGCCTGTGACGATGGGATTGGTGGTGGCCGGCGCGATTATCTTCGGGCTTTGGCCCAAGCCGATCCCTGTTGAGACGGCAGTCGCAAGCAAAGGCCGCCTGCGCGCCACGGTGAATGAAGAAGGCCGCACCCGGGTCCGAAACCGGTACATGGTCGCCTCACCGATTACAGGGCAATTGCGCAGGATAACTTTGGATCCAGGTGATCCTGTTGCGGCTGGCAAGACCGTTGTTGCGGTTTTGGACCCTGTGTTGCCCGGTCCGTTGGATGCGCGGTCGCGGGCTGCTGCGGAAGCACGGCGAGCTTCTGCAGTGGCAAGCGTCGAGAAAGCACGGGTCGCGCATGACTTCGCACAGACCGAGTTGGCAAGGTTCGAAAAGCTGTTCAGGGACGGAGCGGTTGCGATCCAAGACCTCGATGCAGCGAAACTGCGCGCCGAACAAGCGGCGCGGGAGCTGGCATCGGCTGAGGGACATCTGAAACAGGTCGAAGCCGAGCTAACCGAGTTTGGGACCAATCAAACGGTTTTGGACAGCGCCAATCAGAGAATCCCGGTGGAAATCACGGCGCCTGCCAACGGATGTGTTTTGCGGGTGTTCGAGAAAAGCGCACGAGTTGTGACCGCGGGAACGCCGTTGCTCGAGGTTGGAGATCCTGCGGACATCGAGGTGGTGATCGAGGTCTTGTCACGCGACGGCGCGGCGATTTCTCCCGGGACACGCGTGTTTCTCGAGCAGTGGGGAGGCAGCGCGCCGTTGGAGGCGCGTGTTCGAGTTGTTGAGCCAGCGGCGTTCACCAAGATTTCTGCGCTGGGGGTTGAAGAACAACGCGTTAATGTGATTGCGGACATTGTGACGCCACCAGAACAGAGGCGGGGGCTGGGAGACGGTTTTCGTGTCGAGGCGCGGATTGTGATGTGGGAGGGGGAAAACATTTTGAAAGTTCCGGCAGGCGCGCTGTTCCGGAGAGGACAGGAGTGGCATCTGTTTGTTTTGGTCAACGGGCGCGCAGAGCTTCGCACCGTCAAAGTTGGCCATTCGAGTGGAGCAGAGACGGAAATCGTTGACGGTGTCAATGAGGGCGAGACTGTGATTGTCTATCCCGGCGACCGTGTGCGTGAGGGGCGCCGCGTGCGGCCAATCCAGATTTAGTCAGCGCATCTAACGCGGAAATCTCACTACCTGACCGGACCAAGACACTCAAGGTTTCGTTCCGGAGAGATTTGCGGGCTAAAGGCTTTCGAGAAACCTGCCACGCAGGTCACGCACAAATAGAGTGACAGACACGATATTCCCCATTGAGTCATTCCCGACTGATGTCGATGCCCATGGCAAGCCGTTCACGCCTCAATCGCAGGGCGCGACTTTCACGGCAATGTCTGCAGTGAAAGCAGGAACCTCACATTGCAGCGTTCCATTGCGGCTGGGTGCTTTGTCGGTGCGGATTACCCGTCCCTGCCGTGTGTCAAACCACTGCAACTCATAAGTGCCATCTGCCAATTGAGACACGGTGATCATGGCGTCGGACACATTTGGCGGAACACGGCCATCAACCACTCTGTTGCCCCACGACGCCGAAGGATGAAACAACCACAGCCACGCGCGATTCCGTGTTCGCAAACCGACAATCCGGATGTCTCTGTTTACTCCCGCTGTCACTGCAGACTCCAACGCCCCCGTTGTCCATGGGACGTCGGCGACGAATCGGCTCAAAGGTCCGTACTCGCCGTAGTGATTCAACCGGTCGAGTCTGTCCCACCACCAAAACAACGCCGTGGTGGCAGAACCGCTCATGGCCGAAGCCCACAGCGCATTGTGGAAATCGACTGTCATTTTGCTGGATTGCATCTCGGCTGTTGGCTGCCATTTCTCGTTGGCGATGCCAAATTCACCGAGGTGACTTGGCTTGTTTGGAGCTTGTTCGCGCAGCCATCCGGTTCGGTCCAGTACGGCCTCCACCTCATCTTTCAGTCGCGGCTGATCTGAAGGTCGCAGGTAGAAATGCGTATCGGCAAGATCAAGCTTCGGATGCTTGCAATCTTTGGCCGATGGTCCCCACGTGCTTGTCGTTCGCAGGTGGTGATAAACGTCAATCTCTTCGAGGTATTGACCGAGTTCGGTGTAGAACCGGTCAGTCGGCAGTCCGGGGTCAAGCTCGTTCCAGTATTCCCATGCAGCAACGCTTGTGGCACTGCTCCACCTCGCCACCGCGTAACGCATGAACTTTTTCGCATCGGCAATCGCACGGTCGTAATCGGCGCTTGCAGGATTCTTCAAATCCTTCATGTAAAGGTCGCGTGTCAACAGGCAGAGTTGCAGGTAGATGCCGTTTCTATCGGCTGCCTCGACAAGCTCATCCACGATAAAACAATCGAGTTGATTGTAAGACCCCCGGACTGGACGATTCGCGTCCGCTTCCCAAAGCAGCTCAGGCCCTCCCCCGGCTTCAGTGAGCGACAACCTATCCAGCCACGCTTTCCCATTGCCTTGCAGCTTGAACGTTGGCGGGATCAGCCAAAACTCGTTTAACCGTGTCTTGAACGTATGCGTGAACGGGGTCCACGTCCTTGCCGTTTTCACTTCGAGTCTTGTCCCGCCGTTTGCGTGGGGCTCAATCAAGAAAACCGCGGCGTCGCCATCGATCATGACCTTGCCGCCAAGCACATAGTCGGTGTTCGGCCGCAGCGCCACTTGATGCGATGAATCGGCACGAACCGTCGCACCATCCCGTCCAAGAAGAATGCATCTTCGATCCGGATTGTCGGGGCACACGTCAAAAGGCGGGTTCCAGCTCCACGACCTTCCCCACGCGCTCTTTCTTGCTTCAATCCCAATTGCCCAATCCTCGCACCCTGTCCAAATGCGGAGATAGTTGGCTCCGTTTGATCTCAGGCGCCCGAAAATCTCCTCAGCCCGTGACAAGGTCACGTACTGTTGATTGCCTATGAACGCCAAATTCTGGCCAATACCAAAAAATGCCTCGCCGCTTGAGAATTCCATAAACCGTGGGTCTAGACGGCTCACCCGCAGGAAACCTCGGCGACCGGAGGGCCTGCAATCGAACCTCACAGCGCCCGAGACAATGGCCCCTTCTGAATCCCTCCACCGCGCTTTCGCTTCGTGGACGCCCGGCTCGGTTGGTGCAAACCGCGCCTGCCAACATGCAACCCCAACAGGATAGCACCAGTCCTTGTCTCGTCCCTGCTGCCCTGCCCTTACAAGTTCGAACTGCTGACCATAGAACGCCGGACGTCTCAGAATTGAACCTGACGGGGTCTTGAACTCGACCTCAACATTGACTTCGTCCGGATCGAAGGGATTGCTTTTCGTTTCCGGGGAGGCGATTCGGAAATGCAGCGTCTCGTAAACACCGACAGAGTTCGTCTCCGGCATCAACTCAATGCTGCGCGCTCTTGCTGGCACCGGCACGAACATCGAGGCCAGCACCGCCAGGACGACAGAAATCGCAATCGGCTTCACAACCGCGCAAGCAGCAGTTCGCGTTGGAAGATCAACTCTTTTGGCAAATGCGAGTAGAGTTTTATGAACAACTCTTCCTGTAACAACAGTTCGCGCCGCCATTCCTCAGGGTTGATGCTGAGGAGATGATCGAGCCTTTCCTCCGTGAACCCCTTGAGCCCGACAAGGTCGAGGTCTTTGGCTTCAGGCAGCCAGCCAAGGGGCGACTCGATCGCGCCTGCACGCCCGCGGCAACGATCCACGATCCATTTCAAGACCCTTATGTTTTCGCCAAACCCGGGCCAGAGAAAATGTCCGTGTTGGTCCTTGCGGAACCAGTTGACGTGGAATATCGCGGGCGGATACTTGAGCCGTTTCCGGATCAAGAGCCAGTGCCGAAAATAGTCGCCCATGTTGTACCCGCAGAATGGAAGCATTGCCATTGGGTCGCGGCGGACCTGGCCAGCTCCTCCGACAGCCGCGGCAGTCATCTCACTACCAAGTGTTGCGCCCACATACACGCCGTGTATCCAGTCAAAAGCCTGAAACACCAAAGGCATCGTGGCTGCGCGCCTGGCTCCGAAAATAATGGCGCTTATCGGGACGCCATGCGGGTCTTCGACCTCGGGCGCAAGCACGGGATTGTTGCGCATCGGGGCTGTAAAACGGCTGTTCGGATGCGCAGCTTTTTCCTTTGACTCGGGTGTCCACGGCCGCCCCTGCCAGTCGATCAATTCTGGGGGCGGTTGTTTGTCTTTGCCTTCCCACCAAACGTCGAGGTCCGGTGTAATCGCGACATTGGTATAGATCGTGTCGTGCGATATCATCCGCATTGCGTTTGGGTTCGACTGCTGATTGGTACCGGGCACAACCCCGAAATAACCGGTCTCGGGATTGATCGCATGCAGCCAACCGTCAGTTTCGGGCCACATCCACGCAATGTCATCGCCAACGGTCCAAATCTTCCATCCCTTGAACCTCGATGGCGGAACAAGCATCGCCAGATTCGTCTTCCCACACGCGCTTGGAAGTGCTGCCGCTATGTAGGTTTTCTCGCCTTCCGGAGACTCGATCCCCAGAATCAGCATGTGTTCTGCCAACCACCCCTCCTGCTTCCCGAGGTAAGAGCCGATCCGCAGCGCAAAACACTTCTTTCCCAACAGCACGTTCCCACCATAAGCCGAGCCAACTGAAATGATCAGGTTTTCGCGCGGGAAATGGCAGATAAATCGTTTGTCAGGATCGACGTCCAGCATGCAGTGCAACCCGCGGTTGAAATCGTCCCTGTCACCGAGCTGCTCATAGGCAATGCCGCCCATCCGCGTCATTATTCCCATGTTCAGCACCACGTAAATCGAATCGGTCAGTTCGATTCCAACTCGTGCAAGGCGCGACCCGGGCGGCCCCATCAAGTAGGGGATTACGTACATTGTTCGCCCCTTCATTGACCCGGCCGCCAAACCGTAAAGGCGCTGTTTCATCTCCCGCGGAGGTGCCCAATTGTTGGTTGGACCTGCTTCGGCTTCCGTGTCAGTGCAAATGTAGGTGCAATGCTCGACCCGCGCGACGTCGTTGGGATTGGAACGATGAAGATAACAGCCGGGAAGTTTCTCCTGATTGAGCTTTATGAACACGCCATCGGCGACTCCACGTTCAAGCAACTCCCTTTTTTCCTCTTGTGAGCCGTCGCACCAATATATTCTGTCCGGCTTGCAAAGCCGGGCCATTTCTTCAACCCATTCAACTACAGCTCTGTTGTTTGTGTTGCGCGTGCCGTGCATCTTCTTTCGTGGCCTTGCAAGGTCGTCAGTCGTCTCCGGCGCAGTTTGTTATGCAGAGCTTGTTTTGACAAGCTGAGACAACGTGCTGTCCTTTTTCCACCGGCAACGCCACAACCGACCTTACCAAACGCCGCGGCAGGTTACAGGCTATTGCCGATTCCGCAAGCCAGATGTCACAGCCAAACTCACACAGGACAGGTCGATCCACATGCTCAGGATGTTCTCCCTGGCATGCACTTGCAACTCTGCCGCGGTTCATTTCTCGCATCTCATGCACCGAAGGCTTGCGGCAATAATCGATCCAGTCTTATCATCAGTGCAAACAACACACGAGCCATGAAACGCGTTTTTGCCTCAGTAAACAGGAAGAGTTTTTTCTCCATTTGTGTTGCCATGGTTGGATTGGCGCTCACCGCTTCTCCTGCCACCCCGGTGCAAGTGACCGGATTGCGGTGCGAGTACAATCAGAATCCAATGGCGGTTGACGCTCCCACACCGCGCCTGAGTTGGATCATCGAAGCCCCTGCAAACCAGCGCGGCGTGCGCCAAACCGCATGGCAGGTCCTGGTGGCTTCAAGTGAAGACCTATTAAAGCAAAACAAGGGCGATTTGTGGGACAGCAACAAAACCCCGGGTGACGACTCCGTTAACATCATATACGCCGGCAAACCCGTTCCATCAGCGCAAACCGTCTTTTGGAAGGTCAGAGTTTGGGATCAAAACGACCAACCTTCCAATTGGAGTGCGCCCGCACGCTGGACAACAGGATTACTGAAAGCTTCGGATTGGAAGGCGCAGTGGATAGGCTATGACAGTGAGCCGGCCGACGACCCCGTAAAGGCCAAAATCGGAGAGCTGTTGGACCTGAAAAGCGCAAAATGGGTCTGGATACACGGCGCCAAACCCGGGAATCAGCCCGCCGGCGATGCGTTTTTCCGTAAGACTTTCGACGTGCGCCGTGACTCAAAAATCAAACAAGCTGTTTTTAACCTCGCCGCTGACGACGCGTTCGTACTTTACGTCAATGGCAAAGAAGCCGGACAGGGCTCGAGCTGGCGAACTCTTTCCACAATCGATCTCACCGGACAACTCGTGCCGGGACAAAACACTCTGGCCATCAAAGCTGTTAACGGCGGATCGAATCCCAGCCCGGCCGGCCTTTTGGGCAAACTGGCAATTGTCTATGAGGATGGCCAGTCGCAGGTCGTGCAGATTGACGCTTCATGGGCTTCGAACACCTCGGCAGCCGATGGCTGGAATACAACGAGTTTCAGTGCCTCTGGGTGGCAGTCAGCATCCGAAATCGCCGCTTTCGGCGACCAACCATGGGGTCGAATCAGCGCTTCCGAGCCCAAGGTGTTGCCGGCGTCGTACCTGCGAAAGTCATTCACCGTTGACAAGCCGGTTAAAAGAGCCGTGGTTTTCGCCTCCGCACTCGGTGTGTACGAGTTGCACGTCAACGGACAAACAGCCGACCGCGATGTTCTGTCACCAGGTTGGACCGATTACCGGAAGCGAGTTCATTACTTCGGATACGACATAACATCAAAAATCCGACGGGGCGAGAATGTCCTGGGCGCCATTTTGGGTGACGGCTGGTACGCAGGTTACCTTGCTTTCACCGGAAAACGCAACTACTACGGCGACAAAACTCGTTTCATCGCTCAATTGCACCTCGAATATCAGGACGGGTCCGTCGAGATCGTGGGAACCGACGGTTCATGGAAGGCCAGTTACGGCCCAATTCGTGAAGGCGACCTGCTCATGGGATGCGTCTATGACGCGCGACTTGAAATGCCGGGCTGGAACAATGCCGGGTTCAACGACGCCAATTGGGCAAACGCAACCGTGGACAAGTCTGTGCGCGCCAACCTCGAAGCGCACCCGGGCCAGCCCATCCGACGCATTCAAGAGCTTACAGCAAGAAAAGTCACCGAACCCAAGCCCGGCGTTTTTGTCTTCGATCTCGGTCAAAACATGGTCGGCTGGGTCAGACTCAAAGCAAAAGGCCAGCCCGGCCAAAAAGTTGTCGTGCGACATGCCGAGATGCTCAATCCTGATGGCACCATTTACACCACAAACCTCAGAGCTGCAAAAGCCACCGACACCTACTACCTTGGAGGCGGATCAAAACGCAATTATGAGCCGTACTTCACATTCCACGGCTTCCAATACGTCGAAGTGACAGGCTTGGATTACAAACCTGATCTGGGCGATGTCACAGGCATCGTCGTTCACTCCGATCTGCCACGGGTTTCATCGTTCGAATGTTCAGAACCTCTGGTCAACAAACTCGTCCTGAACACCGTCTGGGGCCAGAAAGGTAATTTCCTCGATGTTCCAACCGACTGCCCGCAACGCGACGAGCGCGCAGGTTGGACCGGCGATGCGCAGGTCTTCATGAAAACAGCCTGTCTCAACCTCGACGCGCCGGCCTTCTTCACCAAGTGGCTCGTGGACCTTTGCCAGGATTCACAGCGCGCCGACGGCGCCTTCGGCGATGTGGCCCCCCACATCAACATCGTCAGCCATGGCAACACCGGTTGGTCCGATGCCGGCCCGGTCTGCAATTGGCAAATGTGGAGAATCTACGGCGACACACATGGCCTCCAAAAACACTACCAGGCCCTCCTCCGCCACGCCGAATTCCTCGCCAAAACCAGCACAAACTTCGTCCGCGGCACCGGCGCCTATGGCGACTGGCTCCGCCTTGCAGGACCGCAGCACTCGGAAGTAATTGGCACAGCTTACTATTACTATTCGACGCGGTTGCTGGCTGAAATCGCCGCCGCCATTGGCAATGGCGAAGACTCGAAGCGTTTCCAACAGCTCGCCGCCAATATCAAGAAAACCTTTGCAGAAAAGTTCATCAAAGACGACGGCCGAATCCTGGATGCCAAAAACGAAACGGGCCAAACCTTCTACGCCCTCGCATTCGGCCTGGACCTCGTCCCAAACACCATGAAAGAAAAGGTCGCACAGCAGTTCGTCAAGACAGTTGAAGCCCAAGACTGGCACCTTGCGACAGGGTTTTTGGGCACGCCGTTCGTCTTGTTTGCCCTCGAAAAAGCCGGCTACGCCGACCTCGCCTACCGCATGGTCCTTAACAAAACGTACCCGTCATGGCTCCAACAGGTCATATGGGGATCAACCACCATGTGGGAACGCTGGGACGGGTGGCGCCCAGATAAAGGATTCCAAGACCCCGGCATGAACTCGTTTAATCATTACTGGCTGGGTTGCGTCGGTGAGTGGCTCTTCACAAAAGCCGCAGGCATCGATACCGATGCCCCGGGATTCAAGACAATTCAAATCCGCCCTGTTTTGGACCCCGCCCGAAAAGGATTTTCATGGGTGCGCGCTCATTACGACTCGATCCGTGGACGCATCGAAAGCAACTGGCGGCTGAAGGATGATACCTTCGAGCTCCAAATCACAATCCCAGCCAACACCTCCGCTACCGTCTATCTGCCGGCCAAAGACGCCGACAGCGTAATGGAAGGCGGCAGACCAGTAAAACAGTCCGATTACATAAAACAGGTGCGAAACGAGAACGGCACGGTCGTTCTGAGCGTTGGTTCGGGCCAATACCGATTCACCTCGCGCCTTTAGCTGGGACGACAGAAAAACGTGAGGTAGCTTTCCCGGCGGGATTCGCGCAAAACCATCAACGCCAGTTCGCGAGCGTGGTAATCGCCCCACATCGAGCTTTCGCCATTTGGCACACGCTGTCCCCGTGCAACGCGGTCCCATCCGTTCGGCCTGTGGTACACAGAGTGCAGGATCAAACCCTGATGCCGATGGCTCGTCGCAAGGTAGGGTTCGGCGAACAGCGTCCTTGCCATGGTCAGAGCCGATTGCCTGTATCGCCTTGCGTGGCTGTGGCGACCGAGACGGCGAAGATGGTTGCCCAGCCTGAGCAAGCCCTGAGCAGCAATCGCTGCGGCTGAACTGTCCACCGGTTCCCATTCATTGAATGGGTCGGCCGGTCTGTTCGCGTAATCGCCCAACTTGTGCAGGTTTGGCGCGCCGGTGTCCCACATCGGAATGCCGTCAGCACAACACACGGAAATGTAGTAGTCTGCCGTCACAATGGCTGCCCTGAGAAAACGGTTCAGGACGTCCGCTATGGTTACATTTTCTCCCGTAACCACATGGTCCTGCCCACAGCATGCGTGCAGAAACTCGAGTTGTTCGGCAAACCCAAGGATTGCCCACGCCAATCCGCGCGTCCACGTCGAGAACGGCGAGTATCCTTGCTGTGAATTTGGACATCGGAACTGCCCGTTGACCGTGTTGAAGATCGCTTCATGCGCTACACGGCCCGGGACATCGTAAATGTCTCGGCCCTCGCCATAATAGACATTGTATTGCGCGGTGGTCAGGCCATGGTCGATGAGGCGGCCAAGCAGAGAAATCCGCTGGTCCTGTTCGCCAAAAAGGACGTGCCCAAGATGATGCGCCAAAGCAAGCGAACGCAACGACCGCAAGGTGTCGATGAACAACGAGTGTGGCCCGTTAAAGGAATGAATGTACCCCCCGTCAGGTCTCTGGGTCCACCGTGCAGCCTGGACAGCACCGCTGATTTTCAGTGCAAGTTCGCATGTATGCAACAAGGGCTCAGCCCCAGCTGCACGGCCTTCGAGTATCAGCCGTCGCAAGTTGCCGTAGGTTGACACGATGTTGAATCCGTGGTCGTGGACACCGATGTGCGAAATATGCGTGGGCATCGCCTGCAACGTGCCATTCAGCCCCAGATCAAAGAACCTCCTGTCGCCCGTGGCGTCGTACTGGAGCAGGGCTGAGCCGTGCCTGAAACCCGCAGTCCAATCTGTCCACCCACGAGTTGTGTAATGACCATTGACCGTGAAGACGGGCGCACCGCATGCCTCTTTCCAATTCTTCTCGAGGCTCAATATTTTCTCTGCTGACAACTCAAACAGCCGCTCGATTGCTGGAACCAGCTTCTCAGGAAGCAGATGGAAATCAATGCACAGAGCCATGGCAGAAAGATTGACGTTTAAAACCAGTGGCGCCAGTCAAAAGATGCTCGGATTTGGCGAAGCCCACGCTTCCGTCCAAATCGAAAAAGGGCATAAAGATCAGACGGCAGAAGAATCATTGGCAGAAACATCGGAGGCAGAAAAATGAGGCTCGCCTTGATGCTTGGCTTCCATATTTCGCAGCCCGGCATGGCCAACAGTCCTCAGGAGGGCACAGGAGCCGGGTCAGTGCCCGCCGGGTCACTTTGGTTCCGGCTACGCCGGGCTGGATTGCTATATTCAAAAGTCATTCACGTTCGGGAAGATTTTCAGCCCGTGAGCTTGGTCAGTCTCTTTGTATCTGCTTCTCTAGCCGTCAGTAAGGTGGTCACAATGGTACTGCCTTTGGGAGCGAGCTCGATAAGGTGACAGGCACGTTGTTTGGGCATTAAAACAAAGCGGCAGCAAGCTGCCGCACTCCAAGCGCTTCGCGCCTGCCAACGCCCACTGCATCCGAGCCAGCGCGTCAGAAACCATCGGGATCAGCGGCGATATCCGATGGGTCCGTATGGGGCCAGACACGTTGTTGCTTTGCAGCGCCGCAGGCTGCACCTTGGCGCAGGCGTAAAACGCTGGGGTACCATGATCACGACCGGAAAACTTTCAGTCTCCCGCGTAAACGCGGAACTCTGGCGGCGATCGGTTGTACCGCACATTAGGCGTTGCCGCGCCCACCGCCGTTAGAGTCCCGCCTTTAGGCGGCTTTGAAACGAGCATTCATCGAGCAGTAATACCTCTAAACGTTGCACGTTGAGCGTTGGACGTTCAACGTTCTCAAACAACTAACCGCCGGGAAACGTGCATGATACGGGCTTTCAGCCCTTATTGATACTGATCTGCGCCTGTCACCTGGGCCGTTGGCCCAGGCTGGTATGGGCCGGGCCTTCGGCCCTCGAGTTACTGGTCCACGAACACCAACGGTCTGGAACACAGTCAGGGGT
>JAAYVR010000030.1 GCA_012517065.1 Verrucomicrobiota bacterium | reverse complement strand
TGTCGATCTCGGGGCCGAGCGGGTTTGGGTCGCAGAACATGGTGCCTGGTGGCACCCCGTTGCCATTCATCATCAACTTCGAGAATCCTGCCAATGCCAGACAGGCCGTGAATACGCTGCGTCTGTATGTGCAGATGGACCTGAACCTGGACGTGCGCACGTTCAAGTTGGGCGACCTTTTCCTGGGTGATATTCAGGTGCATTTGCCTGGTGACCTCGGCGCTTTCACGGGCGAATTCGACTTTATTGAAGAGCGCGGGTTCCTCCTACGCGTCACGGCGGGCATGGACGTGGTAACTCGGACGGCGATGTGGGTTATTACGGCCATCGATCCCGACACCGGCTTGCCCACCACTCGCGAAGACCTTGGTGTGCTGGCCAAGGGCGCACGCGGATCGGCCGGCTACAGCATCGAGGCGCATTGGGAAGCCCCAACTGCCGTCCAACTGCGCACGACCGTTCGCGCTTTCTACAATGAAGATGCCCCGTTTGTGAGTTCGCCGGTGACACAGACACTCGACAACGCGGCGCCGACATCGTCTGTTCAGGTGCGAGACCTGGGCAACGGCTCTTATGAACTGGCTTGGAGCGGCCAGGACGAACCGGGCGGCTCCGGGCTCAAGGATTACACGGTTTATTTGAGTTCTGACGGCGTGATCTATTCGGCCTTCCTGCGGCGGACAACTCAGACGACGGCGACGTACACGGGTTTCGCAGGCGAGAAGATGCAATTCCTGGTTCTGGCGTGCGACAACGCCGGCAATGTCCAGCAGGCCCCCGAAGGGCTCACGTTGCCTCCATACAACCCGAATGTTCAACTCGGTTCGCTTCCGCAAGCCCCGGCGCCGGCAGTTACGGTGTTGACTGAACCTCTGCCTCCAACGCAACCGGCCTCGAATGCGCTGTTCCTGCGCGCTGTTGCGGCTGTGCCGGCGACATTGGCGGACTCGAGGCGCCCCGCTTTCAGCGCTGTGTACGAGCCGTTCGTGGCGTCGGCGTTTGCGTGGGGATTTGCTGATTCGGGCGCCGGCATCAGTCCTTTGGGTATCGCATTCAGCCCGGACGGCGCGAGCGTGTACGTAAGCGGCGGGCGCGGGCGCAACAGTCTCTACAAGTTCTCGATGAGTGCGGGTGGCCGAGCGGTGACGCCGCTGACCACCTTGGATGTGCCCATCTATGACATGCTGTTCGACCGCGACGGGTTGCTCTGGGCGACGACTGGTGGCGGTCCGCTGGTTCAGATCGATCCGAACACAGGCTCCATCCTGGAGCGGTACGGCGAGGGCGTGACACTCGGTATCGCGCCGTCGTCTGTGGCGGGTAAACTTTACGTGGCCACCAGAAATGGTGTGGAGCTGTTCGATACGCAGACCGGGACATTCTCGCTGTTCTCAGCCACACGCGTTCATGCATTGGCCCTGGCACCGGACGGGACGCTCTGGGGCACAACATGGCCCGACGGCGGGCAGGTGGTGGCGTTTGACCGGAAAGGGCGCCCCGAAGTTAAGATCGCCCTGAGCCAGCGAGCTGAAGGGCTCGCCTTTGGGCAGCCGGGCACTTTGCTGGCTGGGCTGCTGTTTGTGAGTCATGCCAATGGGGTGCTAACAATGGTCGATATGGCTTCTGGCCGCACTACGGCGCTGGCCACGGGCGGGACACGCGGCGATTTCATCCATGTCAGCCCTGACGGGCGCTTGTTCGTGACGCAGTCCAAGCAGGTGGATGTCTTTCAGCCGCTGTTGCCGCCGCACGTCATAGCGACGACACCCGTTGACCGGTCGCTAGTAAGCGGCAGCGTGAGCGCTGCCACCGTTGTTTTCGACATCGACATGGACCCGGCTTCCGTGACCGCCTTGGACCGGTACCTCCTGCGCAACGTCGGAAACAACATTACGCTTGAAATTGGCGGCGCGGTGTACGACGCCACTGCCCGGACCGTGCATCTGCAATTCGAGCCGCTGCCTGCGGACACCTATGAGCTCGTCGTGGGTTCCGGTGTGCGCAGTGCCGGCGGCCTCACCTTGGGCCAGCCCTACACCGCTGGCTTCAGCGTGCTCGACGGAGTGACTGAAACCCTGGTGCCGCAGTTTGCCAACACGCGCATCGACCGGTTGGCCGGCACAGTCACGTTCGAAGTGAGTGTCACCAATACTTCGCAAGTGATTCTGGCATCTCCGGTCCGCGTCGTGTTTGACGGTCTGCCGCTTGATGGTGTGGCTGCGCTTTCGCCGGATGGAATGGATGAATCAGGGCACCCCTATTTCGACTTGGGGGCTGATACGGGCAGCGAGCTTGCTCCGGGACAAACCACCGTTTCACGCACTGTGACCATCGCCAATCCACTGGCCAAGGCCCTTGACCTCCGCCCGCGAGTGCTGGCTGCGCGGCTGCCAAACCGTTGGCCCATGTTCACCCCAGCGCCTGCGCCGGGCGACCGGGCGACCGTCGGACAGTCGTATTCAGCCACATTTGCTGCGTCTGATCCGGACGGTGGAACAGTGACGTACAGACTGCTGCGTGGGCCTGCTGGGGCGACGATTGACCCGGCTACCGGCGCGTTGAGGTGGACGCCATCACCAGCCGACGCGGCGGCGGTGCCGTTCGAAGTGCGCGCCTACGACACCAGCGGCGGCTACGCCAGGCATCAGTGGAGCGTGGCAGTCAGCGGAGTTAATACCCCGCCGGTGATCGCTCCGATTCCGGACCAGACCCTCGCGGAAGGCGATCGGCTGGAGTTGCGATTGGGGGCGTTCGATGCCGACGGTGACACGCTGCGGTACTGGATGGACAATTTGCCGCCAGGGGCCGTGTTCGACAGCGCCCGACAGACCCTCGTCTGGCAGACCGATGGTTACTCTGCTGGACGGTATCCGGACGTTACACTGTATGCCGCCGACCGCTACAGCCAGGTCTCGCAGTCGTTCACCGTGGTCGTAAGCAATCGCAACCAGGCGCCCGTTCTGGCGCCGATTGTGAGCCATGTGCTGGCCGAGGGCCAGACGATCAAGGTGCAACTGGCCGCCTCGGATTCGGATGGCGACGCGGTCCGGTTCTTCTCGCGCAATCTGCCACTGGGCGCGACGCTCGATCCGGTCAACGGGATGTTCCTCTGGACGCCCGGGTACGACCAGCACGGCCAGTACTCGATCGAATTCGGCGTTACGGATGGCGAAGCCACGGACATACGGACGGCCGGGTTCACAGTGACCAACGTGAACGGGCCGGTCAGATTCGGGGCTTTGGAGCGATTGGTGCTCTACGAGGGCCAAGACCTGGCTATTCGCTTGATTGTCTATGATCCCGATCACCCCGCTTTGCCAGTATCGCAATTGCTTTCTGATCAAGAGTGGCAGATTGAGGTCCAGGATTCCGGCGCACGGCTAACCTTCAGCCACGAAGTCTTGCCCACGGGCGCTGCTTTTGACCCGGCCACGCAACTCCTCACCTGGACTCCGGGATATACGCAAGCCGGCATCTATAACCTCTCGTTCGCGGTGACCGATGATGGCGATGGCACCGGCGTGCCCACCAGCGCCCATCTCAATGTCACCGTCGAAGTCCGCGACTTCAACGCGCCGCCAGTGATTGCTCCCATTGCCAATCAATCGGCCAACGCCGGCGGCACGCCCTTAGAACTGTTGGTCGCAGCGACAGACGCCGACGATGCGTCGGGCGCACGTTTGCGGTTTAGCGCCGATGGACTGCCGCCTTTCGCCTCGCTCACAGACAATGGGAATGGCACAGCAACCATTCGGTTCGCTCCTCAACTCTCACACCGCGGCAACTATCCCATCACTGTCATTGTCACTGACGATGGCAATGGCGACCCGGCGAGGGCGTTGAGCGGCACGGCCAGTTTTGTGTTCACGGCGGTGAGTCTGAACGCGCAACCTGTGCTCGCGCCGTTGTCGGACAAGGTTGGGCTGGTCGGTCAGGAACTCAGTTTCCTGGTGACGGCATCCGATCTTGACCAGGACGATCTGACCTTCACGTTGGATAATGCGCCGGCGGGTATGCAGATCGAACCCACGGCCATCCACGGCGAAGCACGCGTCCGGTGGACACCCACAGCCGACCAGGCGGCGACCTTCAGCGTCCGCATCAAGGTCACTGACAACGGCCACGGTGATCCGGGCCAAATACTTTCGAGTGAGACGGTGGTTAAAGTTGTTGTGCGCACTTCCAACGGCGCGCCTGTATTGAAGCCCATTGGCGCTCGCGCTGTGGATGAAGGACAACTGCTCCGGTTGCAGCTCGAAGCTTCTGATCCCGAGGGTGACAAGCTCAGTTACACTGCCGTGTCGTTGCCTCGGGGCGCGAAGCTCGATCTTCTGACCGGTGTATTTGAATGGACGCCGGACTTTTCACAGGCGGGTGTTTATGTGGTGCGGTTCGACGTGACGGACGGCAACCAGTCTGATGGCGAGAATGTCAAGATCACCGTCAACAACGTCAACCAGGCGCCGGTCTTCGTAGCCCTGCCCGACATGTGGACGTTGGAAGGCCTGCCCATGGGGTTCAGCCTGATCGCCGGTGATCCGGACGGTGACAGCCTCCGCTTCTCGATCGACGGCCCTGCGCCAACCGGCGTGGAATTCGATTCGCGCACAGGCGCATTCAACTGGACGCCGGATTTCGACCAGGCCGGCCAGCACGTGATCCGCTTTGTGGTCAGTGATGGCGTGGGGCGATTGACGGACGCGCTCGACGTTCGAATCAATGTGCTCAATGTCAATCGCCCACCGAACCTTCCGCGCTTTAGTGGGCATGGTCTCAAGGCCGGCCAGCCTTTCCACCTCGCCATAGCGGGTTCTGATCCGGACGCAGGCACCACTCTCCAGTGGCGTGTGGTGGAGGGTCTGCCCGAAGGCGCCACATTCAATGCGGCTACGGGTGAATTGGATTGGACACCGTCCGAGGCGCAATTGGGCGCACACAACATGCTCATCGAATTGAGCGATGGGGAACTGGTCGCGCGCCAGCCGCTCACGTTGGTGGTGGCCTATGAACCGGCGGTGCCGTTGGTGCACGTCGAGTTGACCCCGAGCTTCCCGGTGGCCGTTGGACGCGCAGCGCTTGTTCATGTCACCGCTGGAGGAACCGCAGACATCCAGTCCCTGGCCCTGACAATCGACGGTCAGCCAGTTCGGCTTGATTCATTGGGGCGCGCTTCCTACGTGCCAAGCAGAGCCGGACACGTTTTGGTAGTTGCCAGCGCTACCGATGCCGATGGACGGACTGGTACGGCCACGACGTTGCTGAAAGTGCGCGACCTGGCTGACACGAGCGCGCCTGTGGTCGAACTCGCCCAGCCGATCGAAGGCGCCATACTCGCCTCACTCACGAATGTGCTGGGCACAATCCAAGACACTAATCTGGACTACTACGCCGTTGAATTGGCTCCCTATGGCACGGACCGTTTTGTGACCCTGGCACGTGCAAACGGACTGCCGGCCAGCTCGGAATTGGCGGTCATCGACCCTGAACGGCTGGCCAACGGCGCTTATGTGCTGCGTCTTACGGCCGTCGATATGGCCGGACGCGAGACCTCGGTTGTCCGCCGCATCGACGTTGGTACCACCGCCAAGCCCAAGTCGTTCAGCTTCGACACAACCGACCTGAGTATTGTGCTCGACGGTGTGCCGGTGAACCTGGTCCGCCGGTACGATGGATTGTTGGCAGATCAGATGGGTACGTTTGGGTGCGGCTGGTTCCTCGCCGGTGCAGAACCGCAGATTACTTCTGACTTGGCGCTCACTGGGGCAGAGGCGACTGGGCGATTCAGCCCCGTCCAGGCCGGCACTCATCTGTACGTGACGCTCCCGGATGGCGCACGGGTGGCATTCACGTTCGTGCCCATTGTCGAGGAGATCACTGGCCTGAAGTTTTATCGCCCGGCATGGCAGGGTGAACCTGGAGTATCCTATGTTCTGCAGACTGCATCGGCTCTGCTCATCAAAGTGGGAGATGCCTTCTATCAGGCGGGCACGGGTCTGCCATACAATCCGGCTGATTCGCGATTTGCTGGTCCGGCATACTCATTAATAGCATCCGACGGAACCCGGTACGAATATGACGCAGCACAGCGGCTAACACGCACTGTGGGTGCAGCGGGCGCTTTGGTATGGAGTGACAGCGGAATCATGGGCCCCGCCGGCTCGCAGATTGTTTTCCGGTGGGACCGGATCGTGGACGCCGACGGCGTGGCGCACAGGCGTCTGGCTGCCATCGTCGCACCCGACGGTCGCAGGCTGGTCTATGCATCCGACCGCCTCGGGAATCTGGTCTCATTCACCGACTTGAGTGTTGGTGTGCGGACTCGGTATTCGTATGACGCCACCGCTGCTAACAGGTTGACGGCCACACTCACCACGGCGTCGCAAGGCAGTCAACTACCCCAATACGCCGCGGACGGCACTTTCATTGGTAGCATCCCTGTCACGGCCTTCCTGGGCGCGCTTCGCAGTGCCGTAAGCAATTCGACGTCTGGCGTGCTCGATCCGGGGCAGACGGTGCGGTACGGGTTTGTTCTCACCGAGGCTGAACTGGCCAGGTCGTTCAGTGGCAGCATCACCTTGGCCATCGAGATTAGGGCTGAAGGTCAACTCACTCCTGCGCCGCCGCGCTTATTGGGGCAGACGGCCATTACTTCGCTGACCGATGGGGCTGTCAGCTACGCTCTTTTCAATCTCACATCGCCCGGGCTCTATGTGATCGAGATTGAGGGCGGCCAGCCTGCGTCGGGCGGGAACTTTGTGATGGCGATGGCCATCACCGGTGACCTCGACGGCAATGGGACTGTCGATGCTCGAGACGAAGGGCTATTCCAGACGGCGCAAGGCAGTCACGTCGGGCAACAAAACTACTCGATCAGAGCCGACGCCAACCGCGACGGTGTCGTCAACAGCACCGATCATACGTACCTATCGGCCAGCTTCGGGTTCGTTGCGGATAGCCCGCCCACCGTGACGGCATTCGCGCAAACTACGCTGCCTGGGTTGCCAGTCCGCATCGACTTGGCCGCGCTCGCCAGCGACCTTGATACAAGGAATCTGACATTCATCGTCCGCAACGTCCAGCATGGCACTGTCCGGCTTGTGGACGACCGCGGTACAGCACTGTTCACACCGGATGCGGGGTACGTTGGACCGGCTGCGTTCGAGTTCCTCGCTGACGACGGCAGTTTCGTTTCGAACGCTGCGACAATCACCGTCGATGTGCTGAACGCGCCGTTGCTCAACCTGCGCATGGCACTTCGGGACCCGATCCTGCAGATCGGGCAGACTTTGCAGCTCGCGGTAAATGGCGAATTCGCAGGCGACCGCGGGCTGGCTCTGCCTCCGGAGTACTTGACCTGGACAACGACGAGTCCTTCTGTCGTTACGGTGGATGAATTTGGGCGGGTCACAGCCGTCGGTCCGGGCTCGGCTATTGTTGTAGCGTCGCGCGATGGCATCGTTGCTGCGACGGCAGTCACAGTTGGAACGAGGGAGAGTCGATTGCTACAATTCTTCCCCACCGTGTATGTCCTGGCTACTGCCGAGCAACGGCAGTACCTCGTCATTGAACGCGTGCCGGAAGACGTGGTTGACATTTCGAGCGCGGCTTCGGGGACCCGCTATTACGTGTCCAACGCAAGTGTCGCGACAATTTCGGCCGATGGTTTGTTGACAGCGCTTGCTCCGGGCAAGACCTACGTGACGACGATTTCCGGTGGTTACAGTTACGAATCGGCTGTGGAAGTGGCTTTGCCGGCGGCCAGCGGCGCCGTCATTGGGAGTGAAGGCGGCATGGTTAGCAACGGCACGGTGACCATCGGGATTCCCGAAGGAACTCTGACATCCAATGTGGCAGTGACAGTTCGCACACTTACGCGCGCGGACGTGGCGAGCGAATTCCCTCTGGCGTGGGAAAACTATGGGTGGGAGTTCTGCGGCGCCATTCAAGTCAGTTTGGGTGGCGCGAGAGGAGAAAAACCGTTGAGCGTTGAAATGCCCGCGCCTGCATCTCGTCAGCCCGGCGACGCGGTGTATTTGTTCGAACCAGTCCTAATCTCGGACGGGCCCGGCCAGGTCGCCGTGGAAGGCTGGATGTTGGTGGACCGCATGATTGTCGGGTCGGACGGCATGATGCGCACCTCATCACCGCCGTATGGTGGGATGATGGGGCCGTACCCGAACAACGGCGCTTGTCTCGGTGTCCCAAGCAAGGGTGGCATGGCTCTGGCCATCGCGCCAAACATGATGTCGGCGATGTACGCCATCTATGATTGGAATATGCGCAGCCAGCAAGGCCACATCGTCGAACTCAATACGAAGGTCTCAGGCGGCGGCCAGGGTGGTCCCAAGTACTACGCCGTCATGGGGCCGCTTGGTGATATCCTTGTCCCGGCCGTCGGCGGTTATGAGTATTCACTCAAGCTGCGAGCCACCGACGAGCTCGGCAACGTGACAGTCACGACCACCGAGGTGAAACTCGGGGTGGGTGAGTTTGCCCGTCTGCTCCTGCCTGCGCCGCCCCGGTTTGTCACCAGTGTGATCGAGGAGCCGATGATCAACAGCGGGAAGTTCGAGTTTGTCGATGATCCGGACCATCCGGGGCAGAAAGTTCCTGTACTTGTGCTTACGGGCGCCCGGTTCACGATGAAGACGCCCTACGTCAACGCGCCTGACCAAGACCTCGGCACCGTGGTGGAAGACCTTTACATCACCTTCGAGGTGGGCGGACGTGACACGTTCGACTCGGCAGGAAAGGTGCTCGCGGTGGGCGGTTTGGATGTTCGGGTGGACGGGACTGCCAAAGGCACCAAGATCACGGAGTTGGCCAACGGAACCCAGGAGCTTCGAGTCCGGGTGCCTCAGACGGTGGTTGTCGGAACGGGCGCTATTACTGTCACTCGGCCCAACCAGGTCCCGCGTAACGGCGGTTTCCAAGTGCAATACTTCACAAGCAACCCTGTTCGCGTTGTTCCTGAATCCCGCTATGCTTTCGCCGCCAACGGGGGCGACAACAGTGTCTCGGTCATCGATACGACCAAGATGGTGCCTGTCCCTGACACGCCCAATGACATGCAGAAAATGCAGCCGACCGAGGTCGCTCGTATCCCGCTGGGCATAGACCTCGACGTGCGAAATCTGGCCCCGCGCTATGTGGCTGTTACTCCGGACGCTACCCGCGCTTATGTGAGTCTGCAAGGCGACGCCGGTATCTCCATTATCGATGCCATCGCGATGCAGGAAGTCGATCTGGTCCCGGACATCGACACCGATCCCAGCACCAAAGGCGTCCAACACATCCAGCTCAAGAACGCCGCCGGCGCCAAACTGTTCGACCTGATCGTGGACAGCAAAGGGCACTACCTATATGCCACCGACGAGCGAAGCGGTGGCGGGTCGGTCTATGTAATCGACGTGGACCCGCTCTCGCCCAATTACAACAAACATGTCTATACCGTCTCGATTTCGTCCGAATACGCGCCGCTTGGTCTGCGCGGCCTCGCCCTCAGTGCCGATGGATCGCGGCTGTTTGTCGCCGCTCCCGGCAAGACGCTCTTGGGCGCTTCCAGTGGAAAGCCGGGCAACATCTTGGTCATCCGCACTGATCGACTCGCCAACGGCGACGCTTTCGATCCCAATGTGCCAGGGGCCGTGACCGCGGTCGGGTCTGAGCCTTACGCCGTCACTGCGACTGACGAGGCTAACGTGATCCTGTTCACCGATCGGTCCGATGATCGTCGTGGGTTCGGCATCTTGCGGCACGAACTGTGGGCGGTTGAGCGTGGCGGTTTGCCGGGCGCCGCCTCTGTCACCGTGAATTACATCGATCTGGTGCCCTTCGGCGTCAATCTCCGGTACATCGAAGGCCGGCCTCGCCAGGTCTTCGGCGTCACGAACGCGGCCGGCATTGTCTATTTGCCAGCCAATGCACTGAAAGAGTACCTCGTTGATGACGATCATCCCGAAGGCCGCGAGCACCCCGCTTACGCTTTCATCACCGGTTACAACCGCTACGTCGAAGACGATCCGAAGCACAATCCCAACCTCGGCCCGCTGCTCGCCTGGAACTTCTACGTTAAGGACGCCGACGGCCTTGCACGGCCTGTGCCGCTCGCCGCCGGAAGCAACATTGGCATCATCCGAAATCCGTTGGGTGACTTCGCTTCATTGGTCGAACGGCCACGGTTGGTGGCTGCGACGCGCCCTGTGATGAACAGCTTTGCCGACAACGTTGTTCTTGCACCGGGCAACCTGCTGTTGCTGGCCGCGTACCAGGCGCAAAACCGCGTGTTCTCTTATGACGTGCGTGAAATCATCGGCACGGTGGAAGAGGTCGCAGCCAACCGCAACCCTATCCCGCACCCGTCCGGTGCAACGGTGGAGCCGGCGTTGCAGCCATACTCCTGGCTCTTGTATGGGCCGCTCTCGACCCTCCCAATCGAGGAAACCAACCCGTGGGTGATCAACCGCGCCGACATGCGGTTCTATTCAGAGGGTGGCATGCTCAAGTTCGGTGTGCCTGAAGAAGGGCTGGCGGGCGGCAGCCCCAACCTCTACGCGCCCATCACCCTCGGCCGATTGCCGCGTGGATTGGCCGCTCAGCCATTGCTCCAAGGCGAGTTGCTCACGCTGACATTCACGCCCCTGAACGAGACGCCGGTGCTCACCACCACTCGCCACAACTACAACGAGCCGACGGTTACGTCGGACCCATACGAAACTGTCCGCGTCGAAGCCGGTCTGCAATCCGAGGCGGAGGTGCATTCCGGCGCCTTCCACGAATACCACACTCTGGTGACATACAGCTCCGCCGGCCAAAACCGCGGGCTCACGATTCAGTACGACTCGTTGCGGGCCGACGCGCGTCCCATCTTTTATTTTGCATTCGACAGTGTTCCAAGGACCTTCGCCGGCGAAGACGCCTATCTGATCGCTCGCCTGACTGCGCGAATTGCGGACCCGTTGGCCACCGACCCGACCAAGCCCGATGCACCCATGGTGGAATACATCAAGACGGCCACTGGACTTCAGTACTCTGACGACCTGCTGAAGATGGGCCTGACGGGCAACGAGCAGGTCTTCTTCGTGCCCAAGGACGTGATCCAGTCACTGATTTCCGACGAGCCACACGGTTCTTACGGAGCCGCCATCCAAATCGACCTTTCAGACGGGCCGAGCGGTGTTTACACGTTTGTGCTCGAGTACGGGCTCTACCAATACGACAAGACCACCCAAACCTTCCGCAGCGGCTACTTGGTAACACAAACCCAACCCGTGGCTGTGGTCAATTTCACCGATCGCAAACTGGCTGATGGGCGCAAACTCACCAGCATGTTCGGCGCCGGTTGGGGCCTGGAAGGGTATTTTGAAATCTTCGAGGGCGACGGTTCTGTCGTGCTCGTCGATGGCAACGGCAGCGAGCAAATCTACCTCGCTCCCAAGAAAGCCGGCGATCCGTTCACCGCTCTCTCTGCCGAGTTCGCCATACTCAAACAGCGCGAAGACGGACGCTTCGTGAAGTTCATGATGGATGGCACGCGCTACGAATTCAACGAGTACGGTAAACTCCAGTACGTCGTCGATCGGAATGAAAACAAGACCGAATACATCTACGACAAGGACAAGCGGTTGGTCACCATAAGAGACCCGGTCGGACTTGAAACCAAGTTGAGCTGGACCGATGGCCATGTCACGAGCGTCACGGACCCCGCCGCACGCGTCACGAAGTTCGAGTACGACTCCCAGGGCAACCTGATCAGCATCACCGACCCCGACAATACCAAACGCACCTTCCAGTATGAGGACAAGCTCCATCCCCACCTGATGACCAGCCAGGTGCATAAGCGCGGTAATCCTCCGGGCGTTGACCAGCCGGCCGAACCGCTCAAAGACGATTTCAAGGAGACCATCACCTATGGCAAGTACTCTGGGCGCGTGCTTGGCGGCCGGCGCATTGACTACACCGACTCGACTCCCCGCGAGTTTAAACTCGCCCCCGCTCAGTTGATCGGTCTCACGAGTCCCGCCGAGGACGAACTCGACAAAGACAAGCTCACGGCCGACGACCTCAAGAAACGCCTGTTGGCTTGGGATGACTCCTACCCGCACGTCGTCCAGCTTTCCGTGATTGACGGCGAGGTGGAAATCAGCGGGAAGAAATATCCCAAGTTCGTCCAATCTGCCAAAGGCATATACACCGACTTCTACGGCACGCCCATCACGTACCGATTGAACGATGCCGGCCAGTACGAAGCTTCCAAAGACCCATTCGGACCGCGTCTCGAGGTCAAATATGACTCTGCCAAACGTATTTCAACACAGACCAACGCCCTCGGCAATTGGGTCAAGTACCAGTACGATGATTACGGCCTGGTTGTGAAGATCATCGACCGGCCCGACTTCGGGAATCCCGACGCGGCGATGCCCACGCGCGAGGTCACGGAGACCTACGAGTACGAAACTTTCAAGTACCTGGATGGTGACTACAAGGATCAATTCAAGTTCAGGCTGAACACCAAGTACATCGATGGCCTCGGTCGCGTGAAACGGTACGAGCTGGACCCGGCGACGGGCAACAAACTCTCTGTGACCATTGAAACCAACGACCCGCTCCTCGGCAGCGTCACCACCCGCTACTCTTACACGTCTGCCGGCAGCGCCAAAGGCTTGCTCCACAAGGAAATTGATGCTATGGGCCGGACCATTGCCACCTACGCTTACGACAGCTACGGGCGGCTTACCAGTGTCACATACGGCGACGGTAGCCAACACAAGTTCGAATACAGCGACCTCACCGGCAATGTCACCGCCAGCATCGACGAAAACGGGAATCGGACAGAGTACGTCTATGACGCCATGAACCGCCTGCGGTTCGAGCGCCACTTGTTGCCCGCCGAGAAGAAGGTCTATGTCTCTCGCACCGTTTATGACGCCGCAGGAAACACCGTCTCGCAGACCGACGCCAACGAGCATACGACCACTTACGCCTATGACGTTCTCAATCGCCGCATCCGGCAGACGAATCCACCCGATGCCGATGGCAAGGTGTACTACTGGGAGTGGACTTATGAATACGACGCGGACCTGACCGACTATGCCATAGTGGCGCCCGGATCAAATCCATCGGATGGTCGCTACCGCTACGTCTATGAGCGCGATCCGCGCGGTAATGTCAGCGTCCAAATCTTCAATCAACGCGATCAGTTGCGCTTCAGTTACGACCAGCTTGGCAATGTTTACGAACACCAGTATGACGGGGCCGGGCGCGAAGTGCTGGTGATCAACCCGCGTGGTTACGCCACCAAACGCGTGTTTGACGGACGCGACCGCTGGGTTCAGCAAATCGTTGAAACAACTCTGACGGCAGGCGGGTCTGCCGCTCTCTCCGCTTCGACCTCGACCGCACTGGTGACCAAACGAGTCTTTGACGACGCCAACCGGGTCACCGCTGAGATTGTCGTCAATGATCCGAGCCCCAGCAACAACCAACGGCATGAATACGTTTATGACGCCCTGGATCGAGTCCGGCTTGAAATCGACGCCGAGGGTAACATGACAAGGTACACCTACGATCTGGTCGGGAACCTTGTCGAGCTCGTTCAGGCAGCCGATTCTCCGTTCGAACGAACCACCACCTATGCCTACGACATACGGAACCGTCGCACCAGCGTGTCCGAGGGCGGTGGCGCAGCGGTCACCACGTACACGTATGACAAAGCCGGCAATGTCTTGAAAGTCGAAGGCCCTGGGATTAACCCCACATCGCTCAAGCCTTACGCGACCGAATACCGTTACGATGAGATGAATCGGTTCTACTGGATGAAGGATGCCGAGGGGAACATCACCTTCGTCCAGTTGGATGGCGTGGGCAACATTACCGCCTCATTCAATGCATTTGCCCGCGGCAATGAGAGTCGGACAGATTGCCAAACACGTTACGAGTACGACGCGCTGAATCGCCGCGTCAAGATGATCGACGCCGAAGGCAATGAGACCGTCTATGTTTATGATCCAAATGGCAATCAGATTGCCGTTGTCGGCCCGCGCAAAGACTCAGACAACAAACCCTACCGCACCGACTACCAGTATGACAAAGCCAATCGCTTGGTGTACGTAAGCGACGCGGAGGGCAATGTCACAATCACCAAGTACGACAAGGTTAGCAATGTCGTCGCTGTGATCGATGCACGGGCGCACCTGACGTCGCCCGACCAGGATAGCACGGTGTTCAAGACCACTTACACCTACGACGGTGCCAACCGCCTCATCGAACAGCGTGACGCCCTCGGCCGCGTTACACGGTTCGACTATGACCGTGCGGGGAACAAGTTGCGTGAATATGATCCCGACGATTATGCCCGACGCACCGAATATGCCTATGACAAACTAAATCGAGTGCGCACTATACGCCGTGCACCAGATTGGACCGACCTTGACGGACGCGCCGCGGTCGAAGAATTCCAGTACGATCCCTATGGCAACGTGGTTTTGCAGATTGATCCGCTCGGCCACAAAACCCGTTACAAGTACAATAACCTTGGGTTCCTCTCAGAAACCGTCCGGGCTGAAGGAACCGCAGACGAGATCGTCGAAAAACGCCAGACGGACCCGGTGGGCAACGTCACCGCGACCATTTCACCGCGCGTCGATACCCACGGCATTTACTTGTACCGCACAGAGTATGTGTTTGACGGACTGCGACGCGCCGGAAAGACCATCCGCGCCGCTGGAACGAGCGAGGAGTCGGTGACGGAGTACCAGTACGACGAACTTGGGAACATCATTGCCGAGATCAGCCCACGCTTGGATGGCAAAGGTCAACCGTACAAGACAACGTACCACTATGATACCCTCAACCGGCTTGAGTGGAAAATCGACGCCGAGGGTAACAAGACGGAATACTATTATGACGCAGGTCGCAACGTGATCCGACAAGTTACCCGCGACCGCGAAGGGAAGAGCGAACGCGAACTCAAGTTCGAGTACGACGGACTGGATCGGCTTGTCACGGAATACGACGGCGAAGGCCGCGCCACGTTCACCGAATACGACGAGGTGGGCAACGTCCGGTTCGTGCGTGGCCCTGAAATTAACCCGTCTGGACAGCGCTACTACATCGAGTATCAATACGACGCTCTCAACCGCCTCACCCGGACCGTCGATCCAGAAGGCAACATCACGCTCACCCTCTATGACCACACGGGTAATGTACGGTCCATCGTCGGCCCGCGCGCCCACGGCGTCGAGGGCAATCTGCTCTATGCCACCGTGTACGAGTACGACCCGCTGAATCGGGTGACGCGCAGTGTCCAGGCCCCCACCTACTCCGATGCCAAGGGTCACGAGGCGGAGGAGCTGTCCTGGTTTGACGCCGCCGGCAACCTGCGGAGGCGAAAAGACGCTTTGGGGCGCACAACGTTGTTCGAATACGACAATCTGAATCGACTGGTCCGCCAGACCGAGGCTGCTGACACGCCAGAGGAGCGGGTGACCCGCTTCCGGTACGACGAGGCGGGCAACCTGGTTGAGGAAATCCATCCCAGAACGGATGACAGCGGGTTCCCGCTGCGGACGACGTATGAATACGACGCTCTGAATCGGCTTGTCGCGCAGACACTCGCCGCCGGGACGCCCCAGGCGAGCACGGAATGGTATGCGTATGACAAAGCTGGAAACCGGGTCAGCGTCATTGACCCGCGCGGCCATCGCGACGGGGCAGACTACAAGACATCCTTTGAGTACGACGGGCTGAACCGTCTTGTGGCCGTAACTGATGCGGTCGGCAGAACCACGCGATACAGCTACGACCCCTACGGCAACACCGTGTCGGAGACGGACCCGTGGGGCAACGTGACCCTCCGCTTCTATGACAAGGCAGATCGGTTGGTCCGAATCATCGAAGCTGTCGGTGATGCCGACTACGAGCGCACGACGCGCATTGACTACATCTTCGTGCTCCACATCGGCAATGCAATGAAGGTGACCGACGATTTCGGTCATTCCACCTGGTCCTTCTATGACGGCAACGACCGCGTCTGGCGCGAAGAGGATGCCCTCGGCCACGGCGTCCGTTACGACTTCGATGAGGCCGGCAACCAAATCGCTATTACGGTCGAGGCCACCGGCGTCGTCACCCGGTCTGTGTTCGACCCCCTAAACCGCCTCGTCGAGCGCACCAGGGCATACGGAACCGCAGAAGCCGTCACGGAGGGCTTCGAGTATGACGCTCTTGGCAATCTGGTGGCTGAATGGGATGGACGCGGGCGTTACTACCAGACCGAGTACAGCTATGACAATCTGAACCGGCTCAAATCTGTCCGGCGCGCGGCGGGCACGCCGGACAACCCGAAGACCGTCGAGACCACGTACGAGTATGACCCGGCCGACAACAAGGTGCGCGAGATCAGTTCGAGAAATGACGCCTTTGGAAAACCGGTTGAGAACCGTTTCTCTTACGATTATTTGAACCGATTGATCCGAGCGACAGCCGCGTATGGCACACCGGTCGAGGAATCTGAGTTGTTCGCGTATGACAAGGCAGGCAACCTCGTCGAAGACCAAAAGCCCGATATCACAACTCGTCGGTCCTACGATGCCGCAAACCGCGTAACCGCCGCATGGATCGTCACCAACACCGTGCCAGACGGCCGCATCGAAACACGGTTCGAGTATCACGACCAAGTCCACGCGCGCTCCGAAACCAGCACAACAAACCTGCACGCCAGCCCAGCCGGCAAAGTGGTCACAACCTATTACGATGCGCTGAACCGCCCATGGAAAATCACCGACCCCGAACAAGGTGATACGATTCGCCTCTATGACCGTGTGGGCAACTTGATTTACCTGCGCACCGGCAGTGACCAGATTTGGTACGACGAGTACGACGCTGCCAACCGCCTTGTCTCCTTCCACGATGGCCTCGGAAACCAAACCAAGTACGAATACAATGATGACAACACGCTCAAGAGCGTGACCGACGCCACTGGCAACAAGACCAGCTACACGTACGACAAGCTCGGACGCCGCATCACCACCATCGACCGCCGCGGTGGTGTGACGCGCACCACCTACGACGCCGTAGGTAATGTGCTCTCCCTTACCGACCCGGTCGGGAATACAACGACATACACCTATGACGGCCTGAGTCGGAAACTGACGGAGATGAACGCGCAAGGACAGGTTCGACAATTCGCCTATGACGCGGCAGGCAACCTGATCCTTGTGATCGACCGAAACGGGCGCCAAATCCGCTATGAATACGATGAACTGAACCGGCGTGTCGCGGAGCGTTGGTTTGTGGCGGGGGCGTTCGACCCTGTACAGACCATCACGATGACGTACTACCCCGGCGGTCGATTGCAGCAGTTGACCGATGGCTTCACCACGCTCCAGTACGAGTACTGGGACACCGGGGCGCTCAAGCGCGAGTCGATCTTTGTATCGGGTTGGCCGCGTGTCGATCTTTCTTACGCAACCAATGACACTCTGAACGTCACGAGCCTCGATGCAAGCATCGAACTGGCCGGCGGGGGCGTGAGGACGCTGCTGTCGAATCGGTACATTTACACGACCGATACGTTCCGCCTCGATCGTATTACCCAGAGTGGGTCTGACACCGCTTCCAAGAGTGTTCTGTTCAGTTATCTGCCCGATGCCTACCAGATTACTGGCATCGCTCGCTATGCGGGCATCGAAGGGACACCACCGTTGGTGGCCCGATCCAGCTTCACGTACAACGCCATTAACAGGATTGGATCGGTCACGCACAAGAACGCATCCGATGACACCATGGCCTCCTACGTTTTCGGATACGATCCTCTGCAACGGGTCAAGAACATTGATTCGTACCGCGATGGGCAGGCCGTGCTCACCTACGATGCCGAGGGGCAACTGACCGGAGTCGATTACACCAACTCTGTCCTGCCCGATGAGACCTACCGCTACGACCTGGCGGGCAATCGCCTCGAATCGCATCGGCACGGCACGGGTTACGAAACGCCCGATCACTCTGACAACCAATTGGCCACCAACGGCGCCACGGAATTTGAGTACGATGGCGAAGGCAATGTAATTGTGGCGAGGAACAACGCTTCAGGCGCTGTCCGGGAGTTCACTTGGGATCACAGGAATCGTCTTGTTGAAGTTGTGGACAAGGACGGCTCCGGCACGGTCATTCGCCGTATCAATTACACTTATGACCCGGCGGATCGGCGCATTGCTGTGTCTGTGGACGACACCCCGGCGGATGGAGCGCCTGCCCCGGTGAGGTGGTTTGTCTATGATGGCGCACAGGTCTTGCTCGAGTTCGTGGATGCGGATGGCCCCGGTCGGCCCGCAGCGCCCGTCCTCGATGTCCGTTATCTGAACGGAATTGGCACGGACCAGGTTCTGGCTGAGGAAGTGACCGGCGCAGGCGTTTTCTGGTTCCTTGCCGATCACCAAGGCTCCATTCGCGACGTCATCGACAGCAGTGGAAAGCTCGCGGACCACGTGCTGATGGACTCGTTTGGCAACATTCTCGGTAGGTCCAACGCGGCTCTCTACAACCGCTACGCCTTCACCGGGCGCGAGTACGATGCGGAAACCGGTTTGTACTACTACCGCGCCCGCTACTACGACCCGGACAACGGCCGATTCATCAGCGCTGATTCCATCGGTCTGGCGGCCGGCGACGCGAACCTGTATCGCTACGTCGGGAACGACCCGGTCAACCAGAACGATCCGTCCGGTCATTTGTGGATCGATCCGTCGCCGATGCCGCAATTTGAAAAGCGTTTCATCACCAAGTGGGGTTTGGACGCGACCTTGGTTTCACCGCTGAACGCTGAGTTCATGCAAATGGAGAATTACGTTGAGGCGAAGCGGACCCAGTTGGTCGATTTCCTTGCGTTCCATCCGCTCAGTCCGTTCCAAGTGTACGGAATAGCTCGCGACCCCAACCGGTGGAAAGCCAATTGGGCGGCGTTTGGCAAGGGAGTTGGCGTGGGCCTCGTCCACCTCGTGACGGACGTGTTCAAAGAGGTTTACGACATGGGCGCCTTTGGCTTGCACGTTTTGGGCCTGAACAAAGACTTCAAACCCATAAGTGATTTTGGCTCGACCTTGGCATCCAAGTGGGAGGCGGACCGCAAGGCTGCCACGCAGATGTGGGCCAACGTCCAGAAGAAGAACTCCTGGATGACCAATTGGATGACCGATGCGGCTGCCTGGGGGACGGCCGTGTTGTTCACCGAGTATGGCATGCGCAAGGATATGGCCATGGCCCCATTCCAGGCCGTCGCCGCTTTCGTCGATCAGAACGTCCAGGTCTGGGAGGCCATGGACCCGCGCCTGGGTGCCAAGGGCCGCGAACTTGAACAGCAAGCACTTACTCGTGTCGGAGAGCAATTCCTGCCAACCGTGGTGGCTGTGCTGGGTGCCAAGGGCGCCGTTGCTCAACTCTTCGAGACGCCTCTCATTGCCCGAACGGCCTACCACAGCGTCAATGTGCTTGGAATTCTGGGCAAACACGCCATCAAAGCCATTCCGGGTCTCGCTCAGTCTGCCTGGCGTGGACTCGCGACCGCCGCTGAAACCACATACAAGGGCGGTACGGGGGTGGTGAACTGGATGCGCAGTGTGCCTGGCCGTCTGGCGAAGGCCTATGAGGATATCAAAACCAAGTCCAACACGGCCCAGTTCATCCAGAAAGCCGGCAAAATCCAGCAACCCGAATGGAAGAAGTACCTCAGCCCGGATGAGTACCGAAACAAGCTGGTTGGAGCTCTCGACACTGAGCTGGCCATGGTGCGCCAGAAGTACAGCGCAACTCTGTCAAAGATGTTCGAGCGAGTGCAGACATCTCTTGGGGAGCGATTGCAAATGGTCAAAGGGGCCGGGCCTTTGGTCGGAGTGGCCGACCGGCTGGTTGCGCAGATGCACGATGTGATCTCACACCGCGATGCGATACTAAAGTCGCCCAGGCCACCACTGCTCTCATACCTCGGCCACAAAGCATCCGTGCTGGCGGAGAATATTGCAGGGCAAGGGAAGTACGGTTTGAGGTACGCTGGTACCGTGGGTTTGGGCGTTCTCATTGACACCTTTACGGTCTTGGAGAAGCTCTCCGAAGCTGGCGTGAATACCCTGGCTGCGGGGTTGAGCGGACTCAAGAAAGGTGCGTGGGGTTTGGTTCAGACCGGCTATCAGGTTACCGCCGGCGGGCTTAAAGCTGCTCGGGCGGGCGCAAGCAAACTTGCCACTGGCTTGTTGACCAGTCTCAGCAACCTCACGGTCTGGCAGGTGGTCAAGGCTCCCTTCCAGGCGGCCCAGGGCGTCCTTGGTGCGGCGAACGCAGCATGGGGAATGTACGGAGACCTGTGGTGGACAAACTTCGGTTCGCCAGGTGAGTCGTGGTTGTATCCGACCACGCAAGCCGGCATCGACTCGAATAGTTGGTGGGCACCTTACGCTCCCGGTCTTGCCAGGGTCGTTTGGCCTGCCGGCATACCCAAGCCCAACCCGAACAACCCGACGCTTTATGATCCAACTCGCGCGCCGATCATTGGTCCTTTCGAAACCGATCTGAACAAGGCTCTCGGCGACATTGCAAGCGGCGTCGGCGCAAATTCAGGTTCCCCGCTCACCGCTGGTGCCAGCGACTCAGACACCGCCACCCCAACCAATGACCTTGCCGTGCCTGGCTGTTTCCTGCCGGAAACGACACGAGAAAGTGCTGCACAAACGCGTGATCTGCTCAGGCTGACTCAGACTGCGCTCGGGTACTGGGAACTCCTGCTCGGACGCGCTTCTGGCCTGACCATCACGGTCACCTTGGATGACCTCCCGGCCGGCCGTTTGGCTGAAACCTATGTCATAAGCTTGGCCGCCGACGGACGGCCGTCTGAAGGCACCATCGTTCTTGACCGCGACGCCAATGGCGCCGGATGGTTTGTGGATTCAAACCCAATCGAGCCTTTCGACCTTCTGCTTGGCGCGTCTTCGAGCCGTGCAATTTCCGGGCCTGCTGTGGGTCGGTACGATCTGTTTTCGACGTTGGCGCATGAGATTGGGCATTTGCTCGGTTTTGCAAGTGCCTATTCACCTTTTGCAGCGCACATGGTTTCAGTGCTGGGCCGCCTGTCATTCGTGGCACCGGGAATTGAGGTCTGGCTTGCTGCTGATGGCGAGCATTTGGAGGGGCTTGGGTTCAATGACGACCTCATGAGTGCGTCGTTGCCGGTCTCGACGCGGCGTTTACCTTCGGCGATTGATGCCGCCGTTATCAACTCTATATGGACCAGTTCGGAATCTGGAAGCTTTGCTGCCGGGACGGTCACTTTCGTTTCCGGCGCGTCATCTGCCATGGCCGCCGGCTCGAAGATCGGTTTCGTTCAGTTTGCGGTGGCAATACCGATCGATCCAGGCACAGCGCCAGTTGGCATTGTTAATGGTGAATTCGGCGTAAGCGACAGCGAAAACCCGGCATTTGGTTGGCACGCCTATGGAGCAGCAACGGTCGAGAACGGCCAGGGCAGGATTGCTGAGTCCGCGGGGCAGATGCTTGGCGATTTCGTGCAGACATTTGTCTTGCCTGATCAAACGAAGGCGTTGCGGTTTACGATCACAAGCTTGGCCCTGCGCAAGAACGATTCTGCGCCTGCTGATGCGTTGGAAGTTGCGCTTTTGAAGAGTGATACGCTCGAGTCTGTCATGGGCCGAATTCCCGGTTGGTCGGGAACCGATGCGCTTCTAAATATTCAGGTCGATGGAACGATCCGGTTTGCTGACGGTGTAACAGTAGAAATCGGCGGGTCGCAGATTCGACATTCGGGCGACAAAGCAGCAATCAACCAGCCGATCGATGTCACGATTGATCTGAGCAAGTTGGGTCCTGGAACGCCGCTTAGCCTGTTCATCGACCTCATCGGGTTTGGCAGCCGGGAAAGTGCGGTGGCGGTTGACAATGTGCTGTTGGTCCAAAGTCGTCCAACTGTGCTGACATGGTCGATCAACGACGGCGAGGTTCAAAGGTCCAAAGTCACCGCAATAACTATCCAGTTCAGCGCCAACGTGGCTGACAGCCTTGAGGCTGGCGACCTTGAACTGACAAACATTACAACCGGCACTCAAATTCCAGCATCTGCTCTCAACTTGACATACGATGCCCAAAACAACATCGCGCGTTGGACCTTCCCGACCTTGCTTGGCCAAAGCCTTCCAGACGGAAACTACAAACTGCAGTTGCGCGCAGCAACGGTCACCGACGAAGCCGGCCAGCGACTGGACGCCAATGGGCCCGACATGTCAGGCGAAGACTTCGTGGAGTCGTTCTTCAGGTACTATGGCGATACAGACGGTGACAGGGATGTCGATTTCTATGATCTCTGGCGATTCCAACAGACTTATGCGAGAAATGCCGGTGACGAGCTTTACAACCCAGCGCTTGATTACGATTCGGACGGGCGTGTGAACAGCATCGACGTTGCCGCGTATTCATCCAATCATTTGAGCAGTCTCGCACCACCGGGCCTTCTTCAGACCTCAGCCCCCATCCAGTCTTTTCGAAGCTCACTAGGCGCTCGAGCTCAAACAGCACACATGCTTACGCCAGTGCAAACCGGAGGTGCAATCGCCCGTGTCAAGCGCGTGGTTGCTTCCAAGAAATGCAGCCTGATTTTTGTGAAACAGTGATTCTGATTCGACAGGCTCAACGCCAAGACCCCCAGTGCTGCCTAAATGTCTAGTAAACAACGATTTGTTCGGTTTGTCGGGCTGCGATTGAACCGGCAAAAATCGACAGGTATAGACCGAATCCGCTTCCCCGATTGGCCCCAAAGGCCGGCCGAGTGCACTTTGTTGCAGCCAGGAGAGCGGCCCCCGCCATCACCATCCGGTGGCGCTTGACTTACTGTCGGCGGGATCGTGCGCGGTTGGATCACCAGCCGGCCGGGGACTTCATTGGCTGAGGGCAGCAATTTCTTGAGGTCTGTGGGCGGCGTCAGCGTTGCGTTGGATGCTCCATCGATGATCCGTGCGCATATCCCACCTTGGCCGCGCTGGCCAATGTTCAAATGCGTATCTGCTCCTGCGACCGTGGGGTTGAGCCGCGGCATCACGCCGAACCTTACTCCGGTGGGCAAGTTGATCATTGCGTTGCTGATGCATCTGGGCCAGGCGGGTCTGGTGATCTTCAGCACGGCTTTTTTGCCGGTCTCTTGGACTCCGCCACCGACGGTGCCGCAGGAAGAAGTTGCTGTTCAGCCCGGGAACCTCCTTGGGATGAAGCTTTGGGTGTTTTGGTCTGGTCAGGCAGCAAGATTTCCGGGCTAAAACTACGCCACGTGAGATTCACTGGATCTTGACTGTTGGCTTCGGATGCCGCATATTAAGTGACTTATTTTTTCCCGGGCACGGGCTTTGTGCCGCACACTATGGTCAAATCAAAGCTGAAAAGATCTGCTACTGGAACCAAACGAGACAAACACACCGGCAAGGCCGCTGGTGCAAAGAAGCGCGAACAGTCGGCAAAGCGCGCTGGGAGCCGTCGAGGGCAGTCCCGCGGGCGTCCCGGGCGGAAGTCCGCCGATGCCAAGAAGGCCGTATCGGGTCCGCCTGAAAACGTGGCTTCGAAAACCGCCGGCAAAGGCGATCAAGAACCGGAGAACATCGGTGCTGTGGGTGTAACTGCGTCCGCGTCCGTTGCTGCGGATGCCAGACCTGCACCGACTTTTGATCTTCAGGAGAAAATCAGGGAGCTTGTACGGCTCGCGCAAGAGCAAGGCTATCTGACCTACAGCGACATCAACGACGCGCTGGCCGACAATGTAGTTACGCCGGAAGATCTTGATGAAATCTACATAAAACTTAGGAACCTCGAGGTCGAGATTGTTGACCAGGCAGAGGTTGACAGAATCAAACAGCCCGAGCCGGATGAGGAGGATGAGAAGGCGCGCTTGGATATTTTGGACGATCCGGTGCGAATGTACCTCAAACAGATGGGCCAGGTGCCGCTCCTCACGCGTGAACAAGAAGTCGAGATTTCAAAACGTATCGAGGACGCCGAGAACGAGGTCAAACGGATCATTTACAGCTTCGGGTTTGCGGGCAAGGAGCACATTGCTCTGGCCGAGAAACTGATCAGCGAGCCTCCAAAAGAACGGTTCGACAGGGTGATCCTCGACAAGAAGATTGAAGGCCGCGACAACCACCTCAGAGCATTGCGCAAATTGATTAAGGACGTGCGCGTCTTGGACCAGCGCGTGGATGATTTGTACGCCGAGTGGAACAGGGAAACCAACAAGAACAAAAAAGAGAAACTGTTCCGCGAGCTCAGGAAGGCCGATGAGAAACTTCAGGCGACGTTCCCAAAGTTTTACTACAAGCAGAAGGTAATCGAGGAAATGGCGCTGGTGGCCGACAACATTTATGACAAGATTCAGATGAGCTTGCGCGCCATTCAAGAGCTGGAATCACAGCGCAAGACTCCCCAGCAGCAACAGATTATCGACGGCGAACGCAGAAAAATCCAGGCTCTGGAAGAATTCGTTCGGATGCCGTACCAGGAATATCTGACTGCTTACAAACAACTTCAGCATTTCACGCGGAAAGCGCATCAGGCAAAGACCGAGATGGTCGAGGCAAACCTCCGGCTGGTGATATCGATAGCAAAGAAATACACGAACCGCGGGCTTTCATTTCTTGACCTGATCCAGGAAGGCAACATGGGTTTGATGAAAGCTGTCGAGAAGTTCGAATACAGGCGTGGCTACAAATTCTCGACATACGCGACGTGGTGGATCAGACAGGCCATCACGCGGTCAATCGCCGATCAAGCGCGAACGATCCGCATCCCCGTGCACATGATCGAGACGATCAACAAACTGATGCGGGTGCAGAAGCAACTCGTTCAGGATTTCGGCCGGGAAGCCACCCCGGAGGAAATTGCAGATGAAATGCAGATGCCAGTCGAGCGCGTTCGTGCTGTGCTCAAGATGGCCCAACAGCCGATCTCGTTGCAATCGCCCGTGGGCGACAGCGACGACACCAACTTCGGAGATTTCATCGAGGACAAATCGGCTGAGAACCCGTCCGAAATGACCAGCTACAGTCTGTTGAAGGAGAAACTGAACGATGTACTGACATCATTGACCGAGCGCGAGCGGAAGGTGTTGGAACTGAGATTCGGACTTGGGGACGGTTATTCGCGCACCTTGGAAGAGGTGGGTAAACAGTTCAAGGTCACTCGCGAGCGCATTCGCCAGATAGAAGCCAAGGCATTGCGCAAGATGCGCCATCCGACGCGAATCCGTCAATTGCAAGGCTTTTTGGAGACTGAAGAACCCGAGAACGCTTCTGCTTTGTGAGGCGAAAAAGGGCGGTTGGCGGACTCGGATGTTTTTCGACACTTGAAGGCTTGCGGGCCGCTTACTAATGGGCCTCCGCAGAACCAAGCACGTCTCAAATTTGCTTTTGAGGCGCAACCGGGGCGCTGTGGACTGATGTCGGTGCGCAGGACTTGGTTTGATTGCTGTGTTGCTGGTCCAGCCCGGGAATTCTTCTGGAATACCGGCTTGGGTCTGCATGGTGTGGCGGCCGGTGAAATTCTTTGGCCCGCATATTCCTTGATTTCTTGAAGACACCAGTTTCGCAGAGGCCGCTCAGGGCATACGATCATATTTATAAGTCCTTCATATTGGCCAATATTCTCACGCTGCGAGTTTGGTCAATTCCTGCGTATCTGCTTCTCTGGCAGTCAGTAATGCGGTCACAATGGGAGGGCCTTTGGGCGTGAGCTGGATAAGGTGACAGGCTCGCAGTTTGGGTTTTGCACCCTGATGGCGGCGTGGCCCGCAAATTGACAGTTGTTCCGATCCGCGTTGCCGAAGTCTGTGGAAGAACCCCGGGATGCTGATATGGGGACAGGCATGTTGTTTGTGCATAAGAACAAAGCGGCAGCAAGCTGCCGCACTCCAAACGCTTCGCGCCTACCAACGCCCACTGCATCCGCGGCTGTTCGAGCTCCGCCTTTAGCCCGCCTGATGCATGGCCTCCTTAACCCTCGTGACAACGTAGAGCTCCAATTCGCCGTGGCCCTTGATCAAAAACCGCCCTTTGCAGTAGCCATCGAAACACTCTTTAAGCTCAGGCCAGAGAGCTGCCGTCACACACACCGCACCGGGCTCGCCCGCTTGTTCAAGTCGCGCAGCAAGATTAACCGTGTCTCCCCAGACGTCGTACTGGTATTTCTTGCGACCCACAACTCCTGCGACAACCGCTCCGACATTGACTCCCACCCTGACCTGCCACCCGGCAGGATGAGCGCGCACGGCGTCGATCATGTCCAGCCCGCATCGCACAGCGTCAATGGCCGGATTGCTCGAGGGGCTGCACAGACCAGCCACAGCCATGAAACAATCGCCAATGGTCTTGATTTTTTCGAGCCCGTGTCGTTCGGCGATGTTTTCGAAGGACTCGACAAGGGTCTGCAGATGCACGACGATTTCCTCGGGGGTTTTTCCGTAAGAATACGCTGCGAACCCGACGATATCACAAAACAGAACACCGACTTTTGAGAATCTCTTCGGGCGCACTGTGCTGGTGGAACGCAGTTCCGCCGCGACTTCATGCGGCAGAATAACGTGAAGCAGCTCATCGGTCTTGCGTTTCTCTTCCTGAATTCGGCGGAGGAACGAAGTTTCCTGCTCACGAAGGCGTTTCTGTTCGAGGCAGGCCTTGATCCTGGCGCGGAGAAAGACCGGGTTGAATGGCTTGGCGATGTAATCTTCTGCGCCCATCTCGACGCAGCGTGCGATTCGGTCTTCTTGATCGAGCGCGGAGATCATGATCACCGGAATGGATGCCAATGCCGGATCGCTCTTGAGCTTTGACAACACTTCGTCGCCGTCCATGCCCGGCATTACCATGTCGAGTAGTATCAGGTCGAAACTGCTTTGGCTGGCCTTTTCCAGGGCGGCTTCGCCGCTTGACGCGACCGAAACCGTGAGTCCCTGGCGTCTCAACCGCCTCGCCAGCATATGTCGATTCGCAAGGTCATCATCTACAACCAATACCCGTCCGCTAAGTCGTTTCTCCGCTGGTTTCTCGAGGCTCACATGAGCGACAGCAGAATCCTCGGCAGTCGCTAGTTCGCCCTCCTCTCGAGAAAACCGGCATTTGTCTTTCAGGCTGAGCAGGTGTCTTTCCATTAACGCCAGCCACTGGCGCGCTTCGCTTGCAATTCTGCGCAAACTCGGAACAACCCACTGACACCCGACATTCTCGGCTTCCTCGACCAGCATTTCGGCATATCCGACGATGTGATTGACGGGGGTGCGTAGGTCGTGCCCGATCTGGCGGAAATCGGGCTGTTGAAGTGCAATGCTCTCCTCATCGAAGTGCTCTGCAATCAGCCCAAGCAAGCGTCGTGCGGCAGCATGGATTCGCCTCAGCTCATCCCTGCACGCGCTGGGGGTGGATGCGTCCTCCTGCAAAGTCTCGCAGTAACTGAGAATGTGATCTATGGGAACGCGAAGCTCATGCCGTACAAGCGCAAGGCTTGGCTGGTCGGCAGCCTGTTTTGGAGGCAGGGCATTGCGATCGTTCTCATGTTTTGAGCCCGAATTCATCAGCTAGACTTTTTGGCAAGCAGGGCCCCGATTTTTCCGAGCAATCGTTCGAGGTCAACCGGCTTGGTATCGAAATCGTCGCATCCGGCGTCACGGGCCTGCTGTTCATCCGCGGCCATCGCATGAGCAGTGAGCGCGATAACCGGAATCTGGCGTGTTGCAGGATCAGCTTTCAAATGTCGGGTCGCTTCCCATCCGTCCACCACGGGCAGACTCATGTCCATCAGTATGAGGTCCGGGGCAGTTTCTCTGGCTTTGGCCACACCCTCGGCGCCATCGACAGCGCATGTGACCTTGAAACCTCTGCGTTCGAGCCGGCGACTCAGCATGTCGCGGTTCATTTCATTGTCTTCGACCAGAAGGATGTGTGCCATCGCAACGGTTCGATCGTCGGACTTTTCCCTAGCGCCTGCAAGCCTTTCTCACCCGAAAATCTCACCGAGTCGAACGCATGTATGTATCCGGAGAGTCGGCCGGCGAGGTTTCCAGATCACCATTGCTGCTCAGAAGCCTCGAAGAACGCCACAATGTTCGCCCACGGCACCTCAGGACCAAGCCGATGTGCAGGCGAAAGAATCAGGCCACCTGACGCGCCAATCGTGCGAATGCGGTGAGCGACCTCGGCTTTTACCTGCTCTGGCGAGGCAAATGGCATTGTGCGCTGCACACTCACAGTTCCCCAAAAACAAATTGCACGGCCGTACTTCTTGTGCAGCCCGACCACATCTAAACATTCGGGTTGCACAGGATTGAGAACATCCACGCCAATCTCGATCAGATCAGGCACCGCTGGTTCGACATTCCCATCCGAATGATAGCAGACAAAAACGTCCGGATTGACTGATTTGACAGCGGCGACTGTCGCCTTCAAGTGCGGCTTGAGATGCTTGCGCCAAGTCGAGAGGCTCATCAGTAAACCGCGTTGACCGGCAATGTCGTCCCCGAGCAGCACGATGTCCACGCCGGCCTTTGCGAACCGGACTGCCACTTGCCGCTGGAACCCTGCTGTGCGCTCGAGTAAAGCATCTGCAAACAACGCGTTCGCAGCCAGATCAACGAACATCTGCTCGAACCCTCTCAAGTACCATGCACGCTCGAACACACTCCCCGCGTATCCTACAACAGCAAACCCGCGCCCGTGCAGCGCATCGACTTCCCCAGCCACGCTCTCGAACCGGTACTCCTTGTCAAGGTCCGGCCACGGATACTTCTCGAGCTCTGCGATTCCTTCCAGATAGCGCAGCGGGGACTCGATCCGCACCAATTCATGCACGCCCTCAGGCTTGCGCACAACGCCCCATTCGTCCACGAGGCCATTTGCAATCGCATCCCGAGCAGTTGGGCCCAGCCATGGTTCAAACCGCTCACGCGGCAGCCGGGTCGGCCCCGGCAAAACACGGGTGAGATCCATCCGAAAATAGTCCCGCGGGGCCTCCGACCCGCAGTGCGCTGCAAGCAGTTTCGCAATTGGCTGTGTGTACCCGACGACTTCCTCATACAGAAGCCTTGGAACACGATCGACCTGCTCGTGGTTCAACGCGCGTTTGACCCGGTCAACTGATGTCATCGAATGCTGGTTCCTTCTGTGCAGGGGGTTACGAATACGCCACACGTGTTTGCTTGGATCGAGTCGAGAGCGCCGGTCATGACAAAGATGTTCTTGGTACAGCGCCGAAAACGTTTGTTTGGCGCGCGACAGCGAACATTGCCTCCAGGTTTTCCGCTGGCGTTTCCATGGCAAGCGTGCAGCCCGAACTAAGCACGAACCGTCTATGTCCGCTCGTCCAGACAGCAGCAATCACAGCAGCCGCCGCGTCCAGAACATCTCGCGGAGTCCCGTGCGCGAGGACTGCGACCGGATCAAGGTTGCCCCAAATTGCGACATTTGGCCCCACAATCTTGCACGCTTCTGCAACTTCCACTTGATAGTCGAGTTCGAGCACATCAGCGCCCGTCTGCGCCATCCGACCCAGCAATGGACCAGCACGCCCGCAAATGTGCAATGAAACAGGTTTGCCTGTCTTTGATTTCAGCTCGCTGATCAGGCGCTTCTCGAACGCCCATGGAATCGCCCCGTAGGCGCGCGGCCCGACAAGACCCGCAGGCGAATCGCCGCCACTGAGCATGTCCGCACCGCAACCTGCCATTGCGCGGCCGTACGCCAGTCCGTATTCGAGGGCGCGTTCCATGACAGCTTCGACCAACTGCGGCTCTTCATGCAGTTTGACCATGAGGTTCTCGATCCCAAGCAGCGAGGCAGCGAGTGAAAATGGGTATTGGTCGAAGCAAGCCACAATGTAGAAATCCCTGCCAAGGGCTTCAACGACCCTTTGCAAAGCTTCCAACATCAAAGGATATCTCCCATGTCGGCTCGGGTCAGGGGGCGGTATTCGGTCAACGTCAGCTCGAGTTCGCACCAGCGGCATTCCAGTCCCCGCCCAAGGCTGGTCTTCATCCACCACCCCAACTTGCGCGCCCATCGCCTCGGCGCTGACCCACGTGTCCGCCGACACCCAAACTGCATCTGGCTGAAACCGCTCGGCGTAGCGAATGACCGATTCGGCCAGCTTGCGTGCCGAGCTGGTGTAATCGCGGACTGAAATTCCCGAAACCTTTGCGCAATAATGCACCGCCAACGGCCCAACCGGCACCCGCGGCACAGGCAACCCCGCAAGCGCACGACTTACCAGTTCCTTCGAGGAAAACACGATCAACTTTTGAAGGAGAAACCGCGACTTTGCAATACTTGGTTGCAGCCATGCACTCGAGCGGTTCAAGGCCGTAAGTCTCGTCCTCGAGCCCGGAAATCTCACCGGAATGAAGCCGGGCGTCTTGGTCCGGTCAGACAGTGAGATTTCCGGGCTAGAAACCGTTCTTTGATCAATCTTCCACCTGCTGCGTAGCACGAGCAACCATCGGAGCCAGCCAATCAAATCAACCAGGGCAACTGCCGCCGCACGACCAATCGGCAAAGTGTCTCCCGGCAAGCCGCTGACTTAAGCATTGATTATCCGACAGTTTTCAGGTGTCGTTGTGCCCGTGAAGTTAAAGTATTGGAGTTGCAGCCTGAAGCTCGCGCACCAGTGGACCATTGCCCGCGAGCTGCAGCCCGATGGAACCGGCGGCACCTTGACCGAAGAGGTCGTGTTCGTGGAACTGAGAGATGGCGATGGCGCGGTTGGCCTCGGCGAAACTTCCCCGTCCGAACGTTACAAAGAAACCATTCAGACCGTTCTCAGCTTTCTGCAGAAGATCGATCCGTCGCGGCTTTCGTTCCGGGACGTCACAGGGAGCATGGCGTACCTCGAGGAACTGGCGCAAGGGAATGCGGCTGCTAAATGCGCTGTGAACGTCGCGTTGGTCGATGGTGCCGCCAGAATCGCGGGCAAGTCCGTGCACGACTTCCTCGGCCTTGGGTTCACTGAAGGGCGCCATGTCACTTCGTTCAGCATTGGAATCGACACACCCGACACCATCCGCGAAAAAGTTCGCATGGCCGAGCCTTATCCCATTTTGAAGCTGAAGGTTGGCAGTCCGCATGACCTCGCGAACCTTGCCGCACTCCGAGAGGTTGCCCCCACAAAACCAATCAGGGTTGATGCAAACGAAGCATGGAAAACGAAGGAACAAGCACTCAACCAGATAGAGAGACTCGCCTCAGACAGCAACATTGAATTCGTCGAGCAACCCATGCCAGTAAACACTCCGAAATCGGACTGGGCATGGCTCAAGGCGCACTCGCCCCTGCCAATCATGGGAGATGAATCTTACGTGAACTCTGGCGACATCGAGCGGTGCGCAGGCCTTTTCCATGCAGTTAATGTCAAGCTGGTGAAAGCCGGTGGGATAACAGGCGCGTTCGAAGCGTTGAAAACCGCGCGCCGTGCCGGTCTTAAGACAATGCTCGGTTGCATGATCGAATCGAGCTTGCTCATCACCGCTGCGGCGCATCTTGCCGAGCTGACAGATTACTTGGATTTGGACGGCAACCTGCTGATTACAAACGACCCGTTCCGTGGCGTGAGTGCAGTTCGGGGTGTGTTATCCTTTGCCAATGCGCCAACGAAGACAGGCCTGCAGGTGGTTGCCAGAAGCTGACTCGCAAATCTCACCGCCAAAGGCGGGACTCTGGCGGCCGCGGGGGACAACGCCATTCGGTTGGCAAACCCGCAGCCCAGTTGAACGTTGTAAGTTGAACGTTGTACGTTGGACGTTGAAAGTCTCGATAGCTTGATCAGTTCGGTCTTCTGTTTGAGAACGCTGAACGTACAACGCTCAACGTATAACGTTCAACGGTGTCACTGCTCGATGAATGCTCGTTTCAAAGCCGCCTAAAGGCGGGACTCTGGCAGCCGCGGGGGACAACGCAATTCGGTTGGCAAACCCGCGGCCCAGTTGAACGTTGTAAGTTGAACGTTGTACGTTGGACGTTGAAAGTTTTCATAGGTTTATCAGCTTGGTCGTCTTGTTGAGAACGTTCAACGTGCAACGCTCAACGTGCAACGTTCAACGGTGTCACCGCTCGATGAATGCCCGTTTGAAAGCCGCCTAAAGCGGGGACTCTAACAGCCGCGCGAGGACGAAGCCATTCGCGTGGCAAACCCGCGGCTTGGTTGAACGTTGTAAGTTGAACGTTGTACGTTGAAAGTTTTCATAGGTTTATCAGCTTGGTCGTCTTGTTGAGAACGTT
>JAAYVR010000239.1 GCA_012517065.1 Verrucomicrobiota bacterium | reverse complement strand
CATTGCCGGCTTGGTCCGTTTGGTGATTAGGGTGAGGAGGGCAGTGGGACCGGCGTTCATGCCGGCTGAATAGGCGTTGTCGCGTCACATCTGAAGTTTCCGGGGACTGTTTTGAGGGGTTGGTGAGGGTTTGGCGGTGGCGGAACAAATAGAGTGACAGACACGATATTGTGCCGGCCGCGCGGAACGGGGCTGGGCAGGCATTGCTGCATCGTATCTGAAGTTCCCGAGGATCGTTGAGTGCTGTTCGCGGGTCCGTGGCGCCGGCTGAACGAATAGAGTGACAGACACGATATTGTGCCGACTCGATGTCACTGGCATGAACAAGCCAGACGGATCGGGGTGCCAGGCAAAGCTTCATTTTGCCACCGCAGCGGAAATCGAACTTGGGAATTGATCCTGAGAAAGAGCCTAGTCTTGCTGAGGTCTGACCTTGGTGAAACCTTGCATCGGGTAGGGCGGGCACTTCATGGCGCGCCGGGCTTATTTGGATTGAACTCGGAGGTGAATTCTGCTTCAAGTGACACGTGAATCAAATGCCAAAGGGTGCCTTGTTGAAACGGATTTTTCTCATCGTTTTTGGCCTTGCTGCTACACTCTCAGTGAGTTTGGCGCAAAGATCGACCATGCCCAATATTCTGTTTCTGTTCGCCGACGACCAGCGCGCGGATACAATCTTTGCACACGGAAACAGCCACATCAAAACGCCCAACATTGATCGACTCGCAGCGTCGGGGTTCAGCTTCAGGCGCAACTATGTTCTCGGCTCCAACAGCGGCGCGGTGTGCATGCCAAGCCGCGCCATGCTCATGAGCAGCAAGACATGGTTCCGTGTGGACAACAATTTGACGAACGCGAGGTTATTGCCGGAACTCCTGCGCGACCATGGCTATCTCACCTTCGCCACAGGCAAATGGCACAACGGCGAGGCTTCATGGTTGAGGAGTTTCGATCGCGGCAAGGCGGTCATGTTCGGCGGAATGTCAAACCATGAAAGGGTGCCAGTAAAAGACCTTGGACCAGACGGCAGGCTTTCCTCGGAACGCATTGGCGACAAATTCTCGAGCGAATTGTTCGCAGACGCAGCCATAGAGTTCCTGCGGCAATGCGGACACGACAAACCGTTCTTCGCTTACGTGGCATTCATTGCGCCGCACGATCCCCGCATGCCTCCGGTGTCCTATCGCGAAATGTATTATCGCAATCCCCCACCTCTGCCTGAGAATTACCTACCCCAATTGCCTTTCGACAATGGAATGATGAATGGCGGACGCGACGAAAACCTAGCTCCATGGCCGCGCACCCCGGAAGTCATCCGGGATCAGCTATGTGAGTATTACGGCCTGATAACGCACCTCGACGAGCAGATCGGGCGAATTCTCGATGCGCTCAAAGAATCCGGCCACGCAAATGATACCATTGTCATCTATTCGGCCGACAACGGGCTTGCCCTTGGCAGTCACGGTTTGCTCGGGAAGCAAAGCGTTTATGAGCACAGCATGCGTGTGCCGCTCATAGTCTCGGGCCCCGGCATCCCCAAGGGCAAAGAAACACATGCCCTGACCTGCCTGCTAGATGTTTATCCCACCCTGTGCGATCTGATCGGGATATCCCCGCCACCTGATATTGACGGCGTGAGTCTCCGCTCGATCTGGAACGGCACCGCAAGCCGGTTGCGCGATTCTGTCTTCCTCCCGTTCACGGACATCCAGCGCGCAGTGGTTGAAGACAGATGGAAACTAGTATGTTACCCAAAAATCGCACATTTTGAGTTGTTCGATCTTCATTCCGACCCGCATGAACGAACCAATCTGGTCGATAATCCGAGCTGCGCTCCGGAGCCAAAACGACTCACTCAGTTGATGAAAACCTGGCAAACGAAGACAGGGGACAAGCTCAACCTGCCGACAGAACGAAAGCCATTGCAGCCCATCAATCTTACAGGCAAGAGCCGCAAGCCGGATCAGTGGCAACCCGACTGGATAGTCAAGAAGTACTTCGATTAACGAGGCTCCCCGTCAGATCGACCAATCGTGAGGTGTCATAACGCCGGACCGGTTCTCGCTTCTTGCGGTGTTTGGCCCGCCTGGCTGAAATGTGGCCGCTCGCGGCGCCGGTCAAACTCTGGCGACGGACCGATCATGGCCAGCGCGGCGCGACAGAACAACATCCTTCCGCCAAGCACAATGGCTTGGGGTGGAGCGCTCGATGGCGGCGCGCCGCGCTGAGCTGCTGGTCAGGGCGAAGCGTGAACCGTTCACTGATATGTCAGAACAAGGTTCGCCCCTTGGACCTGGGTCGATGTGATGTTCAGCGCCGTTCCTCCAATGAGACGGAAGAACTTCATGGTACCGCTAATTGGGATGGTGATCTTTTTGGCGCTGGTATCGATCACTGCGGTTGGATCATCTGCATAGCCGGCGGCGACGTTCGCTGACGATTGCACTTTAACTGCTGGAGCCGGGGCGATGTCCAAATACGCTTTGATCGGGCTATCGGTGTCGTTGATCAGAGTGCGGACGCCAGTGGCTAAATTGACTGAGCTCCACTCGATGTAGGCATCTCCGCCGCGCTCGTACCATACCACACGGAACGGGTAGAATCCACCCGCCGTAACGAGGAACTCGAATGTTCCTGTCACCTCATTGGCGGTGCCGCCGTTGCGGAATCCAAGGATCGGTGTTTTGTCGGTCAGCTTGCTGCCAGAGGAGACCTTGAAGCCGTCGTCGCTGATCACGGTGAACCGGTACGGTCCGGGCGCCAGTTCGAGCCATGCGGTTGCTTCAACGGCGAAGTCATCGGTGCCGTAATAGCCGTCTTCCAACCCGGGCACGATGCTGTCCTTGGCGAACAAACCCCTTGGCGAGCCGTCCTGTGACATTTCCATCAATTGCACGACGAGTTTGGTGTCGAACAAGGAAGGTATGGTCGAAGGCTGGGCCAACTGGAGCTCAGCGCGTTCGAGGCTGTTCTCGTAAGGCCCGTAAGCGGGATCGGCGATCGTCACCCGCAGGTTGAACCCGCGGTCTTTGCCTGGACCCGGTTGGCGATTCGCCGGGTCAAGGCTCAGGTACGTAATCGTGAACTGCCATGGCGAGACGATCTCAACGTCGTCGCTGTCTTTGAATGTGATTTTGGCATTGTTTACGGCGCCTGACGGTGGAACTGGAGATATTGCATATTGGACTGTGGCGCCTGTGGCAGTGGGCGTGACGGTGGCGTTAACCACCTGGCCGTTGAGTTCCAATTTCACGGTATCAACCTTCACCGTCGTCGAGCGGTTCTGAATAACCGCATTGATCACCGGGACCACTGTGTTGAGAGTCTCGCCCGGGGACGGCGACAGCGAAGTAACGGCCGCGCGATCGACTCCCGGACCGGTCGTCGGGACGAAGATCAAGTAGTTCAGATAACGCGCGCCGTCGCCCGGGTCCGGTGTAATCTGTCGCAGCCGGAACGTTTTTACTCCGGACAACTGGAGGATGATCTTGTTCATGCCGGTACCGTCGGTGAGCGGGAAATTGCCGAACTGGAAACCCGTCCTTGCGCCAAGGAATGAGCCGAGGACTTTGGTCTCTGGATTCGGCTGGGTGCGGTCACCCAGAACCTCCTCGAGCACGCTTTCACCTGTTGCCATGTTTGCGAGGCCCTCGCGGAGATAGACCTCATAAGTGCCTGCGGGGAACGTGCGGGTGTACTGCATCCATTCGCCTGCCGCGATATCGCCAACGACATAGTCGTAAACCCCGTAATCGCTGCCGCCGGCCGCGGTGTACTTGGCTCTGGTATAATCGAGCGAGTGCGCCATGCGCACAGGATCGGCGGTGCGGTACATGCAGTCGGCATTTGGAGCGGTACGCGTGTCATAGAAATCGACGTTGGGAACGCCTTGGCGCAGTGAGTAACCCTGGTCGTCATATCCATTTTCAGGGACAACCACCGGATTATCGATGAATTGCCCGCCATCAAAATTGTAGTCCTCGATTTCGATCACGAGGTTGTTTTCGAGGAAAGTGTCGAACCACAATTCACGCGTCGAGATGAGGCCGCCGCTATCCTCGACTTTGAGGGTGGCCCTGTAGTTCATGTTGGCAGTCAACCCGCCGAGGCTGACAGTGCGCGTGGTGCCGGTGCCGGTGACTTCCAAGCCGTTGGCCGTGGTGTATGTTGTTCCGTTAAGAGTGACCGAGATAAGCTCGTTTTGCAGGGGCTGGTCATCGGACACCTTGAACGAAATCTTGGTCGAGCTTGGGAGGAAGTTGCTGTATTCCGCAGGCTTGACATCGGAGATAATGGGGGCGGTATTGGCAGCAACCGGTGGCGCCCAGAGCACGGCGTTGTCGTAATAAACGGAGTAATAGACCGGGCCGTTGTACTGTTGGTAGCAGTAAAGCGTGAAATAACCGGTTGTAATGTATGGTGCTGCTGGTGAGTCTGTGCCTTGCTGCATCATGTCAGCAGCCGGCGTATCCACAACCGTGCGGTCCCACAACACAGAGTTGTCTGATTTGTCGATGACCTTGCCGTTGATTTCGACGCTCCCGCGATGAACCGTCAGCGTCAAAGACAACGTAACGTCGTTGTTCTTGAGCGTGGCGGTGAGATCGTTGTCGTCGGCGACAAAATACTTCTGAATGCCCTTCGTGATGAGCACGTCGGTTGGGTCCTTGGCGAGAGCATAGCCGGCGAGGGTTCCTGGATTGTTACCGCCGGTATTGGGAATAAACCCCAGCACTGCAAATGCGTCCTCGCCGTCTGTGTTAATGCCTGAAGCGGAGACCAGGTCAACCTGGAGTGTGACCTGTTCGCCTTCTTTCAGCTCGATTACACGGCTGACTTTCTGGCTTGCGCTGAAAATGTCGCGGGATGCAGGCGGCTGATCAAAGTGGAACTCGCCATTTTCAACGGTCGGAATGCCAAATCCAGGGACGAAGGTGAAATCAGCCCAATCAGTCTTTTTGTTGTCATTGAAGTTATCAAGGACGATCTCATCGGTCACAAAAACTTCCGCGTTGTCGAAGACGACCGAGTAATACTTGTCCTGGCTGTACTGTTGGAAGCAGTACAATGTGAAATAACCGGTTGTTATATAAGGTGTTGACGGATTGGTGTCGGTGCCTGTGCCCATCATATCCGCCGCGGGTGTGTCGATGAACGTGCGCTGCCAGAGCACTGCATCGCCGTTCGCCTTGTCAAGCACCTTGCCAGTGATTATGACGTTGCCATTCTTGGCGGTGAGCCGGAGCACGAGCGTCACGTTCTCGTTTGGCAAACTGGCAGCGGGGCTGTCGTCATCGATAAAATACTTGTTGATGCCTTTGGTAATGACAACGTCGGTGGGGTCCTTGGCGATGCCGTAGCCAGCAAGAGTGGCGGGGCTGTTCCCACCGGTGTTTGGAATAAACGCCAGTACAGCAAACGCGTCTTCGCCAGACCCGGAAACAAGGTCCACCCTGAATTCGATCGTCCGCCCCTCGCGCAGATCAAAAACCTCGCTTGTCTTCTGGGTGGCGGTGAAAATGTCTTGTCCTGCCGGGGGAAGGTCGAACTGCATTTGCCCGGAGGTTTCCACCGGCAATCCAAAGCCCGGGACAAACGTGAAGTCCGTCCAGTCGGTCTTGGTGTTGTCGTTAAAATCGTCCAAGATTCTCGCTCCTACTGGGAGAGTGAGAAGCGCACTGGCGACCAATGCTGCTGCTCTTCCGAGCAGAGCTCTGTTAAAAGAAGCGGTGTTCTTCATAGCATTTCGTGGTGTAGTGGGAACCTGTTCTACACTACCCAATTCGGTCGGCGTGGTTGCCTGCGCTGTGCCATAAGTACCAACTCCCATCACAGGCACACCATCGGAGCGCGCCGCAGCGCTTGGGCAGTGCTCATCGAACTTGTCCCGCGTCATTTTGTTGAGGAAGACGCTGACAGCCTAAGCCTTGCCTTTGCCCTGTCAAGGCATTTCAGCCCGCACGTTTTGCTGCCCGGCGTATCCGGAACCAAAGGGCCTGACGAGCAGTGCCACCCGAATCTTGCGCCCCCGGGACTGTGCCAGCCACGCCGGGCTGCGAAATATCTACTGCAACCCCGTCGCCACAAAAGGCGCCGTGACCAAGCTCCCACTCGACGCGACGCTGCCAGAGTACCTCCCAAGCACATGAAACCCTTCCGCCTAAAGGCGGGGCTCTAACGGCCGCGGGCGGACAGCGCCACTCGGTTGGCAAACCCGCGGCCGGTTGAACGTTGCGAGTTGAACGTTGTACGTTGGACGTTGAAAGTATCGGTAGCTTGATCGGTTTGGTCTTCTGTTTGAGAACGTTCAACGTCCAACGCTCAACGTGCAACGTTCAGAGGTGATACTGCTCGACGAGTGCTTATTTCAAAGCGGGCTAAAGGCGGGGCTCTAACGGCCGTGGGCGCGGCAACGCCTAATGCGCGGAACAACCCGTCGCTGCCAGACTTCCGCGTTTACGCGGAGAACTGAAAGCTTTCTGGTCCTGATTCTGGTACGCCAACCCTTTAAGCCGGCGCCAAAGTACGACCTGTGGCGCTCCGAGCCAACTACGTGTCTGTCCCCATATCGCGTCATGAAAAGCCCAGTGAGAGGGGCGTGCTTAAAAGGCACAAAACTCTCAAACGGAACTCTG
>JAAYVR010000238.1 GCA_012517065.1 Verrucomicrobiota bacterium | reverse complement strand
ACGCCATGCCGATCTGGTTCCAGGCACGTTGGTTGTGCATAAGAACAAAGCGGCAGCAAGCTGCCGCACTCCAAGCGTTTCGCGCCTACCAACGCCAACTCCATCCGCGGCAGCGCGTGAAAAACCATCGAGATCAGCGGCGAGATCGAATGGGGCCAAATGGGGACAGACACGTAGTTGGCTTGGAGCGCCGCAGGTCGCACCTTGGCGCAGGGGTAAAGCGCTGGGGTACCACAGTTACGACCCGAAAGCTTTCAGTTTTCCGCGTAAACGCGGAAGCCTGGCAGCGATGGGTTGCCCTGCGCATCGGGGGACGCTGCGTCTGCGGCCGTTAGAGTCCCGCCTTTAGGCGGAACAGTTTCATGAACCTGACCATGAGCACTGTTCAGGCAACTGCCTGTGTTCCGCGCAAACGCGGAACTTTAGGGGCGGTGGGTTGTTCGGTGGGTCGGGTGAAGTCGGCACCGCGGCTATTAGAGTCCCGGGTTCATGCGGAAGAGGTTGATGTGGTTGGGAGTTACTCTGGCGGCACCCGGCCCAGCAGGGGGTTGATCAGGGTGGTTTTCCCGGCGATGGAGTCGCAGCAAGTACTTCGCAGCCCGGCGTGGGTGACAGCCCGAGGGGGCGCAAGAGGCGTGGGCGTTGCCCGTCAGGCAACTTTGGTTCCGGTTACGTCGGGAAATATGTGGGTCAAAGGCCTGTATCAGGCAGGGAGGGCGCCCAGCCGTTTTGCCCGTGCGAGGAGAGTCAATGACGCGACGAATAGAGTGCCAGGCACGAAATCCTTCGGCGCAGCGGGGCGTAACGGAAACCGACTTTTGAGTTTACTTTAACAAAGGGAGAAGCTGTTTGAATTCGGTCGTGCCTGCTCTTTCGAGCAGCTCGAACAAAATCATTTCTGTGGAAACTATAACCGCCCCAGCGTTGCGCATCCGTTCCAGACCCAGCTTCCAGTTTTCGGGTGTGCGCGACGAAACTGCGTCACTCACCACGAACACGCGCAGGCCGCGCTCGAGCAAGTCCAAGCACGTCTGGGCAACGCACACGTGTGCTTCAATCCCGCACAATACGACGTCAGTTGCGTCCATCTTCGCAAAAGCGCGATTGAAACCATCGGCACGAACGGCGCTGAAGGTGACTTTTTCCAATGGATGGAATCCTTCGAGCGCAGCTGCCACTTCAGGCACGGTCGGGCCGATGCCTTTTGGGTACTGTTCGGTGACAAGGATGTTCCGACCGAGAATCTGCATGCCGCGAATGAGGAGAACGGCGTTACGGGCGACACGCTCCTTTTCGAATATGGTCGGCAACAGCCGTTCCTGAATGTCAATGACAATGAGCCCGGAGGCTAGCCTGTCTATTCGTCTGTGATTGCTGTTCATTTAGCGCGGATACTGTTTGCTGTTGTTCATGAGTTCTACGGTCGGTTTCATGGGCATTCCGCTGACCGCCACTTCTTTGCTGGTTCCATTGCTATGATGCCTTTTACCGCTGAATGGGAGTGGAGTTGTCTTCCCGATTGTTCTGCTCTGGCTGGGCGTTTTGCTGAGGCTTCGATTCGGCGTTGCCGGGGAAGAAACTCCGCAATGTGTGGAATGGCCGCAACAAGAGCATGAAGACTCGCGGGACATACACGGGTTGAAGCTCTGGCTTTGCCAAGGTTCCGTTCACCTGGAAAATGAAAACCTTGGATAGTGGCGTCAGTGCAAGGCTGATGAATGGTCCGACGAGCGGTGTGGACGCGAGGATTTCGGCCTCGGCTCTTGCATCGACGCGCCCGTCGAGGTCGGTCATACCGTGGTAGCGAAGTCTGGCGGGGCCGGCGTCGATTGCGAGGTTGCTGGTCCGCAGGATACTGTTGTCGAGTGTGAAAGTAGCGTTGGCTGATCGTGCTTTTGAATTGCCAAGGCCGGGCACCACGGCGTTCAGGATGGGCGACAATACGCCGAAGATCGGGAGGTCCCAAAGTGAACCGTCGCGCATTTCGACGTCGCCGTAGCCGCTCCAGGTGCGCACGTCTGAGGCGTGCCCGTTGACCACGTTGAAGTTGGCCGAGACAATGCCTTCAACGTTGGCGGAATGATCGAGTAGGTCCCGGGCCAAAAGCTTCAGGTCGGCGTTTACAAGACGCGAACTGAACTGAATCATGGTGTCGTTTGTTTGACAGAACTCCGCGCGGACATTCCCGGTGAGGCGGCCCTGATAAAGGCTTGCGGCGAGGTTGGTGATCAACAATCGGTCTTCCTGCCAATGCACAACGCCTGCGACTTCGGACGCATTCAGGCGCCAGAAATGAAAAGGCCCTCCGGCAACGTCGAACACAATGTCCGGGCGCGCGCGGTGTTCGGGGAACGCGATGACCCCCGAAACCTTGGCCAATGGTGGGTTTCCGAACCTGTACGGTTCGAGGGCTTCTACAACGTTTGACCCGATTGCGCGCGCGACCTTGAGGGGATCGATACAGCACTGGGCGTTTGAAAGGCAAACCTGGGGAATTTCAAGGTCGAGGTTTACTATGGGTGCTTTGATCCATTCATTGCCGGTTCGGATGTTGACATTGGATGCGGATACAATCTTGTTGGACGAACACACAAACGCGTCAAGGTGGTCCACAGGCTCACCACGAAAAGAGAAATTTGTGGCTGTGATTGCGAGTGCGTACGCAATTCGCTCCGGGGGGGCCCAGCATCCCCAAACCTTGCCGACGACTTTTGTGGGGTGTGAAAAATCGAACATGCTGAGCAACTGCGGGGCATCTCTGCTTATTGCCGGGCCGATTTCCTTGGCGTTCAGTGATCCGTTCACATTCCAGTTGAACTCGCGTGTGCGCGTGTGCAACTGATATTCGAGTTGGGCTCGTCCTTCGGGGCGGACGACTGAGAAGTCCGTGAGGTGCAAGACTTCGTTTGAGAGCGAGACCTTCAGCGCTGCAGATTCAATAGGGACAGCCCGATACGACACATTGCTGCCATGGAGTGTGGCTGTCAGTTGAGCTTTTCGGGGCAAATCAGCCTGCCAATCGAGGCTTGCGCTTGCTTTTTCTGGCAGCGGGATGGTGATTGAGGCATCAACCTCCGGCGGTTGTTTCCAATCGAACTGCTGGAGCCACCGCTGCGCTTTTTCGCTCAACAGATGTTCGATCGAGTGCGGGTCAAAGTTCGAATGCAATGTTACGATCAACGTACGATTCTGTGTGTTCAGGGTTGCAGGCCGGACTGTGAGAGTGCCTGTCGGCAGTTGTGCTTCCAGGTGCTGGACATACAGTTCCGGCGCGATCCATTTGGCGTTGCATTTGAATTGCGTGATTGGGATGCGGGCTGAACGAATGCCTGTGCCGGCAATGCTCAAATCGATTTGATTCAGCGTAAGGTAGGACGCCGATGCGTCGTTGCCTTGCGTGAGCGGTTGGTTCGAGCGACGGGGTGTCAGTTTGGCTGTCAGCATGGCCTCAGCGGCGGTGCCGTGTTCGGACGAAACGTTGTTTGCCCTTGATTCGATGAAAACTTCCTGCGGAATCGCGTTTGTGGCGGAGTGTAGGAGCGTAGCTGTTGTTGTGTTGCTTTCGGCCGAGAACCATTTGGTTTCGATGGCGGCGCAGCGCATCTCGATGCTTGTGCGAAACATTAACGGAGAAGCAGTGTGTAGCCGCGTTGATCCTGTGGCGCTGGCATTCCCCAAACGGCAGTTCGGCATGCTGACACCTGCAGCGGTGATTTGCCATGCGACATCAAAATCAGATGGGGCGGACGGGATGCGCGGGAGCGATGCAAACAACTGCAGGCCATCGAAAGCCGCCAAGGGTGTTTCTGTGCGCCGGCTGCGAAAGGCCACGTGGGGCTTGGGAGTGGACTCCGGCGAAGAATCCGGGACAAGAGCGATTTCGAGTTGGGAATCGGTTGTTCGCCCCCAAGGTCCCCGTGCGCCCGGGATTCTCGCTCTGAGAACCGCTGAAAAGTTGTCTGTTTGGTCGAGGTCGGCGCTAAACCTGAGATGAAACTGGGGTGGGGCATCCAGTTCGAACTGACTTGAAACGCGAGCAAAGTTTGCGAGCTGGGTTTGCCACGCAGGAATTTCGTTTGTTGTTCCTGTTTTTGGTGCGGCATGTTTGGTTAATGCAGTGAGATTGGTCAACACGCCCTGGGCATCAAATCTTGCGCCAAAGGCACGGGTGTGCAACTCCTCGAGTTCCCAGGCGTTTGTCGATCTGCGTCGGAGTCGAATTCTGATGTCATTCAGCTCGACGGTTTCTTGGGATTGCGTGCTTGAAAGAACGGACAGGATGGCATGACCTTGTGAAATCTGAATTCCGTCTATGTCCAAACGGCGTTCGGTCAGCAGCCGGCTCCAGTCCATATCCAACACAAGCTCTGCCACCGATGCCTTGAAGAAATTTGAATTTGTTGCGGGTTGGATCATGACCTGCTCGGCGACAATGCCGCGGTACCAGCGCCAAACGACGCGCTTGAATTCGAGGTTGATACCGTGAGCTTGTGCGGCAGATCGAATCCAAGCGGTGATGAATCCCGGCGCGGCGATTTTGCCGATCGCCAGCAAGCACATGACAAGGAGAAGAATGACGGCGAGGATTGCCAGGCGCACCCAGCGAAAAGAACGCATCAGGCGATTTGCCGTGGTATCGGGATTTGCGCCCGTGCTCATGGGGAAGCTCCGGCAGCCGCCGGACTCGCGGTCAGCTCGCTTTGGATTAGTTCGTACAATCTGGGTCGGAGCTCAAAGACAACAGGGGCGTTTTGTCCATCGATGACCACTGCCGCATAGGCAGAATTGCCGATGGGCGTACGACGTCCCAACCGCACGGTGCGTTTTTCAGGTTTGTCGGCCACGGTCAACTCGAGTGTTATTTCATGGTCGATCGACGCGAATCCGTAGCGTGCGAGTTGTGCTTCGCCGCGAGCCACCCACTTTGCTGCGTGGAGACGACCCAATTGATACGCTGCTTCTTCAAGCGCGAAAGGGTTGATTTGTGACTGGGGCGAATCGGGTGCAATCGTCCATTGGGCGGGGCCTGTGCGAAGCAGTCTTTTTGAGACACCCATTTGTCGGACCGTAATGGCTGAGATCTGGTTCGTACTGAAATCCCAGATCAGCCTGTTGCGCAACTCGTAAGCGGCTCGCGGGATGCGACCTGTATCGAGCATTGTGACGACCGAGTTCTCGGAGTTACGGCGGGCAAAAAACTTGTAGGTGGTGGGCGTGCCGATGTCCAATTGAGCGATGGGTTGATTTGTGGCGGTTCCATTGGCGTTTGTGACTGTTGTTTCGAGTCTGTACCTGCGGCGGGGTGGATCGAGTCCGTAAGGCGCAAAATCGGTGGTGACTTCGCGTTCGAACTCTATAAACTCGAGGTCGGCAAGCGAAGCGAGCATTTCCAGGACAAGGAGATGGTCCGCCGGGGCCGCATAAGGTGCCGTGATGGACCAAGACCTTTCACCCTGCTTTTGGACGACGAATTCCTCGTCGGCTTTTGCGACGATGCGCGTGACCTTTTCCACGTCAAAAACCATCAGCCGTCGGTCACAGAAATCGCGGAAACCGCCCAGCCACGGTTCGACTTCAGCGCGTGGCACAAGCACCACGTTCGAATTGGCGAGTCGGCGCGCAAATATCTGGTCCGGTGCATTAGTTGGACTGCGCCCGAACTGGAGGGTGAGAACCTCGTTTGTGCCGCGGGCCAAGACGATTTCGCGCTCTGGCGGTTGCAATCCATAGGGTTCGAGGTCGGCCCGTGGATCGTCAGTAACGAACTTTGCGACCCGGACGAGGTCGAGTCTTTGGAGCAGGCCCTCGAGTTTGGCGCTGTTGGCGCGCAACGGAAGCGGACGCGTTATTTGCCAAGCGCGGTTCGTCGGGTCACGGATCACCTCGAACCCGTTGGTAATGGGCTTGAACTCGATGCGGTTGAATTCGAGCCCTGCGAGATTGGCGAGTGCAGTGTCGCGCCACTGTTCCACGGACGTGGGGATGAGTGTCCTGACGCTGCCATCGACGGTCACAAGACCTTCACGGCCGACGACCTGGGCATACACCTCGCCGCCGAGTGGCGTTGTGGTCCCCAGTCGCAACTCTTGTCTCGAGTTTTTTTGTTGCAGGACAACGGTATTTGACGGGGGCTCCAGCCCGAACGTGCTGAGTGCGTTGCTTTGAGACAAAAGGTCGGATGCGGACAAAACCGTTCGCGATCTGAGGTTTGCCAGGCCATCGAGTAATCGTTCAACGCCTGCAGCTTGAGCTGGATATCGAATCGGGAAAGTCAGTTCCCAGTGTTGGTTGGTTCGCTCGACTTTGAGCATCAGGTTGGTTTGCTGGAGGATCGTTATCGCATCAACCTCCTGCGGAACCAGTGAGGGCATTACCAATGATTTGCTGAGTGCGAGTTCGTCAGCCGATTTGCGCGGCCGCTCGTAGAAGAAAATGAACGCTGCCAGCGCAGCAGTGATCAGGATCAGCCATCGCGTGGTCGATGTATTCATCCTTAACGACGTCGTTTAAACCAGACTACAAGGCCGATCACAAGTGGCACGCCGGGCATCACAAGGACGAGTATCCATGTCAAGCGCCACAACACTGTTTTTGGCAGGGTGATGCTGAACTCTCGGAGGGGGCGCGGCGGTATGCCGGCCAGTTGCGTGGGCCGATCAAGGAGCCAACTGATCGCGAGGTTCGCAAAACCGAGGTTGCCAGAAGCTTTCAGGATGGTTTCGTTCGCAAGGAAAATTGATTCCCCTGCCACCACTATTCGCGTGGCGCTCTTGTCGGCGCCAACTCCTCTGATGCTGCCTTTGTCAACTGCGACAGCGAGGGGAATGGTTCCGTGCCGGTCTCTGACAGGATTGGAGCGTGGGACGCCCGATTCTGAAATCTCGCTTGCGGTGAAGCCCTCCGTGCTTGTTGCGAAAAGCGGCTCTGCGCGTGGCGCGTCTGCGCTTTGCCCCGGCGCGGTTGTCGGGTCCACTGGCCGGGCCAGCACGACGTAGATGGCCTCGCCGCGGAGCGGTTTGACGATCGGATGCATGGAAAAGTTTGTGCAGATTATACCGCCGCCGACGACGGCGTTGTTTCTGTCGAATGCAAACTGTCGTCCCACGGCCACACCCCATGCGGCAAGAAGCGGTTCCAACCCGGTGTCGTTTTGGCCTGACCTGACCAGACTCAACAATGCGAGGAGCCGTCCGCCGCGGTTCAGGTAACGGCCAATGCGCTCGACTTCATCCTGGCTGATGCGGCCTTTTGGTCCTGCAATCATTAGCACCTGGCAATCTTCAGGGACGTCGCTTGTCCCGCTGAGCCACAATGGAAGCGCCTGAATGTTCTTTTGCGCAAGCAACTGGGCGAATCTGGAATACCCGAATTTCGTTTCCGTGCTGGCGAGGTCGTGCTCGCCGTGTCCCTGGAGGTAGTAAAGCCTGGGGGACCGCTGATCCAGAAGGCCGCCAATTGCGGTTGTGAAAAGGGCTTCGCCCTTGAAGGCGATTCGTTTGATCTCGTGGCTTGGTGTAAGCACACCGGTCAGATCGTAATCTGAAAGTTCAGTGTCGCGTATCAGGCGTGCACGCCCGCCATACTCGATTATCACAAGATCGGTCTCGGTTGGGGCGAGCTGATGGCGGGTCATGAGAGTTTGAGCCCGGGCGAGGTCGCGCTTGTAATCCACATGCTCGACAACGAGGTTGGCGCACTGGTTGCGGTATTCTTTCAACAAACCCATTACCGGGCCGTAGAGCGGGTTGTTGCGATCGAACATGACGGTGATGTGAACCTCGTTGGTAACGGCTGCGAGGACGCGTTTTGTTTCGTCGCTGAGCCTGGTCAGAGCCTGTTCGCCCAAGTACCATCTCTTGTAATGTCGTGTGGCGAGGTAGTTGATCATGGCTGCAAGAGCCAGCACGGCAACAATTGATATCCCGACGTTCAAGCCGATCTTGACGCGGCTCCATGTCGAGAATCCACTTGTTACGTTGTCTTGTGCGGCCATTGTCCAGCTACCTCCAGCGTCGGCTTTCAACCACCTTCAACGTCAGGAAAAGGCAAATCCCAGTGAGGGTGAGATAGAACACAATGTGACGTGTATCCACCACGCCACGAACGAAATCCTCCATGTGATCGAACATTGAAGTGTAGGTTGCCACCTGAGCTGCAAATCCGCTTCGTTGTCCGACGCTGAATCTCAGGAAACTCAGCAGGAAAAGGGAGACGCCCACTGCAAAACTTGTCATGGCAGCGATGATTTGACTGCGCGTAAGAGCCGATGCAAGGCAGCCAATGGCAATGTACAGACTGCCGATCAGAAGAATGCCAAGGTAGGTGCTTACGACCGGCCACCAGTCAAATTCGAGCCCTGTGGCGGTGTAATGGTGAACCAGCCGCAAGCAACTCGCCAGCGGCAGCCACATCACAAGGTAGAACAGAAATGCGGCGGTAAACTTGGCCAGCACGACCTGGCCGTCGCCAACCGGCGCAGTCATCAACGTTTCGAATGTTCCTGTTGCGCGCTCCATTGCGAACAAGCGCATGGTAATCACAGGCGTTGCCACCAAGACTATAAGCCAAAAGAACATCGTCCCATAAAACAACTCCGTCAAAGGCACGTCTATGGTGTCACCGTTGTACGCAAGCAACATGACGGCAAACCCGAGCCCGAGCAAGATGAGTGCGCCAGCTATGATGACGTAACCTGTCAAAGACAGGAAATAACACCCAAGTTCGCGGCGCAGTAGAATCAGGTAGTTGTGCATCAGCTTTCCTCCTCATCTCGGTCGGGCCGTGTCACGTGGACAAATACATCCTCGAGCGAGTGCCGGCTCAATGTGAGTTCGCGAAGGCGCCATCCGTGTGTTTGTACAAGCTCGAATATGGCCGGTCTCAAGTCCAGGCCGGTGCGTGGCACGATCGTGCACCGGCAGTAGCCGCTGTCGGTCGGGCTGATGTCATGGTATTCGATGTCCTGGTTTTGTTTGAAGCATGCCTCAAGTTCGTCAGGTGGCGCAGCGATCTCGGTCAGGACTTGCGACGCGCCGCTGAGCCGTTGCTGGAGGTTCTGCGTGCTGTCTGCGGCAAGGACGCGGCCGTTGTGCAGGATCACAACCCGCTGGCAGGTCATTTCGACCTCGGGAAGAATATGGGACGAAAGAAGGATTGTGTGATCCTTGCCGAGCTCGAGTATCAATTGTCTGACTGCGCGGATCTGATGCGGATCAAGGCCGATTGTGGGCTCGTCAAGGATTATCAATTGCGGCTGGTGCACCAGCGCGTCTGCAAGTCCCACTCGTTGGCGGTAGCCTTTGGACAGGTTCCCTATCACTTGCGAGCTCACTTCAGCCAATCCACAGCGTTCAGTCACTTCGTCCACCCGAGCGCGGCTTTCTTGGATTGAGAGTCCCTTGAGCCGGGCGCGAAACTTCAGATACTCGCGCACGCGCATGTCATGGTAGAGCGGATTGTTCTCGGGCATGTAGCCAATGCGACGCCGCACCTGGTCGGATTCCTGGAACACGTCTAGTCCTGCCACCCGTGCAACGCCCGAGGTTGCCGGCATGAAACACGCAAGGATACGCATAATCGTTGTTTTGCCCGCGCCGTTTGGCCCGAGCAAACCGACGATTTCGCCCTTGCCGACGGTGAACGTAACATCATGAACCGCAGCCCGCCGGCCGTACAACTTCGTGAGGTTTTCCACCTCGATCATCGCCCGCGCTTCTGCGCTGTCCGTCATGACATTCTGTTTTGGAGTCCAGGTCACGTCTGTTTCCAACTCATACCCAAGCGGCGTTCAGGGGCGTCCCACAACCGAAGCCCATTTGCCGGCTTGCAGATCACATCCAATGCTGTCGGCCCGACAGTGTCACCATCCCCTGAACGGCGTTGGTAACGACCGCCACATTTTCTGATTAAATGCTGTCAAGTTCAAGGCCGACCACACGACTTGAATCTGACCGGTGCACACTGCAGACTTGACATTGCCGAATCAAGGACACAAAAGAAAAACAAGGATGTTTTTCCCAGCAAGCATTCGAACGCGGAAAGCGCGTCAAACCGCGCCCAACCCCGTTCTGTTGACAAGGAGGGTATTGACACAATGTCACCAAACGAACGTCTCATCCAACGCATCTGGCTCGAACAACGCCTCAGACGCAATGCGCTGCGAACATTCGACGGCAGAACCATCACGATTCTTCATCCTGGCATTTGGAATCGTGAATCCGGACCCGACTTTCGACAAGCAATCATCCAGTTCAACGACGAGCCCCCCGTCACGGGGGACGTCGAGGTCGATCTCTGCCAGCGCAGTTGGCACGAACACGGGCACGATGTTGATCCTGCCTATCGCAAAGTGATTCTCCATGTCGTCTGGGAGCCGGACGAACCGTCGGTCTCGGGACCGCCAACCCTTGCCTTGCGCGACGTGTTGGACACGCCAATAAACGAACTCATCGAGCAGTTCGCCAACAGCGCCGGAAATCTGCCGCCGCCCGTTCAAGCCGGCGCATGTTCCGATCCGCTGCATCATCTTGCTCCGGTGCAGGGAGTTGAGTTGGTCACACAGGCCGCGCGCCGACGGCTCAACGCCAAGGCAAAAACCATGCAAGCGCGCGCCCGGCATGTTGGCTGGGAACAGGCGCTGTGGGAAGGCCTCTTCGCGGCGCTCGGATACAAGCATAACGTTTGGCCAATGCGTCGTCTTGCCGAATTGCTGCCCGCATTGCCAACAACCGGTTCCAGCTCTGACACTGCGTTCCTGACATGGCAGTCGCGCCTCCTTGGGATCGCCGGGCTTTTGCCCGCTGATTTCAGCCGGTTGCCACCGGACACCAGGGCTTACGTCAGACGCCTCTGGGATGAATGGTGGCGCGAACAAGCCGCGCTCGCTCCTTACATCTTGCCGCCTTCACTGTGGCACATGCACGGCCTTCGGCCCGCAAACCAACCAGCACGTCGGCTCGCACTTGCAGCATCGTGGCTTTCAACCCCCGGTTGGATCAATCAGCTCGACGGCTGGATCGCAGAAGAAATCCCCGATCGCAAACTGCTCGAATCGCTCTGCGCATGCATTTCAGCGCAACCGGATGAGTTCTGGGCGCGGCACTGGACATTCAGGTCAAAGCGATCGGCAAAGCCACATCCACTCATCGGGGCGCCGCGATTGACCGACCTCGCAATGAACGTCCTTTTGCCGTGGTTTTGGAGCCGGGCCGAAGCTGGACGCAATCGCGCGTTGCGGGAGTTGATCGAACACCGCTATTTCGCATGGCCTGCCGGCGAAGACAACGCGGTTCTAAGACTCGTTCGCCAAAGACTCATGGGCGACGAGAAACTGCAACTGCCACACACCGCCGCAATCCAGCAGGGCCTCATCCAATTGGCGCGCGATTACTGTGATCAGTCAAACGTCCTGTGCGAAGAATGCGAACTGCCCGATCTGCTGCGCGCCATGGGCAAGGCCAACCCACCTCTTGCATCTTGATGACAAATACAAGCGCCCGGCTATCAGTGGCTTCCAACCCCTTGCCGCTGCAGCAGCGTAAGCGACCTAACCCCGAAACCTCACCGGCGGCCCCGTCGGATTCACCCATGCTTTCACTCCACTGAGATTTCCGGGCCCAAAGCCTCAGGCGCGACATCGCCGCGTGCGCCGGCCAACCGATCGCAGTCAGATTCCCGCGTTTATGCGGAAACAATAAAACTGTCTGCAACAACCCCGGCGCGCCACGGATGGCACGCCCTGCGTTAATGAAATCGTGCGTAAGTCATGGCAGACGCTGCGCGCACACCACAAACAACGTGTCTGTCCCCATATCGGCATCCGAGGGCTTCCTCCGCAGACTTCGGCAGCCGCGGATTGGAACAAGGGGCAATTTGCGGGCCACGCCGCAACCCGGTGGCAACACCCAAACAACGAGCCTGTCACCTTATTTGGGTCTGCACCCAGACAGGGAGCCTGTCACTTTATCCAGCTTCGAAGCGCCAACGGCGCGGCTCATACCAGCGTGGGGCGAAGCCCCACGACAAGGGCCATCTCGACATCACTTTCCACAATCCAAGGGCTGAAAGCCCGGCCTATCACCGCAGCCATTCCTCGTCTTTCGAGTGTTTGGTGGTTCAACCAGATTGACCCTCAAGGCAGTCTCCGCGCCATGAAGATGACACCAGCGGGAGTGCTTTCTGACCGTGGCAGGTCGAAAAACCCCATTTTCTGATAGAACCTGTAAGCGCGCGTGTTGACTGCACTGAGCCCAAGGTGAACGCCCGGCGAGCCTAGTTTGACGAGTTTGGCAATGAGATGTTCAACCATCCGCCGTCCCAATCCACGGCCTTGCGCTCGAGGCAGGAGATCGATGTGCATGTGCGATGGATAGGGGCGAAACGTGTCAGGGTAATAGAACTGCGGGTTGTGGTATTCGTAATACAGTTGCTGGGTTGGTGTCCACGACGCAGGATCGCCGACCGGCGCCGGATGGCGGGTTCGCAACGGCGGAAACCATTCCTGAATCACGCGCCGGTAAAAACACTCCGAATCAAGGGCGCCAAGCACGTAGCCACAAATGCCCGCCGCGTCCTCGAGGACATAGGCCAGCTCGGGCTCGAACATTATGTAAGGTCCGACATAGATGTTGCCCAATGCGGACGGATCGTCGGAGTAGAGCGCGGTGCCGTCGTTCCCGGAATCGCCGGTTTTCAGGCAAACCTCGTATGCGCCAGCCATGTCGCGGGGCGTTGCCGGGCGTATGTGGAAAGCCGAATTCGGATCGGATACGTCCATTTTTGCTATCTGTGAATGGGTGAGGCCGGTTTTTTCTTGTCTGCGCGAACCAGATTCTTGCTGCGCGGGCCGCATTACCCGCACAGAAACCAAAGGGCACAGGAATTATTTCCTGCGGATTTGGCAGGGCCGTGGCTGACAAATCATGCTGGCCAGCCGGGCCTGTTCTGGCGCCGGACGAACTTGCTCGCCTCGGGGCAGTTGGGCGAGAGCATGTTGGGGCCGTCCCATTCCATTCTACTGCCGACGCCCACGCGGAGGGCAATGCAACCCAGCAGAATGATTTCAGTGAGATAGGCGGCGATGTCGAAGTTTGAATATGCCGGGGTGCCATCACGCATCATTCTGAACCATTCATCGACGTGGCCCGGTGACCGCGGGATTGTCTGGGGCACAGCCTTGACGGCCTCGTGATTGTTGCCCGAAACGTATTCCTTTTCGCCTGCGAGCAGGACATAGAACTGCGACCCGTAATCGTCGGGTGAAAACAGTTTTCCCTTGTCACCGACGAGCAGACAACCACTGCCCGGAAGTCCGCCGCGCATTTCGGCGATTTCCTTTGTTAGTTCTGGATTCGGCCGCAGAGGTTTGACTGCCTTATCGGACGGGTTGCCGTCGTACCACCAGAACTTGAGCGGGACCATGTCTTCCCGGGCTGGGAATTCGAACCTGATACGGGATGTTTTCGGGAAAGTCTCAGGGAAGAGAGTCGAGGTCTCCTCGCATTCGACGACGTTTGGGTAACCGAGCTTGAGGGCGCGAAACGGCATGTTGACAGTGTGACATGCCATGTCGCCAAGCGCGCCGGTGCCAAAGTCGTACCATCCGCGCCACGCGAAGCTATGGTACACGCCTTTCTTGAAAGGCCGCATTGGTGCTGGGCCAATCCAAAGGTCCCAGTCCAATTCAGGCGGCACCGGGTCTTCGCCCTCGGGCCTGTTGATTCCCTGGGGCCAGACAGGACGATTTGACCACACATGCAGTTCCCTGACCGGCCCGATAACCCCTGCCTGAACAACCTCGACAGCACGACGCAGACCGCTGCCGGCGCTGCCCTGGTTGCCCATCTGAGTGGCCAGCTTTTTCTCTTTGGCCAGTTGCCGGAGCAAGCGCGCTTCAGCGACGGTTTGTACCAACGGTTTCTGACAGAACACGTGTTTGCCCATGCGCATCGCCATTGCGGAGGCGACACCATGGACATGATCAGGCGTCGAGACTGTTACCGCGTCGATTTCTTTTTCCATTTCCTCGAGCATCTTTCGGAAATCGGCATAGAGTTTCGCCTGGGGATACTTTTGAGCTTTTTTCCTAAGGGTGTTAGCGTCCACATCACAAAGAGCCACAACGGCAGCGCCGGCACGTGCTGCCCCGTCGGTGTCGCTGTCGCCTTTGCCACCGACGCCTATGCAGGCTACGCGGATTTTTTCATTGGCGCCGAGGACGTTTCCTACGTGGGGGAAACCAAACGTGAGCGCTGTGGCTGCGGCTGCGGATTTCAGGAACCGGCGACGATGGATGCTGTTAGCTGTGGAAGTGGTGTGTAATTGGTTTTGCGTTTTCATTTGATCTTTGGACGTAGGTTTTTGCACCAGGATTCAAGTCGGGTCAACTGCGACGCCGGAATGGTATGCCATTTGTCTGCGCAGGTCCAGCACAGGACGGACAAAGATAAGGTGTCAGGCACTATATCGGCCCAAGCTGGGCAAAACGCAACAAAGTGTCAGGCACGATATCGCGAGAAGGGACTCAATCTGGAGGCAGGAACACGGCGGTCTTTGGTTTGTGAGCCGTGGTCTCTCATGCTTGGTTTATGGTGGTTGGCGCGAAAATCTGGAAAAAAACGGTTGCGTTGGTTTGGTTTTGCTGTTACTTGTGATGTGTCTTAGGTTTTTGGTGGTCAGCCTTTCAACGGTTCCATGAACCTCTTCGGGCTGGCTCTGCTCCCGAAGCTGCGTGGCGGTGGGCATCAGCGCTTGCCACACACGAGTTGAGGATTGAGCAGCAGCGTCCACACCAGCGATATAAGTATGAGCAATGTGACAACTGTGCCCGAGACCGGTGCGGGCTATCTTGAAATATCTGAAAAGGGTTTTGGATTCCTGCGAACCCCGGAGAACTATTTTCAGCCGAAACCGACGGATATCTTTGTTACGCCGGACACGATAAAGAAGAATTTTCTCAGGGAAGGGTGCCATGTTTACGGTCGGCTTCAACCGCCGCACAGGGGCAGCAGTCCCCAGTTGCGCGAAGTTCTCGAGGTCAACGGAATGCCGTTTGAAGAGTACACGCGGTCAATCCGGTTCGAGAACCTCACCACCATTGATCCTTATGAGAAGTTCAAGCTGGAAACGACGCCGGAATTGATCGAGACACGGATAATCGACCTTGTTACGCCGATTGGTAGGGGCACGAGGGGATTGATAGTTGCTCCGCCGCGCACAGGGAAAACAACAATTCTTAAACAGATAGCGAACGCTGTAACCACGAATCACCCTGAAGTACACGTGCTGGTGTTGTTAATAGACGAACGCCCCGAGGAAGTCACCGACTTTCAACGGTCAGTCAAAGCGGAGGTCGTGGCCTCGTCAAACGACCAGGACCTCGAGACGCACGTGAGGCTGTCGCGTTTCATGATCGAACGTTGCCGTCGCATGGTTGAAGCGAAGAAAGATGTTTTTGTTCTTCTGGATTCTCTGACCCGAGTGGCGCGAGCTTACAACAGCGTGCATGGCGGCAGCGGCCGAACCATGACGGGCGGCGTGGACGCGCGCGCTCTCGAGATTCCGCGGAAGATTTTTGCCGCTGCGCGAAAGATCGAGGAGGGCGGTTCACTGACGATTGTGGCAACCGCGCTGGTCGAGACCGGATCGCGCATGGACGAACTGATCTTCCAAGAATTCAAGGGCACCGGCAACATGGAGTTGGTGCTGGACCGCAAACTCGCTGACAGGCGGCTTTTCCCTGCCATTGACATACCTAAAAGTGGCACGCGAAAAGAGGAGAAGTTGTTCCCCAAACACCAGATCGAGGCTGTCCGCAAGCTCCGCAGAATGATGGTGGACCTGCAGCCTGTCGAGGCAATGGAGACCCTTCAAGCGGCGCTGAAGAAACACCGCACAAACGACGAACTGCTCGCCAAACTGCTTTGAGTTTTGATTATCGGCGTAGCGCGGAATCATGCCCGACCATTTGGGGTTGCGGGCGATGATTCCGGAATGTCTGCTTTCGAGGTGGTTGGCGCGGTTGTTTCCGAGTTGAGCAGTACACTGAAATTCTCCTTGCGGGCCATGTATGAGGTTATCATTTCAACCGTGCGCTCGACGGCGCCGGTGCTGGCTTTGACCACGCGGACGGCGTTTTTGCCCAGTTCGTCGCGACGCGCCGGGTTTTTGAGCAGATCATCGATTGCCGAAGCCAGTTCGGAAGCGTCGTGGATTTGCAGGGCTGCGTTGTGGCGGACGAAACTCTCCGCTATCGCAGCAAAGTTCTGCATGTTTGGACCGAAGATCATCGCTTTGCCAAGAGCGCCGGGTTCGATCGGGTTTTGGCCGCCTTCGGCGGTGAGGCTTTTGCCGACAAACACCACGGTTGCGTGCTGATAAAAGGCCATCAGTTCGCCGGTTGTGTTGACAAGCAGGCACTCGACCGAACCCGGGGGCAACCGGGTTGCTGAAGTGAGCTCGCGCCTATAAACGAACTTCACTCCCCGCGCTTCCAATTCGCGTCCGACCTCTTTTCCACGTTCGAAATGGCGCGGCACAAGCACCAGGAATAGGTTTGGGTGAAACGGTTTTAGCCGTTTGTACGTTTCAGCAAGAATCGCTTCTTCGCCGGCGTGTGTGCTTCCGCCAACGAGAAGCTCGGCGGATTCCGGGACGCCGATTTGTTGGAGAAGGGCCGGCACGTCCAATTGCCCTCTCGCTTCGAATTTGGCTGCGTCGAATTTCAGGCTTCCCACAACATGGACCGCTTCCGGCCGACAGCCGAGGTCGCGGAGTTTTGACGCGTCGGTTTCGCTTTGGGCGCCGACGCCTTTGAAGCTTGCGAACAGCGGCCTGAAGAGAAAACCGAGGCGCCTGTAACCCCGATAGGAGCGATCCGAAAGCCGCGCGTTGACAAGGAACACCGGCGTGTGCCGATCTCGCAGTTTCCAAAGAAAATTCGGCCAGATTTCCGCCTCGATCAGCACAACAAGGTCGGGGTGTATGACAGCCAATGCACGGGAGACTGCGCGGCGGAAATCTATGGGGTAGTAGATTCTTAGGATGTGGGGGGGTAGTCTTTTCTGCAATTGTTCCATGCCAGTTGAAGTCGTTGTAGAAACCACGATTTTCACGTTTGGAATGCGCGGTTCGAGCGCACGGATTAACTGGGCGCAGAGATTGACTTCGCCAACGCTAACTGCGTGGAACCAGATTACGCGGCGATTTGTAACAGCATGCTTGACGGCCGAACCGTATCGGCCAAATCGCTCGCGCAGTCCGTCCCGCCAGTTGCCGCGGCGCCACATTTTCAGGAAATACCATGGCGAACTCAGCCAGAACAACAGCGGGAACAGAATGTTATAAAGTATCCTCATCTGAATTCGCTGGAGGAGTTTTTAGACCAAACCTTGCTTGGCCGCAATTCCTCTTTAGCAAAGCGCCTGGGCAAAGACAGCGCAATTGCAAGAGATGCATGCTGTTACCCGGCGAACCGGAGCACATGGGGACAGACACGTAGTTTACGCGTCCCCAGCTCGTCAACGTTCAGGCGCCGGAGTATAGGGAATCGAAACTGGTGTAAGATTCGGGTGCCGGATGGATGCGGCCTAGGGTGGCCGCGCTCCCGAAACGCGATATGGGGACAGACACGAATGTCGCTAAGATTAGGCCCTTGATTTTCGGGGGTTGTTTTTCCAGTAACGGTTGCGGTGCGGGATTTCTCTGAATTGACACCGTGGTTTGTTGAGGAGGGGAAAGGGCTTGGGACGGCGTT
>JAAYVR010000237.1 GCA_012517065.1 Verrucomicrobiota bacterium | reverse complement strand
TGCGGGACTCCCGCCGCTTGGCCAGCAGTTCCTGACGTGTCAGTTGACTCATTTTGGTGTCCATCGCTCGGTAACACCCTTTTTGAGTCAACGAATGGTTTCCTCAACCCTTTTCACCCCTCCCACGGTAACATTCTTTTTAAGGCAATTCGTGCGAAATATTGGGTCTGAAATATTGATTGCCAAGGCCGGACATATTCGCTAACCTGCGGTCACGCAGCTGTTTAGTGACCATAAAGCGAACCGATGCCAGGCCACGAAATCAACGCAGACAAACTGGCTGGTGGGCAGAGCGCAGTACTGAATACCGCCGCCGTTGCCCTCCAGAAGCTCGGCAGGATGCTGGCAGCCGCCATGAAGGCCCAGGCCTTGGGCGAGCCGGACTTCGGAAAGCGGATTGAAGAAGTCAACAAGCTGGTGGCGCAAATTGACTGGGCTGACATCAAGGCCAAAGTCGAGAAGGAGGTCCGAACCGTTCTCGAAAAGCATCAGGCTAGTCTGCAAGCGCGTCGGGAAAAACTTCATCAAGCGGCTAAGTCCGCGCAAGTTGCCGCCGTCATGGGCGCGCAGTCGGATCGGATTGGCATCTTCCGCGTCGAATACGAGGGCGCCACAGCGGTTGTGAGCCTGGGCGGCGTCACAGTCACCCGCCTCAAAGAAGCCGACGGCGAAAGGTTGTTTGGAGAATTGCAGCGGCTTCGCGCGGCGCTGGAACAGACGCCGTTCAACCGCGATGGATTTTTCGAGCAGGTCAAGGCCGCGTATGGGATTTGCCGGCGCGCCGCCAGCGGGGGCGATGAGTTCGTGCCTGTCCGCGAGCTGCACCGGGAGATGGTGCTGGAGCGTGCGCGGAACTCGGAGAAGTTCCGTCGAAGCGCAGACCCTAAGAGCATCGAGCCGTATCCGCTGTACCAGTTTGTGTTCGACCTAGCGCGATTCCTTCGCGGTGGCGTGTCGAACGGAGGCGAGCGAATCGTCAGCCAAACGCCCTCGATGCGAGAGAGTCGGGAGACGATCCACATTCCAAACCTAGATCACCCTACGGGTAATGAGACTGCCGCCGCGCGGCTGGCGATCAAACCGATTTGACCCGTGGAACTGAGCCATGCCGAGTCCTTCGGACAGACAGAGGTTTCGGGACGCCCTTCACCGGTTGGCGCAGTATGGCACGCTCAACGATCCGGAGATCGCCTTCCGCCTCTCGACCGGACTGACGGGTTTTCTTTCCAGATGGGAACGCGAGGTTCTGCCGTTCATTGCGGCGGGCGGGGCGGAATTGCGTTTCGTGGAGGGTCCGAATGGACGGGGCAAGACGCATTTCCTGCAAGCTCTGGAGGTGACGGCCCAGCGTGCCGGATTTGTGACCTGCCGGGTGGAGTGCGGCATGCAGCAAAAGCCTTTTGCGTCGCTCAGGGAGACCTACCGGGCCGTGGTAACAACCATGAGCTTCGTTTCACCCGGGAGCAATGGCGCGGGCGCGGGCCTCGCTGGGTTGCTCGGGCAGCTTTCGCCGGAACAGTTGAACGCATTCCAGCAGTCTTCGCGAAGCAATCCCGGATTCCGCAACTTGGTGATTGCGAATGCAAAGCGCATTCAGGCGGGGCATTGGGGTGATCAGCTGTCAGCTGACTTGCGAGCTCTGCTACACGACGACCTCAACCGGCGCGTTACCTTTCGCGACTTGTTTGACACTGCCAGACGCATGCGCATCCAGTTGTACCGTCCGCTGGGCAGAATCGGGAAGCGCAACGCGGCAGTCTGGCTTCGCTCGTTGTTGGCTCTGCCACGGCAGCTGGGATTCAAGGGGCTGGTCGTGTTGTTTGACGAAACGGGAGCCGACATCAGCATCCGATCACCGTTCGGGGGTTGGCGGGAACACCAGCAGCACTTGGCGAACATGAGAAACCTCGTTGACCATCTGGCAACCGGCGGCACGCCCGGGTGTTCGGTTGTTTACGCCACTACGCGGGATTTGGTCGACATTGCGAGACACGATTATCCGGCACTGGCGCAACGTATTGAACGGTGCGAGGTAACGGGTTTTGATTCGCTGCCTTCACGCAATCCACGTGCCATCTGGTGCCGGCTTGATGAGTTGACCGAACCGGCGCCGGACGTCCCGGACTTTTTCGCGGAACTCGGAGAGAAACTGATTTCATTCGCCGCAGATGCTGAAATTCCACCGGCGCGACTGGCTAGAGTGCGGGATCGGCTCCCGGCTCTTTCAAAGGAGATGAGTCAGTGTCTAACCCAGGCCGCCGTTCGTGAATTCATCAAACGCACAGCGTCGGAGATATTGCGTCCCAACTGAGATTATGGCTGACACAAATGCTATCCCTTTGGAAGACCTGCGTGACGCTTGGATGAATCTTGCCGCGCATGGTACCCCACCCGCCTCAGAGATTGCGGGCCGGGTTCTCCCCGCTTGGTCAGTGGGCCTCGATGCCTGGCTCGACCGCCTTGCCAAAGCCTAATTCCGCGACTACTGCCGACGGAACGCGCACTTCAAACTGGCAGTCGCGCCCTATGGGGGCGGGAAGACACATTTTCTTCTAGCGCTCGGTGCTCGTGCTGCGACTGAGAACTGGGCGACGTGTTACCTGCAATGCAAAGCGAATGTTTCGCTTGGTGACTGGTTCGGTCTTTACGAACAGGTTGCGAAATCCATCCAGTTGCCGGGGGCAAATCGCCGCGGCATTAAGCCGCTGTTCCAAGCTGCCCTAGATCAGATGCGACAGCGCGCTGAACATGCACCTGAGCCAGATTCTGCGCTGGATGAAATGCTCGCGGCGCTGGAGGACGAAGAGTGGCCGCACAGCTCCTTCGCTCGGGTGGCTACGGCGTTGCTCAATCACCTCCGCGATCCCCAGCTCAACCCGGAAATTGGAGATGCCGCACTCCGGTGGCTTCAAGGCCAGCCCGCCACCCTGACGCCAAAGGAGCGCCAGACATTGCGGCTGCAGGCCGTTCGTGGAGCAGCGCTGCAGGAACACGGTCGAACGCTGTTTTACTCTCTGGTGAGATTTGTCCCAAAGGCTGGCGTCCACGGTCTCACGCTGTTGTTTGATGAAATGGATACGATCCTGAGCGCGCATAGGAAGACACTCGAACGCATCCTGACTTCGATGCGGGTGATGCTGGACGCCCCGGACAGCCGGATGGACCGGATTCCCCTGTTTGGGATCTTCGCAGCGGTGCCGGACATCGCGGACAAAATCCGGCAATACCAAGCACTCGCGACTCGGTTTCAAGTCTTTGTTCCATTCCATCGTGGTGATGACAATTCGCCTCAACTGGACTTGAGCGAGCTTGGGAATCAAAACGAAATGCTCCGCGAGATGGGCGAGAAGCTGCTGCGTCTCGGTATTCAAGTGCATGGGTGGAAACTAAACGAGGATTTGCAGCGCCGGAATCTCCGACGGCTCGCGGAGGTTACTGCCAATCGAAGGTTGGAAGTGAACGCTCGCCGGCTTTTTGTGAAGGCGTGGTGTAGCTTGCTCGAAGAACAGGCCCGCGTAGGAGAGACGGAGAAAACGGAATCCGAACTCGCAGATTTGATAGACGGAGTTTACGCAGGCCTTCGCAGCGCCGAGGAAAAACAAAACCAAGAAGACATTGGCTAATGGAAATACCGGCCCGACATCCACGGAAAGGCGACTGCATCATCAGAGAACGAGCGCCAACGCTCGGTCGAGTGAAGGTCTTGGTGGATTATCCAGACCTCGGATTGGCACGCCGCCCTGAATACCTCGATGAACTGGTGGATCCGACGACAGGCGGGCCCGTAAGACTGGATTCAGCGCCACGGCCGCAGCCCACCCACCGACAAACTCCGGCGGTGGTGCCATCTTGGCAATCTGCGCGCCAAACCCTGCTCGCGCTTCGCTTGGGCCAATGTACTCCGGAGAGCGTCCACGACCTGAGCGTAGGAATGACGCGGGTTGACTCTGTCTGCGAGTGGGCGATCGAGCGCGCGGCTACCGGTCAAATCTCTTTCCTGGTGTTCGAGAGTCCCTACGGAATGGGGAAGAGCCATGCTCTGGGCCATCTGAAGCAGCGTGCCCGCGATGCCGGGATGGCTATCGGTGGCGTGGTTCTCGACGGTATAGCGGTTTCGTTATGCTCGCCTATGAGTCTGGTGGCCGCTTTGGCACACGCAATCGAGTATCCCGGCGGGCCTGTATCCGACGGTCTGCCTCAGCGGTTGGCTGGGTTGGTCTCGCACAGTGCGGTGAACAGACTTCGCATGGTGGGTGCGTGCCTCCTTTACAACAGCCTCGTGAATCTGACTCCGGACCATGTTCAAGACTCCGATGAATGGGAATTCATTGAGGATTACCTGAGCCTCGAAGTCAGCGCGAATCAGGTGCGCGAACGCCTCGGAGTACGCGTTGAACCCTTGCGGGCAAGGTATCTTGAAGACCGACCGTCGCGCTGTGCTAACCTACTGCGCGAATGGGCGCAGGCATGCACTGTGACTGGAGCGCCAAACGGTTTGGTTGTGCTGCTGGATGAGGCGGACGTTGATTATGCCCAAAGCTGGCGTACCCAAACTGAACGTGACCAACGAACGGCCTTGTTGCGAGCGCTGCGGAAACATGCAGATGCCGGCCCTCACGCGGGCGGCTATGGCAAGTTGGTCATTGCCATGGCCATCACACCGGGAGCAAGTGAATCCGACCCCATCGAGGAACTGAAGGATGAACTCGGCCCCCATCTTCGTTTAGCGCGTTTGCGCGAACTAGACAAGTCTGAAATGACTGAGTTGGGCAGACGCATTGGTCGCCTCTACCGATCGGCTTATGGCTTGGCCGACGGGGAGGACAATAAGGTAGAGCAAGCCATATCGGAGTGTCTCCATGTGATAGAGCGAGAAGCCGGAGGACACAACCCGCGGAAGTTCATCCGCTTGTTGTTGGAGAAACTTGATGTCGCCTACACCTGACACCGCGCCGAGTGATGATGCGCACGCGGACCGGCGCCTCCGGGACGCCCTCGGTGATGTGGGGCGAGCGTTCTTCGACTTCCCATCACTTCTCGCAGTTCAGCGCGCGGCCATCCCACCAATCGCCCGGGGAGAGAATATCCTTGTTTGCGCACCGACCGCGAGCGGGAAAACGGAGAGTGTAGTTGCTCCCCTGGTGTGGCGTCTTCGCCAGCGACCAACGAGCGGGACCGCCGGTCCCCGCCTTCTGGCGGTGGCTCCGACCCGCGCTTTGGTTGCGGATTTGGTTGCTCGACTTGAGCAGCCGCTGGCCCGAATCGGCTGGCGATGCGGTGCGCAGACGAGCGATTTCGCGGGAGCTGATTCGACCCCCGACGTCCTGGTGACCACCCCAGAGTCATTTGACTCAATGCTTGTTCGTCGAGTCCACCGAAAGGAGGGCGAATTAGTGGGCCATCTGTTGGCTAGTGTTGGTGCCGTGTTCGTGGATGAAGCGCACTGCTTTGACAGCACTGCACGCGGGGATCAGGTGGTGTTTCTGCTGACACGACTTCGCAAACTCCGCGAGTCAGGGCTGGCTAGGGGCTGGATTCGAGAAGCGACAATACAGGTTTGCGCAGCTAGTGCCACGATTAGCGAGCCGGACGTTCTTGCCGAACGGTTGCTTGGAACGGGCGCGCGGGCGGTCCTATGCCCTGGTGCCAGGCCGATCGAAATCCTAACGAAAGACCAGTGCTGGCTGCGGCTGGACCAGTCGCTGTCGCCGCGTGCAGTCACGGACCTCCTGCCGAATGTATCGGCACCCGCTGAATTGGGGGAGGTACTCTGGCGCGCGCTTGAATCCGGGGAATGTCGCAAAGCGCTCGTGTTCGTCCCTTCGCGGAGTGAGTGCGACAGGCTGGGACGGGATCTCAGGCGACTGCTAAACAAGCGACGCGCAATCTGGGTTGATTCCCACCATGGAAGCCTGAGCAGGGAGCACCGGCGGCGGGCCGAAAGAGAATTCCATCAATATCGAGATGCGGTGCTCGTCGCTACGAACACCCTTGAGGTCGGCGTGGACATTGGGGACGTGGATGTAGTCGCGCTCGTCGGAGCTCCCCCGGACACCTCTGGCCTGCTGCAACGCATCGGGCGTGGCGGTCGGCGTTCAGGTGTCACCCGGCTGCTGCCACTGCCTCGTAATCGAGTAGAAGCGGCGGCGCTTGCAAGTCAAATGGTCTGCGCTGTGGGTGTTCAGCTTGAGCCTAAGGTCCGCTTCCGACGTTGGGATGTCTTCCCGCAATAGGTGATCAGCTATGTGAGGCAGAATCAGGGTCAAGGCCGCAGCCACGCGTCACTGGTCGCGCTAGCTTCGGAGACGTGGCCATGTAGCGACACTCCTTCAATTGCCGAGGCGCACCTCAGATTCTGGCGTAATGACGGGCGGTTGATCGAAATCCGGGGTCGCTTTCACCTGGGAGGTGCTTGGGAGAAGTTCGCCGTTGAAGGGGATTCCGAGCACGCGGTTCATTCCAACATCCGCTCGACGGCAATGGGGATTGTCGTCCGAAATCAAGTGATCGGCGAGGTCATAGGTCATGTCGCAAGTCGGCCCGAGGCCAGCGAAACCCTCACAATCGCTGGAAGACAGCATCGTGTTATCCGACAGGATAGTACCATCGTCGTCGTCCCGGTAACTGATGAGAGTGCCGACTCGGGCGAAGACACGCCCAGATACGGGGGCCGAAAACGTCGCGTGTCGGAGACCTTCGCAGCGCACGTTCGGCAAGGTTGTGGTTTGGATAATACCGCGGCTCCGCTCGTCGCGACGCTAGGCGAAATGATATGGTTCCATTTCGGTGGAGAATTGTTTGAAGCCGCGTTTCGCGCGCAGTTTCCTTCTCTCTTGGGCGCACCGCTCATCAGCGGAATCGTCTCACGTGTGACGCGGGAATTCGACTCGAGCATACTGCGGTCTTTCGACAAATACAGGCTCTCCCGGTTCCTTCAAAGCGAAGGACTGCGCACGATCGAGGACGAGGGATTGGGAAAGTTTGCTGACGAACTCCCGACCGCTGGGGTTGAGGCACTCATATCAGAGTTGCGCGTTGCCGAGCGCTTCGAAGTTTGGTTGAAGACTCGGAACATTGTAGCCGTGAAGCCAATCAGGGACTATCCAACACTTGAATTGCTACTAAGAAACCGGTGAGCCACATCCGGAGAGTTGTATCACATACGGCTTCTATTGTGGTCAGCGCACGAAGTGACCGGCATCTTCGCCGAAGACGCGGTGGTCGAGTGGAATGTCGAACTCCTTGCTCACGCAGAGCCGTTCCGCGTCGGTACCGATGCATAAACCTATCTCCCAACACGCGCGCAGGAGTTGCGGTAGCGTTTGTGGCGCATCTCGTGGATCAACGGACCTTCCACTGACTCTTTAGCCCAGGACCCTGCATTGACCCTGGATCTCAAAGGGGTTTCCTCCACTTGGAATTCTACAAAGAAATGTAGGCGTGTTGCCTTAGACAAAAGTACCAGATTGTCCTATTGGCATTATCGAATCCTGATGTAGTTTGTTGACGTGTTCATCACCGAGGTCGTTTGCAAAGCCAAGCACGGCAAGTCCTGCACCTCGATCCCCCTGCGCGAGTATTTCCGGGTCGTCTCGTCGGTCAAGTCCAAGACCCTGGCTGTCCACACCCACCTGCTGGCCCATGTCATCGACGCCATCCTCCAAGCCTTGGCGCAGCCCTCCGACCAGTCGCCTGCAAGCGACCGCGCAGTTGGACGGCTGCTCTGTGGCGGAGACCGACTTGAACAGGGCCCAAGCCGACGCGCAGACTGTCCATGGCTGTTACAAAGACTTGGCGCTGGTCGAGCGGGATTTCATCACCTTGAAGACCGGGCACTTGGAATGGCGCCCTTGGTTTGTGTTCACCGAGGACAACACCCAAGCCCACCCCTTGACTGCGATGCCGGCCTTAAAAGTACGGCGTCATTTGGAGCAAGGCTTGGGATCGCTGGAAGTTACCGTGGAAGAAGGCTTGCGCCAACTCGACCAGATCTGCGTGATTGGACTGGTTCACGCGGCCAGGGGCAAGGTTGTGGCGCGGCAGGTACTCGAACCCAGTGGCCTTCGGAGGCAACTACTGGAGGCGCTGAAGTTGAAACTGCTGACAACGGTGCCGGAGGCCAAAGTCACCTTAGGCACGCAGAAGAAAATTGCCCTGGCCCGCAAGAGCCGCGTAAAACAAGGGCCAAGTGGCGATTTCGAGTTCGAATTCTAGTGGATGTTTCATAGGAAGATACGGAATGAAGCAAACCGCGAAGAAGAGGATTATTCTAAACCTGCGGATTTACTCACTTTTCAGCCCGCCGCTGACAGGAAACTGGGAATAGACTTCAGAGGGTCAGGCCCAGCAGCAAACCCACCACCAACGTGGCGCGAGAATCGTGAGACCCCAGCCCGGCCGCCTCCAGTGTCGCGTTGGTTTGTCACCCCGCCGAGAACGGGAACGCCTTAAACAAAGTCGGGCCTGACTGCGAGTGCTTTCATGACGGGCACATTTTAACCTGTGTGTTCGAATAAATCGCCGACTGACAACAGGCCGGAAGGTGGGACGCTGTCATTTGATTTCAACTCGCTGAATGGATCGGTACTGGCTCGGTACCTTGAGCTGAGGGTTTCCTGAAAGCTGCTCAGGACGAGTGAGCTCTCGACAAGGCACCGAATGAGACTGTTGGCGTCGACTATGAAAGCGCGGGGCTCAAACGTGGTGGGAGGCGGGTTTAGGAGACGGGTCTCAAGCTCCGTTTCTGTCATGGTCGCGAAGGGTTCGAACGGTGGCGGCTTGAGCCAGGACAAGTAGTAACATACAAGCAGACCTGAGAGATCGGGCCAGCGTATGCGAGCCTTTTCCAAACGCCGCTGGATTTGGCGGCGAGCTGACATGATACTATAGACTGGCGACACGGAGTGCTTGATTTCGCCTAGGATCGTGGGGGTTCCGTTGGTGTGAACGATGAAATCGATCTCTTCGCAGTGGTACAGGCCCCAGCGTGGGTCGCCCGTATTGGGCGTGATGAGGACGCGTTCCGTGAGGACGTGGCAGGTCTTAGCGAGATGGGAGAACGTGGCAGATTCCAGTTCGCGCATCGCCTCCCCGTAATCTGAGGCGAGCGGATCAATAGATCGCCCGCGTTTCAGTTCCTTCCCGTGCGCTATTGACCTCTCCTTCCAGGCGATGTACCTGGAGTCGTCTTTGCCAACGATCTCGATGCGGTCAGCGGTGAGCATACAGAAAATGTTTATAACTGATAGAAATGTGCTTTTTCGACGAGTGGGCGGGTCAAGGTCAGGGTTGCACGTAGATCGCAAAACCCTGAGCCGGCTCCGAACTGAATGTGCTGAAAGCCCCGCCAAATGCGCCGGAGCCACTTTTCATTATGGGAGGGTGCGGCCGTGCGAGTGGCTTCCAGCATGGCGCAGTCCAGGTCATGGACTGAATCAAAGCCACCGGTTACTGTGACGGTGGAACAAACGGAAACGGTGCAAAGGGCCGTACCATGACCAGGCTCGTCCATAACTTTCAAGTGTGCTTAAGCCTTAATCTTTTCCGTCACAACTGACAACCAAAAAACACTAACCCCGCCGTGCGTGTGGTGGAAGGCGTGCTGTTCTCCGACGCCAGGCAAGCAGCGGTAGGATCGGCAATGCAGGGAACAGAAAAATCGCGCCAGCGGCTACACAATTCCGATTCTGCCTACCCACTGCGCCTTTTCTCTGCGCTCGTTCAGGCAGCTAGGCCCTTCATAGAGTCTTGACGAAATAGCAATACCCGACTCGCCTATACCCGAGCTTCTCATAGAACCCAGGAGCGGCCCCGCCGCCGAGATAGACAGCTGTGAAGCATTTGCGCCGCGCCCATTCCTCGAACTTACGCACAAGTAAGGTACCGATCCCTTTTCGCTGGTGCTCCGTCAGCACCCCGATCTCCTCGAGTTCCGCAGTTTGGCCAGCAGGAATTGGCATAGGCAGAAGAGAGGCCCGGTTCTGCCCCACCAAGTAGCCCACCACTCCTCCGGCACTATCGTCGATAGCGACGAGTACACACCAGTTGGGGTCGTCAAGCTTGTTGTCATCCAGAACGTAGAAGCCGTCTTCATCTTGTAATAGAACATACGAGCCCGCCGGCCATCGTTGGGCGAGGTCAAGCAATCCAGGACGGTCCCCCTGTAATGGTTGTCGCACCGTGACCATCGTAAATCTAACTGCGCTGAAAACAAACTGGGATTCCTAGTTACAGCTTCGATCCTTGCCTGCAACCCAGCCTGCTGCGCCAACGCTTGGCGAAAGCGGGCGCGGGCGCACGTGCGGACGTGTGGGGCCTGCCCACACGTGTGCAGTGATCTTGTTGGGCTTCTTCACATCTCCAGCCTTCTGAAGAAATAATAACTTGCTGCCTGTTCACCCGCTCTTACAATCCGGATCAAGTTCGTGAGGTACGGCGCTTTCCGCTCCACATACGAGGCAATGCGCTCCCGAAGCTCCGGCCGCAGCTGCGCCAAGCGCATAAGCCGGTCACCGAGCAAGTCGCCGTGCGGCCGGGAGAGCCCTCGGTGGCAAGCCTGACACAGCACGATGATATTGTCCTCGTCCTTTCCCAGGCTGGGATAGACATGATAATCAAGGATGTGATGGCTCTCGATCTGACGCTCGCTCGGCGTCGCGCCGCAGTTCTCACAGGTGTTGCCACGAGCGAGGCGAACTTTGCGGCAGAAGCGAGCGACCGCGGGAGACCGCTTGGTCGGCAGCCTAATGGTATCTCCCAATGGTAACTCACCGTTCATGTTCACTGAGCCTACCGTTGGAACTGAGCGGCCTAGGCGGTCGGCGTCCGAATTCGAAACGTACGTGGCTCGCCCGTGTTCAGTCCAGTGATCCTCCTATTCATGTATGGCACGCTTGTCAAGCTCAATAAGCGACTGACACATTCTCTGCAGGGCTAATTCATCCGCACGGGCCACGTTGGCCATGCTGCACTTTCTGCCTTGATTCGAAGCCTCCCGGCGGACCGGCGCGCCGATCACTGCGTAACGGCTAATTTGCCGGCGCCGGTTCGCCAACCGTCCAGCCCCAGCCAGTCAAAAGTCGGACAGTGCCGCGATGCCCTTCAAACAGGCCTGCCAGTTCCCTCGCGGCCAATACTCAGCCAATTACCCGGTCTCCTTGAGCGGCTCTTCAGACACAACACAAGCACTTGGCTGGCCAGCTTCGGATACCGTCTGCAGTCGGCCAACACCAGGAACCGGCTGTTGTTGACCACAAAATGAAGCCCTTTAGCACGTTCGTCGCCATTCCAGCCGATCTTTCGGTCCCGCCGCCTTGATGTGTGGATTGGCCCCGGTGAATGCAGCCAAAGCCAGCCAATGCCGAAGCCTTGCGCTCACTCTCGGATCGGATTTGGGACAACGTGTCGTTTGCTTTTTCCCATCCCTAGCCCGGAAATCTCACCGGAATGAAGTTCTGGGTGCCTTGATCTGGTCAGGCGGTGAGATTTCCGGGCCAAGGAAACCCGCGCCCAGACGAAAGAATCTCAATTTCCAGAGCGTGCGCCGTGCTACCCGCCGTAGCCGATTTCGGCAACGCGACTACTGACAGTCTGTAGAGCATGTAACTACTTGTTAGGTTTGGCGCGGGTTTCCCAGAGCCCGCATATTCCTTGGTTGCTTGAAGACACCCGTTTCGCAGACTGCGTAGGGTATGAAATATGCGGGCTAGGGAGTATTGTGCTGAGCCTCGAAAGCAGAAATCCAGCTCAAGAATCCATTTCAAAGCTGTGCTCTGATAGCAACAGGAGCCGAGAAGTTATCCGTTTGCCTTCTGTGAGGAGCAAACGTGCCGATGGGGTTACCGGTCGTTTCAAGAGAGACCCCTCGGGTCGAACTACCCCCGTTTTGGAGCGGTCGGTGAGTGTGGACGAGTGTGACCAAACAAATTTCCAGTTCGACCAACCGAAAGCCGAGATCGTGTTGCCAAGACAACCCTCGTGACGTTACGGCAACTGCGTCGGACAAGCGCCTCCACTTCAGTCGTGGTGACATGTGCCTGGGGTCAGTCGAACTCTTGGTTCAATTGAAAAGTCAGTTTCTTACCAACAGACCGATCGGTTTCTCGTTGGCCTGTATTCCCAAGAGGCAGGTTCTGCTGAGACTGAGGCGGTGGCGAGGAATACCGGGCCAAGACTAGTGCAAGTTGGGGTGTTCTGGGTGTCGAGGGCCGATCGTGGTGACCATTATTGACTGAAGCATTGGGCGAAGGTTTTCTGCAGTCGATTCTGGATGATCAGCAAGGTGCACTGGACTGGGGAATTGCCGAAAACACAGGGTCAAACGGTGTCGAGAGTGGCTGTCGCAATTTTGTCGCAATTTGAATCGCAATCGCAAGCGCTTATGCTGTAAATAAGAATTCCTGTCAGTAGTCCCGCCCCAAAAATTGCTACAAATTGCGACAGTTGACGTGCAAAAACATGCGCGAACACAGCAGTTTTGCGATGTTGTTCAAAGTGCAAAAATCGCCAATATTGATGCGGGTTTTATGCTGTTTTCGCGCATGTTCGCGCAGTTGCAGTAGCGGTTTCGTAAACCGTCGGTCGCCGGTTCAATCCCGGCCACTGGCTCCAGTTCACAACCAATCCTTTGCGGGGATAATCGAGCCGCGTTCTCAACTTCACACCAGCGTCGGATTCAAGATCAACCCGAACCTGCCCCGTCGAGGTTACGCCGCTGCTCCAACAACCGGGCGAGCACACCAGCCCTGTTTGACTCCCGGAGTCTGTTGTGCAATTTTACCCTAAAATAGAGGGACAGGCACGATATTGTTGTCGCATCGTCTCTGAAGGTTTGGAGGACGGTTGAGTGCTGTCGGTGGGGTTTTTGGCGCTGGTGGAGCAAATAGAGTGACAGACACGGTATTCAGTGCAGAGGATGCAGCGGACGTTGGTAGGCGCGAAGCGTTTGGAGTGCGGCAGCTTGCTGCCGCTTTGTCTTCATGCCCAAACAACGTGTCTGTCCCCATGTTCCCCATCTGCCCGATGACCGGTCATGCGACTCGTTTCGATCCCGCAAATCGGGCCACCGAATGTTCACCGGCTGGGTGCGGGCAAGAATGCCCGCGCTCCTGCACGCGGTGGAAAAGGCAACGGTGTCGGGAGCGCGGCCGTCCCCGGCCGCATCAATCCGACAACCGATCCTACGACCTGTTTCGATCATGCAAATCCTGCGCCCGAACGTTCACCGGCTGGGGGCGGGCAAGAATGCCCGCGCTCCTGCACGCGGTGGAAAAGGCAACGGTGTCGGGAGCGCGGCCGTCCTCGGCCGCATGAATCCGACGAC
>JAAYVR010000236.1 GCA_012517065.1 Verrucomicrobiota bacterium | reverse complement strand
CCTGCCAACGCCCACTCCATCAGCCGCAGCGCGTGAGAAACCATCGGGATCACCGGCGAGATCGAATGGCGTCATATGGGGACAGGCACGTTGTTTGGGCATAGAAACAAAGCGGCAGCAAGCTGCCGCACTCCAAGCGCTTCGCGCCTGCCAACGCCCACTCCATCAGCCGCAGCGCGTGAGAAGCCATCGGGATCACCGGCGAGATCGAATGGCGTCATATGGGGACAGGCACGTTGTTGGCTCGAATCGCAGCAGGCCGCCCCTTGGCGCAGGGGTAAAGGGCTGGCGTACCATAATCAGGACCAGAAAGCTTTCAGTTTTCCGCGTAAACGCGGGACTCTGGCAGCGATGGGTTGTTCCGTGCATCGGGCGAAGCCACGCCCGGTGCCGGTCAGAGTGCCGCCTTCAGGCGGAAGGGTTTCATGGGGGTGGGAGTTGGTCTGGCAGCGCTGCGTCGAGTGGGGGGATGGGGGGACTTTTCCTGATGACCGAGCTGCACTGGATATTCCCCAGCCCGGCGTGGCTGAAAGTCCTGGGGAGTGGAAGAGCCGGGGGGGCGTCGCCCGTCAGGCGACTTTGGTTCCGGCGACGCCGGGCTGGGAAACATGCGGGCTAAGCGTTGTGCGGGTATCGGAAGATTGGCTGCAGCTCGGTCGCTTTTGCTTGCAACAGTTGACGTTCCTTTTTGCCGAGCCGTTTGAACCGGGCGGCAATCGACAGCGCCATCTGGAACAGCCTGTACTCACCGGGCGGAATAGCCGCGGTGATCGGCTCCGACAGCGTGAATCGCAGAGCAAGTTCGGCTTCCGCGGGGTCTGACACTGGCTGATACCAGCATTTTGGATAGTCGTGTTTAACGCCTTCGGGCCATGGTGAACGGGCCATCGCTTTGAGCGCGAGCAATCCCATCTTTTTTGCCCGGGCTGCCTTGACGACCTGCGGCCCAAAATTGCCCCGGTAAAAACATACCCAGTTGAACGGAAAAAGAACCGTGTCGAAATCGAAGCGGTCAATCGCCGTGAGAGCTGCTTCAACCGAATGCGCCGAGAATCCAAGGAATCGGACTTTTCCTTCTTCACGCGCCTTGAGGAATGCCTCGATGGCGCCCCCAACGCCAAGGGCTTTCTCAACATCGTCTTTTGTGGTGAGGGCATGCAATTGGTAGAGATCAAAGTGCTCCGTTCGCAATCGCGAAAGTGAAGTCTCGAGCTCCTTGCGGGCGCCGCCGCGGTCGCGCATGGTGGTTTTGCAGGCCAGGAATACCTTGTCGCGATAACCTGCCAGAGCGTTTCCCAGTTTCTCTTCGGCTTCGCCATTGCCGTAGGTGGGAGCGACGTCAAAGTAATTCACACCGCGGCCAATAGCTTCGCGCACGATTCGATCAGCTTCGTTCTGCGGGCTGCCTACGACCACGATGCCGCCCATCCCTATGATCGAAAGTCTTTCACCAGTCCGGCCCAGCTTTCGTTTGGGGATCGGCCCTGCAGATTGAGCTGCTTCTGTCGGCAGCGCACTTGCCAGACTTGCCGCCAGCGTCCTTCTGATAAACTCACGCCTGTTCATATCGCTCCTTCTGGCTGATCAACAGCGTTTTGTCCTGGCCCCGTAACTGTCGCCACGCTGCCGAATTCGCAGGTGTCCGGCAACTCCCTGGGCAGGACCGGACCAAATCCGTCGCCAATTCTATCAATCTCCACGCGCACGCTCACAATCTATCGAATCATAAAACCGCCGACAATGTCGTTTGTTGCGCGTTGAACGTTCCCAATCGGTGTGCCGGTCAGGCGGCCCTGTTGATAACGCTCAAAGTGCAACGTACAACGTGCAACCTGTAAACGAGCACCGGTCTATGCTGTGAAACGTTGGACTTCGTGCCTGGCACATTATTCTGGACCGGAAATCTCACCGCTTGACCAACCCAAGACATCCAAAGCTTCATTCGGGTGAGATTTCCGGGGTCCGCATATTCCTTGGTCGCTTGAAGACACCCGTTTTGCAGACTGCTCAGGGTATGGAATATGCGGGCTGGCGTATAGCTGCTCCGGTGTTGTTAACAGGCTGCGGCCAGGTCTGCGCCGCAGCCGGGGCAAAAAAAGAAAAGAAAAAAGTATGGGTGTGACAGCATTTGTCAGACCCCCGCTGTTATACTGTCGCGAGAATGTGAATAGCAATTGGTTGTTGCTTGAAATCGAAGTTGTTACGAACAATCATGTTGCGAAGGTTTGGGGCTGATCCAGTGAGATACTACGCGCACACAGCCGAAGATTGTGATGGCAAGCCGTTGCCACAAACCCATTGGCAACCGCTGGCCGAACACTTGCGCAATGTGGCGACCCTGGCGAAGCAATTCGCCGCACCGATGGGTCTTGCGCCTGAAGCCGAACTGGCTGGCCTGTTACATGATCTGGGGAAGTATGCTGACCGCTTTCAAACCCGGCTGCGGAATCCGGCCGCAATCCATGGCATCAACCACTGGACTGCGGGCGCAAGAATGGCGGCCGATTTAAAGGCGCTCTTGGATTACGTCATCGAAGGTCATCACACCGGCCTACCTTCGTTCGCGGACCTGCAACAGGCTTTGCTCAAGATAAATGACCCTTCATCGGCACGCGAGCTCACGGGATGTGCTGAATCCGTTCAGGAGCTTTTCAAGCGATTCGAAGCTGATGGTTTGCGCTTGCAGGCTGCTCCGTCTCGGCCTGCCAGGGATAGCTTCGCAAACTCACTCCGCACACGAATGCTGTTTAGCTGTCTGGTAGATGCCGACTTCTTGGACACTGAGAGCCATTTCGATCCGGAAGCTGCAAAGCAACGAACCCAATTCCCACTGCAAGCTGGCGACGCATTGGGGCTTCTGCTCGCTCACCTGGACATGCTGCAGTCGAACTCGACTGAGACTCCGATCAGCCGAATTCGCCGTCAGTTGCTCGCGGACTGCCTCAAGGCAGCCGACAAATCCCCGGGCTTGTTTACCCTTACAGCGCCAACCGGCAGCGGGAAAACGCTGGCCTCGCTGGCCTTTGCGCTTAAACACATCGAGCACCACAATGCCAGCTTGCCTCCGGAAGATCCACGACGATTTCGTCGGATCATCGTTGTGATACCATTCACGAGCATCATCGAGCAAACGGCTCGTGTCTATCGGGAGGTTTTTGAGCCCGCTTTTGGTCCCGACTACATCCTTGAACACCACAGCGCTGTCGGGCCACGGGAAGACCTTCAAGGGCTGGACCTTGACGCTGAAGATGGGCGGATGCGCCGGGCTCGACTTGCCGCCGAGAATTGGGCTTGCCCACTGGTGGTTACGACAACTGTTCAGTTCTTTGAAAGCCTTTTTGCGAACAAACCCGCAGATTGTCGGAAGCTCCACAATATCGCGCGCTCAGTATTGTTGTTCGACGAGGTTCAAACGTTACCGCCGACACTGCTGCCTTCGCTCCTCTCAGCCGTGCGACTGCTATCCCAAGAGCCATATGGAGTTACCGCAGTGTTCATGACCGCCACCCAGCCCGCCTTCGGCTCTGCCCGCAGCGCGCTGCCTTATGGCTGGGACCCCGTCGAGATTTCTTCCGCACCTTCGGCGATGGCCGAAACGATGCGCCGAACCAGCATCCGCTTGCCGGGCCCAGCCGAAAAATGCTCGTGGCACGAAATCGCCAGCCGCATGGTTGAGCACCCGCAAGCACTCTGCGTCGTCAATACGACGAAGGACGCGCGCGAGTTATTCCGTTTGCTCCCGCGAGAAAACCGATTCCACCTGTCGGCCCGACTTTGCCCAGCGCATCGGCAGGAAAAGCTGCGGATCATTCGAGATATACTCATTAAAGGCGGCCCTTGTCGTCTCGTCTCCACTCAACTCATTGAAGCGGGTGTTGACCTGGATTTCCCTGTCGCATTCCGCGCCATCGGGCCGCTGGATTCCATTATCCAAACTGCAGGCCGTTGCAATCGGGAAGGGCGCTTTGCTGAGCCACAGCCCGTGATCGTATTTCGTCCGGAGACTGGTGGCCTGCCGCCCGGAGCGTATCGCATCGCCGCTGCGAAGACCGAGGAATTTCTTGCCCGCCATCAGGAAGCACCGCTGCACCAACCCGAAACATACGCTAAATACTTCATGGAACTTTACGGATTGCTGGGCCGAGACTCGCCGCAAGCCGACCCGGTATTTTGCGCGAGTGAGCGTTTCGACTTTCCAAGAGCCGCCAGCGAATGCCGCTTGATAGGTGAGGACACCTACAGCGTGCTGGTCAAATGGCGCCAAGGCGAGGAACTCGTCGCCAAACTCCGCAGAGAAAAACATCTTTTGCCTGAAGAATGGCGGCGCGTGCAGCGCTTCTCGATCAACCTGCACTTGGGCGAGTTTCTCGACGCACAGGTCAAGGGTTACATCGTGGAGGCTATCGAAGACGTGTGGGTCTGGAACTCGCAATATGACGAAGACCTCGGTGCGTGCCACGCTGGTCTGAACGACTATTGCCAATGAAAACTGCAATTGTTAACCAAAGAAACAAGGCCGAACCATGATAATCCACCTGCGCACTTGGGGTGAACTCGCCTGTTTCACCCGTCCCGAAATGAAAGTCGAGCGCGTCAGCTACCCTGTAATGACGCCCAGTGCAGCCCGCGGGTTGCTCGAGGCCATTCTCTACCGCCCTCAATTCCGCTGGCACATCCGCCGAATCGCCGTCAAACAGCCCATCCGGTTCATCAGCTTCCGGCGCAATGAAGTCAAATCGCGCCTCTCCGTCCGAAATCCGGAGCCGCTCAACGCTGAAGAAGACCGTACTCAACGGAACACGCTGGCCCTGCGTGACGTGGAATACATCATCGAGGCCAGCATCCAACTTACGCCGCTGGCCAACCTTCCGCGTCGCAAACCGCCGATCGAGGACGAACTAGATTGCGAAGACAGCTTGGTGAAATACCTCGCCATGTTTCAACGTCGCGTCGAGAAAGGTCAATGCGTTGCTCAGCCCTGCTTTGGTTGCCGTGAATTCCCAGCGCACTTCGAACTTGCCGACTCATCGGCCATGCGTGTAGAGCCCAATCCCAATCCTGATGCCGACCTTGGCCTTATGCTCTATGACGTATTCGATCTCGACGTTTCGCGTGAGCATCAGCCCGGCAAAGTGGAAGCAAACCCCAAAGTCACCCTGTTTCGTGCCGCCCTCAAAAACGGTATCCTCGTCGAGCAAGGCAATGACAAGCTGCCGGACTGGCCAGCTGTGAAAGCTCAACTCGGAGGTGTCCAATGATGCTCCAAGCCCTTATCGAATACGCCGAACGCGAAAACCTCGGTGACCCCGACTTTGAGCCAAAGGATGTGGACTGGCTCATCCCGCTTAACCTAAAGGGTCAGGTGGTCGGCCCTCCTCTGGATTTGCGGGAACATCCCAAACGCAAATACATTCCTTCCCTCGAACAAAAACTGTTGACCGACGCGCGCCGCCCTCGTGCCCGATTCTTGTGCGATTCCTTGGAGCGCGCATGCGGTTTGGCCGACCCCAAAAAGCCTGAGCGAGCGGCACGAGTTGCCGGGTCATTGAACTTCTTCAAAGAGCTGCTACGGGAGTGCCGCCGTGCTTGCCCCGCAGAAACCGCTTATCTCAATGCCATATTGCAGTTTCTAGAAGACGCTGATGCTCTGAAGAAACTGCATTTGCACCTTGCGGAAGTCAAAGCCAAACCCAACGAACTAGCAACTTTCTCAGTGGACGGAATTTGGGTGCTTGACTTGGCTGGGCCAAAGCAGTTTTGGCGTTCGTGGCGACGCAAATGCAAATCGGCCTCATCGGGCACAAAACGGATTTGTTTGGCTACGGGAGAATTGGCGGAAGCGGTGCACACCACCGACGTTATCAAAGGCGTTCCCGGCGGCAACGCTTCCGGCACCATATTCCTGAGCTTCGACAAGGACGCCTTTTGCTCATTCGGCTTACGACAGGCGCAGAATGCCGCGCTGTCCGCTGAAGCCGAGCTGAAAATCCGCTCCGCCCTCAATGCGCTCATCGAGAAAAGTCGAGCGCAGAAACTCGTTTTTCAAAACACCATCTGCCTACACTGGACGCGCCAACCAGTCGAATTCGATCCAGTGGACACGCTGGCCAGTGCCGACCCTCAGCAGGTCGCCCGACTGCTCAAATCCGTCCAGACCGGCCAGCAGGCCCTCGGCTTGGACGCAAACGCTTACTACGCAGTCAGTCTTTCGGGCAACGGCTCACGCATCGTTGTGCGCGACTGGATTGAATCGACTGTGCCCGAAGTAGAGCGGCATGTCGCTCGTTGGTTTGAGGAGCTTGAGATCGTTGACCCCGGTGGCATGAACGTGAAGCGGGAATATGGTTTGGGCCAATTACTCTGGGCGTTGGCAAATCCCAAGCTGGAAAAGCCTTTCGACGCCCTTCCACACGGTGCCGCGGAGGAGTTGCTCCGCGCCGCGCTTACCGGGGGACCTGTGCCGCAAGACATTTTGAGGGCGGCGTTGCGCCGGGAGACTGTAGATCGCGTTTCCGGCGGCGACGAAGCCGGGCGAAATAAGCCGTTTGTTCCGTCGCGCTTCGCACTCATCAAGCTCTGTTTGTTGCGTTCACCCAATAGAAAGGACCATTACACCATGAACGAAAAACTCGATCCCAACTCGAAGGACGTTGCCTACCTTTGTGGGCAACTGTTCGCCGTTCTCGGACGGCTTCAGTTGCTGGCGCTTGGCAAGATCGGCGCCAGCATCGCGGAACGGACCTACGGTGGCGTAGCCACTCGGCCTGCTACCACTCTGGGCCCACTGTTCACCAAGGTGCCTGCTTACCTCAAGAAAGCAAACGACAGATTCCCAGGCGCCGGCACCAACAAACAAAAGGAAATCGAGGCGCTTTGCCAGCGCATCGAAGCCCAGGGTGGCTTCCCGCAAACCTTGGGTCTCGAAGAGCAGGGCAGATTCGCCCTCGGTTACTATTGTCAACTAGCCGAATTCCGCGCCCGCGCCGAGGAGCGCGAGTTGCTGGAGAAAGCTGAACAGCTCACCGAAGAAACCGTTTAACCATCAAACCGAAAAATCAACATGAATAACCCTATCAAGAACCGCTACGACTTCGTTTATTTGTTCGATTGCACTGACAGCAATCCCAACGGCGACCCAGATGCCGCCAATGCACCGCGCCTCGACCCGCAGACCATGCAAGGCTTGGTGTCCGACGTCGCCATAAAGCGCAAAATCCGCAATTACGTCTATTTGGCCAAACTCGGCCCCGACGGCACTCCGGCAGAAGGTTACGACCTGCACGTCAAACACGGCACGGTGTTGAACGAAAACATACGCAAAGCCTGTGATGGCACCGGCCTGCCCCGGCGCGAAGACGACGCAAAAGGCGATAAGGAAAAAGCCAAGAACCGTCCCCCAAGAGAAATCGCCCAACTTCAGGCATGGCTCTGCCAGAAGTTTTACGACATCCGAACCTTCGGCTCCGTTCTATCAACTGGTCCGAACGCTGGCCAATTGCGTGGTCCCGTGCAAATCTCCTTTGCGCGCAGCATTGATCCGGTCCTTGCGTTGGACATCTCGATTACGCGCATCTGTGGCACGGACGAGGAAAAGGCCACCGAAATGGGCCGCAAAGCCGCAATCCCTTACGGCCTCTATCGCTGCTACGGCTTCGTTTCCGCCCACTTGGCGCAGCAAACCGGCTTCAGCGAGGAGGACTTGAATCTGTTGTTTCGTGCGCTTTGTGGACGCGCCAATGAGAACGAGCAGTTCCAACCGTCCATGATGGACCCGGATGTGTCTTCCGCCCGTCGGTTGGCCCCCCAAAAGCTGGTCGTCTTCAAACATGACTCAATGCTAGGCAACGCACCTGCCCACAAGCTCTTCGAGCGAGTGACAGTCCCGAAAGTCGGCGTGGCCAGATCCTTTGAAGACTACAAATCGAAGATCGCCATAGACCGCAATAATTTGCCGCCCGGCGTCAAGCTGTTGGAACTCTTGTGAGATCCAAATCGCAATCGCTGATTCCCAACCCACAATTGCAAATCGCTAACCATGGAGCCGTGGAGCTGGGCGATAACTCCTGACCGCATATTCAGAGCCCCGCGCGCAGTTGTCGTTGAGCCTGCTCACAGAGTGCTTGTAATGTCGGCACCGGGCAGCCCTCAAGCTGATCGAGGGTTGGCGCGAGGCAAACGAACACACTGAATGTGACAAGCACTGTCGAGAACGCGTTGTGGCGTCGAAGACTCAACACAATGAGCTGTCGTCCGGCTACGCGCACAAAATGGAGTGATGTCGCTGATATGCTCTTTGACCTTTGATCTGGAGTAGGTACAATGCCTTAGGATGAAAACGTTCAAGTTCACCGCAATCATTGAGGGGGACAAGGATGGCTATTACGCCTATTGCCCGGAATTGAAGGGGTGCCAAACCCAGGGCGACACGGTTGAAGAAGCCTTGGCAAACCTCCGGGAGGCGGCCGAGCTCTACCTCGAAACACTCTCGCCCGATGAACTGGAATCGCTGGCTGCGGCGCCGAAAACCATCCTTTCCACCTCGTTGGAATTGAGCCATGCCTAAACGGCCCCGGCTGACCGCCCCGGAAGTCGAGCAGCTCTTGCTGGGCGCCGGGTTCGTCCACGTCCGCTCCAATCGAATCTATCGGCGTGGTCAGGAACGGCTCGTCCTTCCATTTCATTCGGGCAAAACACTCCACCCCAAGATAATCAAGCACGTCATGGACGCTGTTGGAGAATAGAGAGAGAGTCCGGTCGAACTCGGGACCGCCACGAAGTAAGAGGCATGATCTTGTGAAGCCAAAGGCAAATCCAGTATCGGCAACCGAGAACCGTCCGGAACCGCTTCAGCTCTCGCTGCTCAACGACTTCCTGTATTGTCGGCGCCGGGCGGCGCTCAAGCTGATCGAGGGTTGGCGCGAGGCAAACGAACACACCGTCCTCGGTGAGCTGATTCATGAACACGCCGATTTTGCAGGGTACGAGGTCGCCAAAGGCGTGCTCGTGTGGCGGGCCTTGCCGATTTGGTCGGACCGCCTCGGGCTTTCCGGCAAGTGCGATATCGTCGAAGCGGAGTTCATTTCGGCCTCGAATTCGGCATCTGAAATCTCAAAGCTGAAATTTCTCAAGCCGGTCGAGTACAAGAAAGGCAAACGCCGTCGATTTTCGAACGACGACGCCCAGCTTTGCGCACAAGCGCTGTGTCTCGAGGAAATGTTCGGAATTCCGATCGAACGGGGCGCAATTTTCCACGCCGAAAGCAAACGACGGCGTGAGGTGGAATTCACGCCGGAGTTGCGGGCCATGACAGAGCAGGCCATCGCCGACCTTCACGTTTTGTTGGGCCAATCTCAAGTCCCGGGTTCAATCCCTCAACTCCCAAGAGCCCTTTACCGGCCTGCCTGCGAGGAATGCTCGCTGTTCGAGATATGCATGCCCAAAGCGATCGAAAACGAACAAGCAACATCCAGACATGCAAAACGGCTGTATGAAATCTGAGTTGCCAAATCGCGCACAACCGTGGACATAGCCCAAAACACACTCTACCTGACGACGCCCGGCACGTATGTCGCCCGTGATCATCTCACGCTGTTGCTCGAAGTGCCGGTTTACCCTCCGGACCTCTCGCCCGAGGAACGAACTCGGGACCGCGCTGTTGACTGCCGCAAGCTCTCCTTGCCAATCCACAATCTCGAGTCAATCTGCGCATTCGGGCAGATAACCATCAGCCCGCCCGCACTCGGTCTCTGTTGGGAACATGGCGTTGCAGTGAATTTCCTCACCGAAACCGGTTACCTCCAGGCCAGATTGACCGGCGTGGCCGACACCAGTGTTGTCCTCCGACGCGCCCAATTCCGTGCCGCCGACGATCCTGTCCGCGCCGCAGCAGTTGCCAGGCAAATCATCGCCGGCAAACTCCAAAACAGTCGTAACTCCCTTCTCCGCGCCGCCCGCGAAACCGAGTCCGACAACGAGCGCGCCCAATTGACCACCGCCACCGACGCTCTGGCACGACAGATCGGGGAACTCGGTCGATGGACCCCGAACGATTTCCGGCAAGCCGGAGCGCTCGATGCTCTCCGCGGTGCCGAAGGCATGGGCTCCGCCACGTACTTCAGCGCCTTTACCCTGATGCTCAAACAACAGCGCGACAGTTTCGCGTTCGTCAACCGCACTCGTCGCCCGCCCCGCGATCGCATCAATTGTCTGCTCAGTTTCCTCTACGCGCTCGTGCGGCACGATTGCATTGCCGCACTCACCAGCATTGGGCTCGACCCGTTCGTCGGATTCCTCCACGCCCAACGCCCAAACCGGCCTGCCCTTGCCCTCGATCTGATGGAGGAGTTTCGCCCATGGCTGGCTGATCGCCTCGCCGTCACGCTGATAAACCGAAGGCAAATCGGCCCCGAACATTTTGTCGTCCGGGAAGGCGGCGCTGTCGAATTCACCGATGCCGGACGCAAAACGGTCATCACCGCATATCAACAACGCAAACAGGAAAAACTCGGTCATCCGCTGCTCGAACAGGAGTTCCGGATCGGCCAACTGCCGTTTGTGCAGGCGCGCGTTCTGGCGCGGTACTTGCGCGGTGACTTGACCGATTATCTGCCTTTTGTCCCGAAATAGGCTTATGCTGATTCTGATCACTTACGACGTGTCCACCGTTGACAAAGCCGGCCAGCGCCGGCTCCGTCGTGTGGCCCGGGCGTGCGCAGATTACGGCGTGCGCGTCCAAAAGAGTGTTTTCGAATGCCAGGTGGGCCAGACCGAATGGGCCTTGCTGCGCGATCGATTGCTCCGGGAAATGAAACCCGATGAGGATTCGCTAAGGTTCTACTACCTCGATGAAAAAGCAGTCCAGCGCATAGAACATCATGGCGTGGACAAACCACTGGATGTGACCGAACCCCTCATTTTGTGACCGCCCTTCCGCGAACCACAAGTCCCGGCCAACCTCTCGGGGTTTCGCGGGAACGCAAACTGCCACAACTGACAATGGTTCCTTGCTGCTCTTTGACATCGCAGAATGAACTCGTTCGGGAACGATTGCCAGGTTCGCGAAACCGCGGTAATAAGTGTTTGTGGCTCAGCGCGAAAGCCGGGCCACAGTCGCCCCGTGCGAATGCGCGGGGCGCGGATTGAAACCAAACTGAGGGGGTGACATACCTGTTTCAGGAGATGTCGCCCCGTGCGAATGCGCGGGGCGCGGATTGAAACACCAAAACCACCCCGAGGATTGCAAGAAGCCAGTGCGTCGCCCCGTGCGAATGCGCGGGGCGCGGATTGAAACGAGCCCACAATTCCCGAACCCTCAGACGTTCGGTGTCGCCCCGTGCGAATGCGCGGGGCGCGGATTGAAACCACAAAGGCAACTCAACCTTCAACCGCAGCAAATCGCGTCGCCCCGTGCGAATGCGCGGGGCGCGGATTGAAACGATCCGCGTGGGACCCACCGCGCCTGCTTGCTACGTCGCCCCGTGCGAATGCGCGGGGCGCGGATTGAAACTGGAGAGGAGGTGATATAGTATGTTTGCAGCAGCGGGTCGCCCCGTGCGAATGCGCGGGGCGCGGATTGAAACCGATTTTGGTACGGCGAGTGGGGAGGGCGTTTCGGGTCGCCCCGTGCGAATGCGCGGGGCGCGGATTGAAACCCCTT
>JAAYVR010000235.1 GCA_012517065.1 Verrucomicrobiota bacterium | reverse complement strand
GCAACTCATCGCGCAAATAGGCGAGCTGCACGCCAAGAATCTCCAACGCATACACCGCAACTGCAGTGGACAACAGGTCCGGTGCAGGTGTCCCCGGCGCGGCCACAAAACCACCGCCCTCATCCATTCTGTCCAGCAACCACCTCGCTGTAAGCCCGGGATCAAACAGTCCCTCCGCTTGGTTCTCTTCAGGCGAGATGCTTACAAACCGGTTCAGCACCGCCACCGCCGCGCCCGTTGCTGTTGTTGATCCTTTGCAATTCGCGTAATCTGATTCTGCATCTCCCGCATTGCGCGCGTTGCTCCACGATCCGTCACTCTTCATGGTTCTCACCAAAGAACCAACCACACCAAACTCATTCGGCACTCGACGACCCAAATCTTCATACGCACTGAGCGCAAGAAAGCATCCGTAGGGGTTCCCCTCACCTCCGCCGATGCCTGTCGCGTAACCGCCATCCGGAGTGCGGTGCGACTCAATCCGTGAGAGAATGCCATCACGTTTGCCGTCGGCGTCAGACCTGCCAATCGCCGCCCAACATCGCGCCAAACAACAGCAATGCACAAAATCAAGTCCGTGCCCGTCCCCGAATTCCTCGAGGTAACGCCTGACCAACTCACTCTGCGGTTGTGCGCCGAGGGCTTCCAGAGCATCCAGAGCAAATACTGTGTAATACAAGTCGCTTGCCGCACTGCGTCCGCGGAATCCACCGTCCGCGTTCATCTGAGTCATTAAGAATTGCACTACAGCGCGCGATGACTCGCCCAGGAACTTCGGTGCAAAGCGCGCCGCGTCCAACATCCGACCCCTTATGCTGTTGAATGACGTTCCCATGCAATCATGGCACTCTCTCTGAGACACTACATTAGGCAGGGTGTGCAGTCCCTCAATGTGCGCCGCACAAAGCAGGAACTACCGGCCGCAACAGTGTTTGTATTTCTTTCCGCTGCCACAGGGACACGGATCGTTGCGGCCCACTTTCGGCATCGCACGCGCTGGTTGAGGAACCCTGGACAACTCAGCGCTCGCTTCTGTCACCATGTCGCTTGCACGTTTCTGGTCGCGATCATCCTTACGGGCGCCGCTGCTGAACGCGCTTGTTTGCTGGTGAATCGTGCGCTGTGGGATGTTCTTAAAGAATTGCTCGAAAGCAGAAAGGCTCGACGCGCTCAGGAAGATGTTCTTGCAAATCTCGGATTTAATGTTCGTCATCAGCTCATCAAACATCTTGAACGCTTCCACCTTGTACTCGATGAGGGGGTCGCGCTGCCCGTATGCGCGCAGGCCGATGCTGGCGCGCAGACTGTCCATGTGATAAAGGTGCTCCTTCCAGAGCGTGTCGATGGCGCTCAGGATGGTGTAACGTTCGATCGATTTGAGGCTGTCAGGGTTTTCAAAGCTTACCTTCAGCTCGTACAGCTCGCGCACACTCTGGACAATGTGCCGCGCCACGGCGAATTGCGCAGCACTCAAGCCATCGTATAGCGATCCCTGCAGTGGCAGATCCTGCCCCTTGTTCGCAATGTTGATGATCTCGTCTTCGGGCAGGCCGAGAGGAAAATTCAAGTTGACCCAGTCTGCCAGTGCGCGCCGGTTCCATTCATGCGGGTCTTCGTCGTTGGTCGTGTACTGCCGGACTTTTTCGATCACCACCTCTTCCATTATGTCCATGAGCCGCTCGCGTACTTCCTCGGCGTGGATGATCTGGTTGCGGAAACCGTAAATGATTTCGCGCTGTTTGTTCATCACATCGTCATACTCGAGCGTGCGTTTTCGTATCTGGAAGTTATGTTGTTCGACCCGTTTTTGCGCCTGTTGTATGGATTTGTTCAGGAACGGGTGTTCGAGGGGCTGGCCCTCTTCAAGCCCAACTCGTTCCATCACCTTCACGATCCTGTCAGATCCAAACAACCGCATGAGATCGTCTTCAAGAGAGATGAAGAAGTGGGACGACCCCGGATCGCCCTGACGCGCACAACGACCGCGCAACTGACGGTCAATGCGACGCGCCTCGTGCCTTTCGGTTCCTATGACATGCAGCCCGCCAAGATCGGCAACGCCCGGCCCAAGTTTGATGTCAGTGCCACGCCCGGCCATGTTTGTGGCGATTGTGACCGCGCCGCGTTGACCCGCCCTTGCCACAATCTCTGCTTCCTGCTGGTGATATTTCGCATTCAGAACCGAGTGAACAATTCCAACTTTCTTCAGCATCCTCGAGAGATGTTCGCTCACCTCGACAGATACTGTGCCGACGAGGATCGGCCGGCCCTGGCCGTGCACCTCCTGGATTTCGTTTACAACCGCGTTGTACTTCTCGCGTTTGGTCTTGTAAACCGTGTCGTCGTAATCCTTTCGAATGCACGGTTTGTTGGTTGGAATTACAAGCACCCCAAGTTTGTAAATGTCCCAGAACTCGGCTGCTTCCGTCTCCGCTGTTCCGGTCATTCCAGCCAGTTTCTGGTACAGCCGGAAGTAGTTCTGAATCGTGATTGTCGCCAGCGTCTGTGTTTCCTCTTCGATGCGGACGCCTTCCTTGGCTTCGACGGCCTGATGAAGACCGTCACTCCATCGCCGACCCGTCATTAGCCGCCCCGTGTTCTCGTCAACGATAATCACCTTGTTATCCTGAACCACGTAATGGACGTCGCGTTGGAAAAGACAATAAGCCTTGAGGAGCTGCGATATGCAATGAATCCGTTGCGCCTGCAGTTCAAATTCCTTCTGGATTTTTGCTTTCGCCTCCATCCGCTTCCTGACGTCCGTTTCCGGACCGGTGTCGATCTCGTGAAACGCAGTTATGAGGTCCGGCAACACGAACGCGTTGGGATCATTCGGGCTCAGAAAACTCCGTCCCTTTTCGGTTAGGTCCGCCTCGTGCCCCTTTTCATCTATCGCGAAAAACAGTTCTTCCTTTTCAGCGTACAGTTGTTTCTTCTGTTGGTCGGCATGCAGCTCGAGTTCGGCCGCTTGCATTAGCTGCTGATTCTCAGGATTCTCGAGCAACTTCAGCAGCTCGGGCATTTTGGGGTTGCCCATCTTGACCCGGTAGAGCAATAGGCCCGCACGCCGCTGCAGTTCCTCAGCATCAAGGGGGTTCGACCCGTCTTCAGGATGCAGTTTGCGGAGGATTTCCTCGGCCTCGTTCAAGAAACGCCGGCAAAGCCGTTCCTGGGCGCGAACAAGGGCTTCGACCTGGGGCCGATACTGGATATAAAGCTCGTTTCCGGCGCTCACCACCGCAGGTCCACTTATGATCAACGGTGTTCGGGCTTCGTCGATCAGAATCGAGTCAACCTCATCAACTATGGCGTAATGATGGCCGCGTTGGACCTGTTCCTCGCGCGTGATGTAAATGCCGTTGTCGCGCAGGTAATCAAATCCAAACTCTGCATTTGTGCCGTAAGTGATGTCGCAGTTGTATTGGGCACGCCGGACCGCCGGGGGCTGATCATGCAAAATGCAGCCGACCGTAAGGCCAAGAAACTTGTAAATCACGCCCATCCACTCGCTGTCGCGCGCGGCAAGGTAGTCGTTCACCGTCACCACGTGCACGCCGTACCCAGTCAAAGCGTTCAAATAAACCGGCATCGTTGCCACGAGCGTCTTGCCTTCGCCAGTCGCCATTTCAGCAATACGCCCTTTGTGCAGCGCCCACGCGCCAATAAGCTGAACATCGAACGGGATCATGTCCCATACGATCTTGTGCCCGCGAACGGTGATTTCCGCTTTCCGGTCATAAAGGCGGCGGCACGCGTTCTTAACCGCAGCAAAAGCTTCCGGCGCTATTTCGTCCAGAATCTCCTGCTCGATCTCGAAAGCGCGTCGGCGCTCTATCTTGGCGTCGTCCCGGCGCAAATCGTTCTCGAGCTGGCGCGCCTTTTCCAAGATTGCATTTACACCCCGCCGTTCCCGCTCAGCCGCAATTCGCGCCTTGAACTCTTCGGTCTTCGCACGAAGTTCATCGTCAGAAAGCGACTGGTACTGGCGCTCGATCTCGTTTATGCGCGGAACCAGCGCCTTGCGCAGGCGCCTGACCTCGCGTTCGTTCTTTGTCCCTATTACTTTCCTGATTAAAAATCCCAGCATTTGAATCGATCGGTTTGATCAAACTACGGGATGGACCGTCATGCGTCAAAGGGATTTACGGGCTCGCCCCCCCGATTTGCAAGTCCTGCGTTCGCGAACGCGACTGGACCCGGGCAGTTGCACGCAGGGCAATGCCACAATCTGAAGCGGTTTGACATTTTCAGGCTAGATAGCTAGATGTATTACATGAGGGTTGTCAAATTGTACGACGCGAAAAACCGGTTTTCTGAATTGTGCGAAACCGTGGCTCGATCTGGCGAACCTTGCCTCGTCACCCGTCGTGGCAAGCCCATCGTTCGACTTGTCCCGGCTCTGACCGTAGCCGATAAAGCTGGCTCTTTCCCAGCCAGCGTGTGGGATACAGTCGCCGAGGGACAGACCAGGTACGGCCCCATAAAGGACGAGATCACACTGCCTCCACGCGCCGTGGGCAAGAATCGGCCAAGCCCTCTCGACTGACGAATCAAGCAGGCCACAATCCAAATGATCAGCCACCTTCTGGACACCAGCGTGTATTCGCAGCGTCTCCGGCCAAAGCCACTCCAAAGTGTCGTAAACCGCTGGCGCCGGCTTGGCGATGCGTCGCTCGCCATATCGGCCATTTGTGAGGCCGAACTGCGCTACGGACTTGCGCGGAGAAAATCAGAGCGGTTATGGCGTGAGTATCACGAGTTTGTAGAGGATCGACTGGTCTTGCTGCCGGTGGACAAACGGGTGAGCAGTATTTTCGGCGAGATCAAAGCCGTCACGGAAGCTTGTGGAAAACCCAAAGCAGATTTTGACTTGCTGATCGCCGCCACCGCGCTGGCCCACAAGCTGATTCTGGCCACCTTGAATCCTCGCCATTTCGAGGAAATACCAGGCCTGCAAGTCGAGGATTGGGCCAGGTAATCGACCCCGAGCGATCACCGGCGGCGCTGCGAACCAATCCGCGCTGAAATCCTACCGCGGCAACAGACCATAGACCAGAGACCGGGGACTGAGGACCACAGGCAAAGTGCGGGCGGATTGGTTTTTGGGGTTGTTGCCGGCAACGACCGAAACTCCGAGACTCCACCTTTTCTCGCACGTCACGTCCCAGCCCAAAGACACCATATCGTCGTACCCAAACCAACAGCAAACGCACTGCGTGCGAGCCACCGGCCGCGCCCGCCAATCTCCTGCTTTCTCGAGTTGGCCTCTCCCAAGATGCCCGTGAGCAATGCGGCAATTCCAAACAGAAATGTCAGCGCGTTCGGCCGCAGCAGAACACCCGTCGCCGCAATGTCAACCGCCCCCAACCCCGCCGCTATCCACGCGACCTCGTTCCATTTTCCCCGGGATGGACGCGACCGCTTTCCGCCCGGCGATGATTTCGGGATCGGCGGTGGCAGCGGCACTCCCGGCGCAATAGGCAACCGCTCTTTCTGGCCGCCAGACCGCCCAGCAGCCCCGCGTCGGGGCATCGGACGTAGATGCTCACCGCGTTTTACTGCGTCGGCCGAAGGGAACGGGTCGCGCCCGCCCAGCAACTCAGTGCGCTCGCACCACGGGCATTTTTCAAGATGATCGCCAAACAGGTGTTCGTTGTTCTGCCAGCAGACAACCAGATGCGACTCGGCTTCCTCGATCAGCCATTGCCATGTTTGCGGGTCCGGCCTCAATTCCGGACGAAAATGGCCGTCTTGAAAACAGCGCAAAAAGAGGTTTTGCAATCCCGGCGTGAGCATCTCGAAAGGCGGCGCTGTTGGTTTTGGCGCGTACGGAATTCTTGGATCTCCCCCGAACGGGAAATGCCCTGCAGCAATTCTCTTTTCGTATGGCGGCGGTTCGCCCGAGCCGCGGTAAATTCCGGCGAACGGGTGTGTTCCTTCCATTAGGAGTTGGAAAACCAACACGCCAAGCGCAAAAAGGTCATTGGCAGGCGTGCGGTCTATCGTGCTAAAAGTTTTTCCCTGCATTTCAGGGGGTGTGAATTCCGGTTTGCCAACCCTGCATCGGTACATGTGCCCTGTCTCAGCGTCCCACACTTGGAATGAATCAGTGTCAACCAGCGTCACCAAAGCCGTATCGGACACCAACACATTGGATTCATTCAAATCACCGATTACATAGCCGCGCTCGTGAAGCGCGCGAACAGCCGTTGCAAGGTTCCGAGCGGTCCGCAGCAGATACCGGTAATTGAACAGGGGACACACTCTGCGCCGGGTTTTTGGATGCATATAGTCGGCTACCGGCCGCACATTGACGACGCGCGGCATGAGAAAACCAGCAGCAACCCTCGCCCGGCCAGGCGGGAAAAGCATGTCAATCGGCCATGCAATGGACGAATGATTCTGGTTGGCCATCGGATCAACCGGCGGATTGGCCAGCATCACCGCGACTTTCCGCGTTCGTTCCGGTGACGGTTTGTGCCAGACCTTGGCGACGAGATTCTCATGGCCGGGCACGACGTATATGTGCGCTTCACCGCCGGTGCCGAGGAGCGAATCCTCGCCCAGAACAATCAATTCCCCCGTTGATTGTCGCTGCAAACGCATCAGGTCTCATCGGACGCGTGAAATCCGGCAAATCGAAGCTCGAACCCTTTCGTGCGCACTTGTTTCATCATCTTTCTGTCAGGGCACAGTCTGTTCCCGTAACACAGCCAGCACAAGGCTCAGATCATCATCTGATCGAGCCGTCACACGCGGCGATTCAAGGAACTCACGCAATCGGGCTGCGGTTTCCTCTCCGGGCCTGGCTTTCTCAAGAAAACCAAACAACGGCCCGAAAAAACCCGCGTGAGGCACTAGCTCGGGATATTTCAGCGCCAGAAGCTGAAGACCGTCGCACAGCAACGCAACATACCGCACATGCCCGGACAGCACCTTGACCTGCGCATGGTCAAGAGCAGCGTCCGCTGTCAGGAAGATTGTCTCATTCAAATGTTCCGTCTGTGGCGGGCCGGTGAGAAGATCAAAAGTGCCAGGTTGAATGCTGACAACCACCGCGCCGTCGCCGATCTGCGCTGAAACGGCACGCGTGCGCATGAAAGCTGCCACAATCAGCGTGGTCGCCAATTCCCTCGCGCGAACGCTTCTTCTCTCGGCTTCAGCTACGACCGACGCTCGCGCACCGCTCAAGGCGTTCAGCAATGCAGCCCGCAATTCTTCGTCCCCACCCGACGGGCTTGCCGATCCAAACGCAGCCGACAAGCTCTCGATCGCGCTTTGGGCGGCAACGGTCGCCCCCACTTCTGCCATTGATGCCGATCCGGCGCCGTCTGCCAAGGCAGCCACCAGCACACCGTTCGGCAAACAACGAAACGCCACCACATCCTGACACGGCAAGTTGGATTTCTGGTGGCTGGTTCCGCGGACCGAGGCAGCGACCACCTGCCATTCATCTGCTTTCTCAGTATGCTGCCCCATGATTCGTTGCGAACACTGCCGCGTCGCTCAGAGCAATGGTCACACTATTCCCCACCCGGGCGGTGGCAACGCGACCTGCTCGTCGGTCTTGGATTGTGCAACTGCTTCCATGCTCCGGGACAACCACACAAACATTTCTGTGAAATTCAGTCCTATTAGTTTGACCGGGGTTCGCACCACGATTTCGGCCAGTTTTGCCATGTTGGCATTTTCGACCCCCACGGCAAAGAATGCCACGCGCTTTGCGGCTTCGTCATTCTTCAACCGTTGCGACGCTTGTTGCACCACTGTATCGGGCTCGCCCTGTGGTTCGCCGTCGGTGATCATAAACACCCATGGCCGGTAATACGCGACACCGTTTTTCCGGTACATCGCTTTGCGTCCTTGGATCATGTCAAGTGCCTTGTGAATGGCCGTGCCCATGAAGGTCAAGCCCTGCGCCGAAAGCGTCGGCGGCTGAAATTGGTCCACAGTCACAAAATCCTGAACAACCTTCACCTCGCTGTCGAATGTGATCACGGCGACCTCAACGCGCCGGGATGCAAGGGGGTCGCGGGCAAGGTCTTCGCGGAATGCGACAAGTCCTTTGTTCAATGCGTCGATTGGCGCGCCTCGCATTGACCCCGAGGTGTCAAGGAGCAGCACGCATGGGCATCTTGGTTCGGGGTTCTCGGCAAACTCAACCGCTTCTTCAAGTCTGATGTTATCGGTCATGGCGCATCTCTTGTGCGGGTTCTACATTGCAACACAGTGCGTTGCAAGCCGCAAACGTTGACGGGCTGCCCCGGAAATCTCACAGGAATGAAGCTTTGGGTGTCTTGGTCTGGTCAGGCGGTGAGATTTCCGGGTTAGGCGGCTTGAAGTAAGCACTCATTGAGCAGCGAAACCGCTGAACGTTGTGTGTTGCACGTTGAACGTTCAACGTTCTCAAACACGCCATTAAACTGCTCAATCTCTCAACACTTTCAACGTGCAACGTTGAGCCGAAGATCGGCCTTTGGTGTGGGGCTTTGTACTTTGAGCCTGTCACCTTTTCCCTGCTCCTGTCTCCTGACAATCGGGCATGCCTTTTTGGCCTGCTGCTCCCGCCAAATAATGCACACTAGGTTTGCGGACGATGCATGAGAACGTATATCATCGGCCCGGTTTTGCGCGTAACCAGAAGTTGGAATTGCAATGAGCACTGGGTCAAACCAGCAGTTGCCCCTGGGTGAAAAGAGGTTGGGCGTGCTTGGCACGCCTTTGGAGTGCACAACTTACGCGAGTTTGACGGCGCGTTGCCACCAACTGGCTCAGGCAGGCAACACCGTGGCGGTGGATTTCACAAACACGCAAATCGTTACCATGCGCCGCTGTGACCCAAGCTTTCGGAAAGCCACCGAGCGATTCGATTTTTTTATTCCGGACGGGATGCCGTTGATCTGGTGCTTGAACAGTCAGGGTGCAGGCTTGCGGGATCGTGTTTACGGGCCGACGTTCATGCGGCACTGCGTGTTGGCAAGTCCGGACCCGTTCACACATTATTTCCTCGGCGGATCCCAAGAGTGCCTGTCGCGGTTGAAATCGGTGTTTTGTTCGTTGAATCCGCAGATCAAAATCGCGGGCAGCAGGCATGGCTATTTCCCTGAGGAGGAGGAAATCGACATAGTGAATGAAATCAATCGGCTCGAACCGTCGTTCATCTGGGTTGGTCTTGGCACGCCGAAGCAACAACAGTGGATTTACCGCAACAAACCGCTCATCAAACGGGGCGTGATCTTCGCGGTGGGTTTCGCATTTGACGTCAATGCAGGGACAAAACCTGACGCGCCGTTGTGGATGCAGCGGCTGGGGTTGACGTGGGTTTTCCGGATGGTTTCAGAACCTCGCAGGCTGCTGCGACGCTACGTGCGTTACAACAGCCTGTTCCTGTTCTATCTCATCAAGGATGGTTTGAAGGGGCGTGCCTTTGCCACTCGATTGCCTTGATCCTTCGTCGCCGACGATCGCCTGCAGCTCCGCAATTGTCCAATAAACACCGGCCTTGAGTTCCGCCGCCAGCGCGTCGGTGCGCTCAGCAGCGCCCTCGGCGGTCAAATGCCATTCGGTGTCGGCAAAGTGATGCCTGACCGGGTGCGCCCCGAGAGCGGGGTCCTTGAGAACAGGCATGAATTCTGCCACATGCCGAAGGAACGAAGCGTTCATTCGCTTGAACTGATCGCGCTTTGCGTCGCTCACCCAACCCCATGGCAATGAATAAACAACCTTGACGTTGTTTGTGTTTCCCCAACGTGCAAGCGCTGCAAGAAGACGTCGGCTGTGCTCCGGCAACGATTCCACAATAAATGGTTCCTGGTCGTGTATTTCGCGCCGCTCATCTGTTCGTTGCCAGCCGCTCGGACGCAGGTCTTTGGGCGAATAACGATAAAGCTGTTTGCCCAGCACAATCTTTCCAAGCAAAGTGAAAAAATGGTATGCGCCCGGTCTCAGACTGAGAACATTCTCGACCCAGTGCACAGGCTCACCTGTGAGGTCTGAGGCATGAACAAGGCGCGGATTGCCAAGCGCCATGCCCATCTGCGCTGCAAGATCAGGCGAATCGAATGGCGAAAGCAACAGCCCCGGTTCTATCGCCACTACCAGCGTATCGGAAGGACGCGTGGATTCGACAGCCAACGCTGTCAGGAACAAGGGTTCCATGCCCGCGTGCATGCCGAAATTGACCACTGGCAAACCGTGTTTCTCGAGCATTCGCTCGCCGTCTATGGCAAATGCGCAACTCGACGCTCCAAACGCCACAATCGCCCGCCCGTATTCCTTGTGAAGCTTTTCGGCCCATGCGCGTTTGACTTTGGCCGCGTAAAGGTAAAACCGGATTTCGGGGTTCAGCCAAAGTGTGTACGCAGCCGTGGCAAGCAACGTCAGCACCGCCACACCCAAAAGACTCAACGCAAGTCTCGGCACCCGCGCCCCAAAACCGCGATCAGAATGCAAAATAGATGAAAGCATTGTTCTTTCCCGGCGCCAGTAAAATGATGAGCACGACCAATACCGCTGCGATCGGTCGTTTCCTCAAAATCGCAAAAGGCTCGTTGTCGCGCCGAACTGACAGCCATTCCATGACAAGTGTCAAAGCCGCCATTGTAATCAGGCCGCCGAGCACAATCTGTTCACCGGAGTTCAGCACGTTCGCTGTCGCCGACAGGTTGGCCGTCGAATACATCGAAGGCACAAACAATGTCCTGAGCTTCGCCAAAAGCGTCGGCCAGCGTGTCTCGTAGAAGCACAACCATGCCAGAAACGCACCTGCCATTGTACCCAGCCATCCAATCGGCCCGGGCAACTTCCATTTACCCCCAAGCCGGTAAGCTATCAAAAACGCACCGTGCATCGCGCCCCAAAGAATGAAGTTCCATCCCGCCCCATGCCAAAAGCCGGACACGACGAATACAATCGCGACATTCGCCGCCCACCATGGCACCCGGCTGCCCCCGAGCGGAATATAAACATAATCGCGAAACCAGTTGCTCAGCGTGACGTGCCACCGCCGCCAAAACTCCTGAAAGTTGGTTGAACAATAGGGACTGAGAAAATTCAGTGTCAACCGCACTCCAAAACACCTGCCCAACCCGTAAGCCACAAGACTGTACCCGGCGAAATCATAGTAAATCCGCAGACCGAACAAGACATTGCAGAGCCAGATTGAAAACGGGTTGTCCGAGGATTTCATGAACGGCGCCATCCATTGGGCAAGATTATCCGCAAGGCACATCTTGAAAAACAAGCCCAGCACGATCCATGGAACACCTTCATTGATCCATTCAGCATCCCACCTCAAACCAAATCGCTCCATTTGCGGCAGAAGGTCCCGTTTGCGCTCGATCGGCCCCGCAACGATCTGGGGGAAAAACCCGACGAAGTTTATGTAGTCAAGGAACCTGGGCAGAGGTTCCTTGAACGCAAGAGTGTCGATCACAAAAGCCACTTTCTGAAATGTGTAGAACGAAAGCCCGACCGGTATGACAAGGTCCCGCAGCGAATCCCAACCGAGCCCGAACACACTGTTGGCCAGGAAATTCGAGTACTTGTAGTAAAGCAGCGGTCCAAGTTGCAGCGGTATGAGTATCAGCAAATACCGCCGTCGCCCCGCTGACTTCGAGTGCAGAATCCAATACAAACCCGCATAGGTGAAAACAGCGACCGTCAACCAAATCAAAAATGTGAGCCACCCAACGCAAAACAGCAGAAACATGCTAAGCACAGCAAGAGCCAGCCTGTCGTACTTCTCAAGCACGGCAGGGCGCGCGGCTCTCAGGATTGCGCGGAAGGTCACTACCGCTGCCAACCCAAGCAGCAAATAACCCCAAAAACGTAGCTCGGCAAAATTCATCCGCGCCCGGAGTCTAGTCGTAACACCGCATTCGCCAAGCCTATCTTTGAGGCTCGCGCTGTTTCACCTTGAAAGCGTGCGAGTCTATTGGAGTTTTACGCCACCGCGTTGGAGAAAGCAACGGCGCCGGGAGCGCGGCTGTCCACGGCCGCATCAACCCGACGACCGATCCTACGAACCGTTTCGATCATGCAAATCCTGCGCCCGAACGTTCACCGGCTGGGGGCGGGCAAGAATGCCCGCGCTCCCACAGCGCGCTCGAAAAAGCAACGGCGCCAGGAGCGCGGCCGTCCCCGGCCGCATCAACCCGACACCCGATCTTACATCAGTTTCGACCACGTAAACCGGGCGCCCAAACTTTCACCGGCTGGGGGAGCAAGAATGCCCG
>JAAYVR010000029.1 GCA_012517065.1 Verrucomicrobiota bacterium | reverse complement strand
TTTCGTGAACCTGACCATTAGCACCGTTCAGTGAACTGCCTGTGTTCCGCGTAAACGCGGAACTCTGGCAGCGATGGGTTGCTCTGCACCTCAGGCGATGCTGCGCCCACGGCCGTTAGCCATATGGTCCCGGCTGTGCCGGGCTGCGAAATATGTGAGCTAAGGCTGCTGCGAGCTTCGTCGCAACAGCGCACTTTCTGCTTTCCATTTTTTTGGGGGTTGCGATTCTTGATGTACTTTATTGAACGTTATGGACGTCAAACTTCCGAACCTCGGCGAGACAGTCGATTCAGGCGTTGTTGTCAACGTACTGGTAACAGAGGGCCAGAAGGTTGCGAAAGGCGACCCGCTGATTGAGATCGAGAGCGAAAAGGCAATTGCAACGGTCCCTTCCCCCGCGGAAGGCGTGGTTGCAAAGTTGCACGTTCGCGCAGGCGAAAAAATCGCCGTCGGACAGCGGATTCTGACTTTTGCAGGCGGCGGAACTGAAGCCCAGGCTGAGGTTCGCCAAACCGAGGGACCCCCAGCCCGTGTTGCGCAGGTTCAAGAATCCCGCCCGTCTATTCCACAACAGAAGCCAGAACCTGTGCAGGAACCAGCAGAAGTTGATACATCCGCAGGGCACCCGCCTGCAGCGTCACCTTCCATCAGACACATCGCGCGCGAACTCGGGATTGACTTGAGCCGTGTGCGTGGCACTGGCCGCGGCGGCAGAATACTGATGACAGACCTGCGGGCTTACATCCAAAGCCTTCAAAAGTTGGCAGCCAGTGCTGGCGCGGTTCGCGAACGCGAGCAACCTGCCGCAGTGCAAGTTGACTTTTCGAAGTGGGGCCCCATAACCATCAAACCGCTTTCGCCGTTGCGGCAAACAATCAGTCGGCGCATGTCGGAGAGCTGGCGCACAGTCCCGCGCGTGACGCAGTTCGACGAGCCCGACATAACACGTTTGGTTGAACTCAGGGAGCGTTACAAAGCCGCTTACGAGGCCAAAGGGGTCAGGCTCACATTGACCGGCCTGCTTGTGCGCTGCGTTGTGCTGGCGCTCCAAAAACACCCGGTCGTCAACGCCAGCCTTGATTCGTCAGGGGAAAACATCGTGTATAAGAGTTATTACCACTTGGGCATTGCGGTGGACACTGAAGCAGGGCTCATCGTTCCTGTCATGCGTGACGCAGACAAAAAGAGCCTGCTCGACATATCTCGCGAGCTCGAGGATCTGGCGCGAAAAGCGCGCGAACGGAAAGTGTCGGGCGAAGAACTCAGGGGCGGCACTTTCACGATTTCAAATCAAGGTGGCATCGGGGGCACGCATTTCACGCCGATCATAAACCTTCCCGAAGTGGCGATACTTGGTGTGGGGCGTGGCGCGATGAAACCCGTGTGGCGCGACGGACGCGTTGAGCCGCGCCATCTCGTTCCGGTTTCGTTGTCTTACGACCATCGAATTGTCGATGGCGGCGAGGCGGCACGGTTCATTGTCGATCTTGCGAAGGCAGCCGCGGAATTTGACGAAGCGTTCGTGCGTCTGTAGGAGTATGTCCAGCCCATTCGAGTATGAACACAATTGAAACTGAAATCGTTGTGGTTGGGGCGGGTCCGGGTGGATACGCCGCGGCGTTTTACGCAGCCGATTACGGCAAGAAAGTCGTGCTGGTTGAAAAAGATTCCCGGCTGGGCGGCGTTTGCCTCAACTGCGGGTGCATCCCATCAAAAGCACTTTTGCACGCTGTCCATGCCATAGGTTTGGCGCGCGAGTCAGCCCGCCGCGGCATCATGTTCGCAGAACCGCGGGTGGACCTGAGCATGCTCCGGGCATGGAAAGAGTCCGTTCTCGAGCGGCTTCGGCACGGCATTGCACAACTGGCACAGCGCCGCCAAGTCGAAATACTGCATGGTCGTGGCCATTTTGAGGATTCAAACACGCTCAGGGTGGAAACCAGCGAAGGACAAAAGTTCATCAAGTTCAAGCATGCGATCATTGCCACCGGGTCGAAGGCTGCCATGCCGAAGGCGTTTGATCTTGGCAACCCGCGTGTGATGACATCGACAGAGGCCCTCGAAGTCGAGGAAGTGCCACCGCGTTTGCTGGTCATTGGCGGCGGGTATATCGGGATGGAGCTTGGGACGCTTTACGCCATGCTTGGTAGCGAAGTGGTGGTGGTTGAAATGCTCGACCATATATTGGCGGGGGCTGACGTTGATTTGGCGCGTCCGATCGCCGCCCGCGCCCGCCAGAACTTCAAGGAAATCCGCGTCAAAGCACGGGTCATGGAAATGGCAACCAAAGGCCGGCAAATTCGGGTTGTGATCGAGCACGAAGGCAACAAGCTCGAGGAACTCTACGACAGGGTGCTTGTCGCTGTCGGGCGCGTGCCAAACGCCGAAGATTTGGGCCTGGAATTCACCCGCGTCACGCAGGACGAGAAAGGATTCATCATTGTCGATGAAAACCAACGCACCGAAGACCCGTCGATTTATGCGATTGGCGACATTGTGGGTGGGGCGCTTCTTGCGCACAAGGCCTCGCGCGAAGGCCGCATAGCCGTCGAGGCTATTGTTGGCGAGCACGCAACCATGCCGGAGTTCATAATTCCGGCCGTGGTTTTCACAGACCCCGAGCTTGCCTGGTGCGGAGTTACCGAATCCGAAGCGCGCGAAAAAGGCCTTAAAGTCGAGATCAGCAAGTTCCCATGGGGCGCTTCCGGGCGCGCACTCACGTTTGATCGGCCAGATGGCATGACCAAACTCGTGATTGACCCTGAAACAGAACGCGTGTTGGGCATGGGAATTGTCGGGCACGGCGCCGGCGAACTGATTGCCGAGGGCGTGGTCGCAATCGAGATGGGTGCAACTGCAAGAGACCTCGCGCTTGCTGTGCACCCCCATCCCACGCTGTCGGAAACCATAATGGAATGCGCAGAGGCTTTCTACGGCCACGCAACACACACGCTTTCGCGCAAGAAGGCGGATTGAAAGTCGGCCGCAGGTCTTGCGCAATGCAGGAAAGGTTTTGGCACAAACACTTTTTGAGATGAGGATCCCAAGCTGCTCTTCGCCGCGGAAGCCCGCAAACGCAATCCCAGAAAAGTCAATCCTGTCTCGGGTTTTCCAGGCTTTTGCCTGGCCGGCAAAACTCCTGCTTATGATGAGCAGGGTTGCAGTGGTTTCTGCTTTGGCGACCATCTGCTCCGTTGTTGTAAACGCCGCAGCGGCAGAACTCGATTCGAGTCAAACCACCCTCGGGTCAGCTCTGGAACATCTGCGCAGCGTGTTCGAGGCAAAGTTGTTCGGCGAGCCGCTGTGGAAGTACCTTGCGTCCTTGGGCTTCATCGTTATCGCCCTTTGGGGCGCGCGGGCGTTGGACTGGCTGGTCACACACAAGCTGAAGCGTTGGACGGAGAAGACTCAAACTCGCCTTGATGATCTGATCGTAGAGCTGCTGCGCGGGCCTGTGAAAGTGGTGGCTTTCGTAATCCTCCTGCACGTTGGATTGAGACTTTTCGCATGGCCGACGTGGGTCCAAGATTATCTGTCGAAAGGACTAAGGGTCCTTGTCGCATGGTCAATTACTTATGTTCTTGTCAAGGCGGTTGACCCGATTCTGAACTACTGGAGAGATAGTCTCAAAGCCGATGATGAGAAGCTGCTTGACAGCCATTTGTTGCCGCTGATTCGCAAGAGCATCAAGATTTTCATAGCGATACTGGCTGTTCTGTTCACATCGCAGAACCTCGGCCTCAATATCACAAGTCTTTTGGCGGGATTGTCCATAGGCGGTCTTGCCCTCGGTCTCGCGGCCCAAGACACCGTCGCTAACGTACTTGGGGCGATAGCCATTTTCCTGGACAAACCATTCCGCGTCGGCGACAGGATACAATTCGAGAATGTGGATGGGGTTGTCGAGTCAATCGGGCTGCGCAGCACCCGAATCCGGAACCTCGAGGGGCATCTTGTGACGGCCCCGAACAAGACCGTCGGCAACGCAACTATTGTCAATGTCTCGCGTCGGCCTCACATCAGAACGATCATGGACATAGGCATCACTTACGACACGCCTCCCAACAAGGTCCAGTTGGCTCTCGAGATTCTCGAAAAGGTGTTTCGCGAACATCCAATGACATCCGATGTCATAGTCAGCTTCACGCAATTCGCTGATTCCTCTCTCAATCTCAAGGTGATTCATTGGTGGAAGGGAACCGATTACAAAGAGTACATGGCCGGCATGCGCGAGTTGAACCTGCGAATCAAAGAGCGTTTTGACGCTGCCGGGCTGAGTTTTGCTTTCCCATCGAGGACTTTGTACGTGAAGCAAGACTCGTCATGGCGCGTCGAAAACGCCGCGACCTCCTCCTGATGACGGGCCATCGCCTCAACGGCGCAGTAACAGAAGTTTTCGGCAGTGCCATTTTGCCGTTGCGGAGAGAGCGGGTGCTTCGTGAACGGCTCCGCCGCAAGCTCGCTGCAGCAGCTCTCGCAGTGCCGCTGTGCTTCACGATTTTCCTCATGAAAGCGCAAAGCTACGATCTCGTTCTGCGGAACGGTACGATTTATGACGGCAGTGGAAATGCGCCTTTCGTGGCCGACGTTGCTGTATCAGGTGACAAAATAGCTGAAATCGGCTCAATCCCTGCCAATGCCGGCAGCGTCGAGTTGAACGTTCGAGGGCTCGCCGTCGCCCCCGGTTTCATCAACATGCTGAGCTGGGCTTGCGAGTCTCTGCTAGCAGACGGCCGTGCCCAGAGCGACGTCCGGCAGGGTGTGACACTTGAAGTGATGGGCGAGGGCGAGTCCTTCGGGCCGCTCAGCCCCACCATGAAGGACGCGATGCAAAACCGACAGGGTGACCTGAAATATATGGTCGAATGGAGCACCCTTGAAGAGTACCTGCACCACCTTGTTCGACGCGGAGTTTCGGTCAACGTCTCCTCATTCGTCGGCGCAACAACGGTTAGAATCCACGTAATCGGTTATTCAAACAGACGTCCGACTCGGGCCGAGCTCGAGCGGATGACCGGACTCGTCAAACAAGCCATGGAAGAAGGCGCGCTTGGAGTTTCGTCGGCCTTGATCTACGCGCCCGGTTGTTATGCGCGAACCGATGAACTGATTGCTCTCGCCAAGGCGGCTGCAGCCTACGACGGCGTCTATATCTCGCACTTACGCAGTGAGGGCGACCGTTTGTTGGAAGCGCTTGATGAGTTCATCACCGTTGCCCGAGAAGCCCGCTGCCGATCTGAAATCTATCATTTCAAAGTAGCCGGACAATCAAACTGGCCCAAACTCGACGAAGCGATCTCGCGGATAGAATCAGCCCGGGCTGCAGGTCTCAAGATCACGGCAAACATGTACACGTACACCGCGGCTGGCACGGGCCTCAACGCCACCATGCCAACATGGGTTCAAGAGGGCGGCTTCGATGCATGGCTTCGCAGATTGCGCGACCCCAATATTCGCGCAAAGCTCAAGAAGGAAATGAATCAGCCCGGCAAAGACTGGGAAAATTACTACCGCGCTGTTGGCTCTCCGCAGGGAATTCTTCTGGCTGGGTTCAGAAACGAGAAACTCAAGCACCTGACAGGCTTGACTCTCGCGCAGGTGGCCGCCGCCCGCAAAGCTTCCCCCGAGGACACAATCTTCGACCTCGTCCTCGAAGACGGCAGCCGCGTTGATGCTGTGTTTTTCCTGATCTCAGAAGAAAACCTTCGCCGGCAACTCAAACTGCCATGGGTGAGTTTTGGGTCGGACGAAGCTGCCCTCATGCCTGATGGAATCTTCCTGCGCAGCATGCCACACCCACGCGCTTACGGAAACTTCGCCCGATTGCTCGGCAAGTATGTGCGCGATGAGAAACTCGTCCCGTTGCAAGAAGCGATCCGTCGCTTGACTGCGCTGCCCGCAGAAAACCTGAAGTTGGACCGGCGCGGCCGCCTCCGAAAAGGCTTTTACGCGGACATGGTTGTTTTCGACCCTGGAACTGTTCAGGACCTTGCAACATACGGCCAACCGCACCAGTATTCGACTGGCGTCAAGCACGTCTGGGTCAACGGCGTTCAGGTCATAAAAAACGGCGACCACACCGGTGCAAAGCCTGGCCGGGTCGTCAGAGGACCGGGTTACAAAGGCCCGGCTCCGCGCTAATTCCACCCCGGAAATCTCACCGGCTCACCGGCCAAAGACACCCAACGCTTCAGTCCGACGAGATTTCCGAGTTAAACCTCGAGCCTGACACTCAATTAGACTGCAAACGCCCGCATCAGTCAGAGCGCGCAGTCCGGCACTCTGCGCGTGCACACCAAACCGAAGGCACGCCGATGCACTGACGTGATTTGAAAGCCACCTGAAAGTCTTCCGCTTAAAGATGAAACTTGAACGGCCGCGGGCGTGGCATCGCCCAAAGTGCCGGGAAACCGATCACTGTTAGTGGGGCGAACGATCCGGTTTCCGATCAGTCATCCTCTTCGCAGCGGGCAACGGAGTCGCCCCGGGCAACCCGGCGGGGCGAAGCGCAAACCAGCAACCAACTACCCTATCTGGGCGTTATGATTCCGTCGCGGCTACCCCGCGCTGCGTGCTACTCCCCACCGAGCCGTCGCAGCACTTCTGCGCAAATGGTCTCAGCAGCGTTGGGCCGCCCCAGAACAGCCGCCGCCTTTCGCATGGCTGCAAGTTTTCTCGATCCCAGCAGATCTTCAACGCGTCCCGGAATATCCTCGATGCAATTCACTTTGATTGCTGCGCCGTGACTTAGAAGAAAATCGCTGTTCGCCGATTCCTGGCCCGGGATTGGATTCACGATCAACAACGGCCTTCCCATCGCAAGAGCCTCCGAGACGGTGAGTCCACCCGGCTTTGTGATTATCAGGTCCGATGCCGCCATAAGCTCGTGCATGTTCGACGCGAATCCGAGAACATGCGTTGGATGCGAACGCTCTTCTGCAGCCAATTCACGCCGCAACTCTTCATTTCTTCCACACACTACAATGCTCTGGATTGGCTTCCGAACCTTGTCGAGCTGACGGAGAACATCTGCCACCGGGCCCATCCCAAAACCGCCGCTCAACACAAGCAGAACAGGAACGTCGTCCCGCACACCGATCAATTTCCGGGCAGCGCGCGGGTTGGGATGCGTTGAAAACTTCAGCGAAACCGGAATCCCTGTTGCTACCACGGTCTCAGGCGCAGCGCCACGCGCCACCAGCCTTACCCTTGATTCCTCAGCAGCAACGCAGTACAGATCGACGCCGTCCGCCATCCAAACCGCGTGCACTTCAAAATCTGTCACTACACTCACAACGAAGGGTTGAACCGGCGGCCCTCTTCTCCGGATTTTCTGTCGGCCGGTTCCCCGCTCAGTGCGTACGACTTTCGACAAAGTTGATTCTGGTTGTCGCGTAGTCTGGGGCGAACTCTTGAGGTTGCCAAGGACTTCCACGGGCAAATAGTGTGTGCAAAGAACAACGTCGGGCTTGGACTTTTCGATGAACTGCGCAAACTTCGCCCTCGAGCCGCTCGGCAGCAAACCTCTGGTTTTCCGCAAACGACTCGTTACGCGGGGATCATCTGTGCGGTCAAACACAAATCCCCACAGTTCAGGTGCCATGGTGGCAATGTGCACCCAGCCTTCCGAGTATAGCTTCCGGTGGAGACGCGAAAAGAAAACCATCAGGTCCAAGCGCTCGATCGTGTCGTGTGGCCTGAGCCTGCGCCATGCTTCCTCGAGCGCAGCCGCGGCAGCCAAATGTCCGCCACCCACGGTCAGAGTTGCAATCAAGACCCGCATTGCAGAAGTCGAGGCACTCACATGCCTATCAATGTGCCCCGACATCGCGGCGGTTGAAAAGACAAAAACAAATCCTTTGAAAAATCGGCTGACCGGCAAGAATCTCTGCGTATGCACAAACGACTTCAGTCAAAGCGGCCCATTGCTTCGTTGCACTCGATCGTGTTTGCTGTGGGTTTCTGCGTCCTCGCAATCGCGACGGTACCCGTATCACATGCTGGTGAGTACCGTGCGGCGCGGTCTGTTCATCTTGGTTATCAAGCCCCGCCAGCAGACGTTTTCTACGTGGAAATGACAGTGGATAAATCCACCGACGGCAGTTATTTCATGGCTTGCGGTTGGGACACCGGTTACTTCGGCATCCAAGAACTCGGCAACGGACGCAAAGTCGCGATATTTTCGGTTTGGGACCCGACGCGCGGAGATGACCCCAACGCGGTCAATCCTGAAGATCGAGTCGAATTGCTCCACCAAGGCGACGGCGTGCGCATCCGCCGGTTCGGCGGCGAAGGTACCGGCGGACAATGCATGACCGATTTCGACTGGCAAATCGGCCAGACAAACAGGTTCTGCGTCGCCGCCACCGTCCAAAGCAACAAGACCGCCTACGCCGGTTATCTCTGGTCCCCAAATCAAAATGCATGGAAACATCTTGTGACATTCCGAACTCGCACAGGCGGCAGGCCGCTGGCCGGATTTTACTCGTTTATTGAAGATTTCAGGCGCGATGGGCGCAGCGTGCAAGAGGTCCGCCGCGCACGTTATTTTAACGTGTGGATTCGCAAAACTGACGGCCAGTGGCAGCCAATCACGCGCGCAAGGTTCACCGCATCGGGAGCGGAATGGGAATCGAAGGAGAATATCGACGCCGGACTTGCAGGCACGCAGTTTTACCTCGCCACCGGCGGGGACACCAAAATGAGCCGTGAACTGCGCAGTTTCATTGAACTCACAGCCGCACCCGGCGCCCCACCAGCAAGCCTTCCTGAAGCTGTCAAGCCATTGCCATCGGCCCACTTGCAGCGCGGTTATTCTGTTCCTTTGATCGATATTGCCTCAGAAACCAATCGGCAGGTGATCGTTGACCGGGAGCCGGGACAGTATCTTGGGCACCCCAGCACTGTCCTGCTCGAGGACGGATCGACCATCCTCTGCGTTTACCCAAAAGGCCACGGGAAAGGAGCCATCGTGCTGAAACGGTCAACTGACGGCGGCCTCACATGGAGCGAGCGGTTGCCAGTGCCGGAAAACTGGGCCACAAGCCTCGAAACGCCCACCATTCATCGTGTCGTGGACGACAAGGGCAGGAAACGATTGATCGTGTGGTCCGGCCTTTACCCTGCGCGGCTGGCGGTGTCAGAAGACGACGGCGTGACCTGGACGCCTCTGCAGCCCGTGGGCGATTGGGGTGGCATTGTCGTTATGGGGTCGGTGGTGCCGCTGAAGACCGGCCCCGGCAATTACCTGGCAATGTTCCACGACGACGGCCGCTACTTCACCAGAGACGGCAAGCTGTCCAATCCTGTGGTCTTTCGACTATATCAGACCATTTCGAAAGACGGCGGGCTCACATGGTCGTTCCCGCGCGAAATCTGGCATGGGAGCGACGTTCACCTTTGTGAGCCGGGCATCATACGCTCCCCCGATGGCAAACAACTCGCCGCTCTGCTGCGTGAGAACAGACGCGTTCGAAATTCTCATGTGATCTTCTCCAATGATGAAGGACAAACCTGGTCTGCTCCACGCGAACTGCCGGGCGCGCTCACCGGTGACCGTCACACAGCCAAATACGCGCCTGACGGCAGATTGTTCATTTCTTTTCGTGACACCACATTGGAGTCGCCGACCAAGGGCGACTGGGTTGCGTGGGTTGGCCGTTACGAAGACATCTTGGCAGGCCGCGAAGGTCAGTACCGCGTGCGGCTCATGGACAATCATAACGCATGGGACTGCGCGTACCCGGGCGTGGAAGTTCTGCCTGACGGAACAATCGTGACGGTGACTTACGGGCATTGGACAGCCGGGGAACCGCCCTACATCGTCTGCGTGCGACTCAAGCTGGCCGAGCTTGATGAAAGACTGAAGTGAAATGTATCAGAGGCCGATTGCACGTGCTGGGACAGCGGCTCTGCATCCTGTCGGATGCTAGCCCCCGAAAGTCAATACGCAGGTTTCAGCGCACCGGTGTTATCCCGCACAAACGGTAACCAAACCAGCGCAAGCAAACGCACACTGATGTCCGACTTGTTGGGCCTGAGCACGATCGTATCCAAAGACTCGGTCAACGGGTTAGGACTGTTCATCACCGACTCGACTTCGGCTTGGAACTGTTCTTCAATGGCCCGAAGTTGCTGTTGGATTGCTTCCACTGTCTCCTCGGCCCGTTTGACGTCACCCTCCTGTCCCATCACACGGCCCGCGCTGCGCATTGTCGTGGCAGCCTTCCCAACTGTGCCAGTGGAGACCGTCCTGCGCCCAAGAAAAGCGCCAAGTAAAGTTGAACCAAGGGAAATTACCGCATCCATTTTGGCGCGTTTGGCCTGTTCAGCCTCGCGTTCTCTTGCGGCCTCAGCGCGCCGCAAACGTTCCTGTAAGGAGGCAATTTTCGGGCTATACTTTCTCCTCAGCTCTTGTGCCGCGGCATCGCGGGTTTCACGCCAAACCTGCTGAAGCCGAATCCTGAAATCCCGCTCGTCCTCGCCGGGCTTTGAGTGTTGATTGAGCGACGGCGAGCAAAGCAGGGTTAATTTGCGATTGTTCTGAATCCAGGCCGCGAAATCCTTCGCCCACGCGGAGTAGTTCTTAACCTGACTGGCCGCCGGTGCGCAGGGGGCGTATTCGCCTTCGATTGGCGTCTTTTCGAGTTGATTTGTGGCGATGGCAAGCTCTTCGGCATCGGCCCAATCAACCGGCACGGCGCTGTCCGTGATCTCGGTCATTACGGTGATGTCCTGGAGCAAATCGACTTTCAGTCTTGCATCGGCATAGCGCACCTGAGCATTGCCGAGCAGCCTTGGCTGATAAGTAATAGTGGTACCCATCGGTGCTGACCGCACAGGCACAAAGAATTGCGGCACTTGGGGCGGCAGCACAGGGCGCTGCGAAACAGCAGCAGGAGCAGGCTGTTGTGGCGTGGCAGCAATCACGGCCCGGGCACTTTCCACACGCGGCGCAGCAGGCGCCAAGGGTCGCACCTGCGCAAGCGCTTTGATTTGAGCTGAGGACAAAGGACCGCGCAAATAGGACAGCGCCCAGCGTGACTCGAATATCTGCGGTCCCTCCTCCTGAACGTCGTGCAGCAGAAAAACCCTGCTGCCCAGCCCGCTGATGGTTCTTTCAACAGAAGCACGGTCCAGACTCGCGCCGCGGCCTGCCGCAGCGCCTTCGAGCCCTTCCAAAACACGGGCCTTGTCTCGATCTGTTTGCAGGCGCCCTATAAACCAGGTCCCGATGTTTGACAGCCCCTTGTAGTCCAAATCCGAAGGGTTCTGTGTCGCAAGAACGATCCCCAAGCCGTATGCACGCGCCTGCTTCAGCAACGTCAGCAAAGGTTGTTTCGAAGGAGGAACCGCAACCGGTGGAAAGTAGCCGAAGATCTCGTCCATGTACATTAGTGCCCTGAGGCTTGTGGTGCCGGATTGGCGCCGCATCCACGCCAAAATCTCGTTGAGCAGCAACGTGACAAAAAACATCCTCTCAGCCTCCCCCAAATGCGCGATCGACAGAATGGCAACACGCGGTTTGCCGCTGTCGGTGTACAGCAACCGCCCAACGTCAAGCGGTTCTCCTTGCGCCCACACTTCGAATCCAGGAGCCGCAAGCAGGTTGTTCAGACGTATCGCCAGTTCGAATCTCTCGTTTGCCGGATAAAGCGCTTCGACATCAATAACGCCGATGCGTTGCAATGAAGGTCTCTGGACTTCCTGAATCAACCCGGCAACGTCCATGTCCTGTCCCCGCTTCCAAGCATGTTGAAGAATGTTCGCGAGCAGCACGCTTTCCCGGCTCTTCACAGGGTCCGCGTCTATGCCCGCCAGTCCAAGCAAGCTGACCACGGTTGAACTGACGCGTTCACGGAGAAGTTCAATGTCCTCCATGATCTCGACCGGTGGGACAGCAAATGACTTGAGAATGGATAAGGGTCGCCCCGAACCGCTGCCGGGGGTATAGATGGCAAAGTCGGCTGACGACCGCAACCGCCTGATTCGGTCACCATCTTGGCCCCAAGCGGCCAAGCCCTTACGCCAGAGATCAGCCTGCTGTGCTGCAAATTCCGCCACAGACACACCGCTCCTTTTGGCATCCTCTTCATTTACCCAGGGCGCAAAATCCTCCGGGCGCAAATCTGGAAAGGTCAGTAACAGGTTACCCAAATCGCCCTTCGGATCGATCACAAGTGAAGGTATACCGTCGATGGCGGCTTCCTCGATTATGTCGAAGCAAAGGCCGGTTTTCCCACTGCCGGTCATTCCTATAACTAACGCATGGGTAAGCAGGTGCCTCGAATCGTAAAGCACAGGGTCATCCAATCTCCTCCGCTCGGTCGGATCATAATGCCGACCAAGGTAGAACACGCCAAGTTTTTCGTAATCGCACATCGAGCCAAGAAACGACAACCTACGACACCTTTTTGTGAGTCAGTCCGTCTGCTGTCTCCACAAGAAGTATATCAATCTTCCGTTCTGCCAAAAGGCCAAATCCCACCTTCTGCTGCGCAGCGGATGAAGCCGTACGCAGCCAATGTCAGCCACTTGGGCACCACAAACTGCGGCGCACCTAACGGATCGGAAGCAAACGGTCCTGTGACCGTACAGCGCCGTTACTTGCTTTTGGTCTCGGCCTTGCTCTTGCGGGCGAGGTCGGCTCTGTGGGCGCGTTTGTAGGTTTGGATATCCTTAAAACGCCCCTTCTTATCTCTCACTGCGTACAGTTTGGTTCCCTTACTGCTCCGATGCGTGGTTCTGCGTGCCTTCCCTGCCATGGTTGGACTCCTTATTTTGGCTTTTTTGTTATGCCTTTTGCCGGCGAGGTTGCCCGCGGACCCGCTCTTGCGATCCTGTTTAGCGGGCAGCCAAGATTTTGGTCCAATCGAATCAATCGGACGGCCGGAATTCCGTCGTGCGTTGTCAACGCATTACTTGAATGATCCACGCTTGTATCTGCTCAACTCCACGCATAGAAACGTCGTGTGCAAATTCGACTTCGGCCCCGCAGCAGCTACCCGAGCATAGTGAAAGTATTCTGTGACTTTCACGCTCCCAAGTAAAGAGAAAATGCCTTTTGCTGACGAATAGGGCGCATGAGAGAATTCTCAGTTTGGGCTGCCAGAGACTAATACAACTCAGTTCTTGCTCCTCGACGGCAATCTGCAGGTCGGGCTACGCTCCGTGCGTGCGGAACTTTGCTTTTCTGGTTTTGCCCGCAACCGCAGCGGCCATGGCGCTGTGGACCGGCCGCATTCCGTTCAAACTGGCCGTGGCCGCGTGGTGCGGAATCATCCTCATTGCATGCATGTGCCGGAAACCGCGGCTTTCCCGATTACAATTGTGGTGGGTCGTCGCGGCCTTCGCAATGTCAATGGTCGGTGACTACTTCTTGTCGAGCCGCAAGTGGCATGCACATTACTTCGAGGCCGGTATCGCGGCATTTTTTACAGCACACCTCGGGTTCTTGCGATACGCACTTGCTCACGGAAGAATCAACACTGGCGCTTTGGCGGTGGTGCTGCTCGTGTTCGTCCCGTATTTTGTGTTGGGACTCTCTCCGGCGATCGAGAACAGGACGCTTTGGGCGGCCGTGCTGTTATACTTACTGGTTTCGTGCATTGGACTTGCTGCGGCTCTTGGCTTGAAACAACCCCGGCCGGCTAAATGGTTGTACTTCGCTGGAATTGCGCTGATTGTGTTTTCAGATACGCTCATCTCATTAGGCGAGTTCCTGCATTATCGCAGGTTGAACTTCTTGATCCTTCCCACCTACTACGCGGCTCATATCGCTATAACAGCATCGATACTGGCTCGTCCGGAGCTAAGCCGCATTTTCGGTGGCCCCACAGATGACAACGCGCCTGCGGGTTAACCAGAAAACCCCACAGAAATGGCACTTTGAGTGTGCTTTCCGGGCGTTTGGGGTCTGAAAGAGTGCCAGACACGATGTCTTGAAATGCTCGCACATATTGCTTGCGGGTCAGTAGCCATCCGCCAACAATGCAGACGTGATCTCAATGGAAACGCCACCTTCTGCGAGCCGCCGAGCGAGCAGGGCCGGTTTCCACCAGAGTAAAACCTTGTGCAGTTTGCGGAGGACATTTGCATGTGTATTGAATGCACTCGTCGGCATTTCTTGAGTACCGCTGCCGTTGGCGGAGCTGCGTTGGCGTCTGGAACAGTACTAGCTCAAGTTGCGTCGTCAACGCCGTCACCAGGACCGGATGCATCCAACCCTGCTTCGAAAACAAAAATCTGCGTGATTTTCGCTGGAAGCGCCCCCGACAGAAGCTGGTCCCTTTCAGAGAATGAGGTTGCGCTGGCCACCCAAAAGCTCGCTGAAGCCGAGAAAAACCTCGGCAACGTTGAATTCGTCATTGGCCGCGCAACCAACGCCAATGAAACCGCGCAATTACTCGAAAGGTCCGGCCCTGACGCACCCGTGCTAGCCATTAGTTCGGACATATTTGGATTGGCCAGCGGAGTCATCCCAACCATTCTCACCCAGCACCGGCCGGTTGCCGTGTTCCATTTGCCCGTCATTGGTGGGCACGATTGGTGTCTTGTAAAACCGTGGCGCGAACAGGGACACCGCATAACGTCATTCAATACCACTGACTACAATGACCTTGAAGAAGCCGCGCGCTTGTTGCGCGTGATTCCGCTCCTCCGCCGCAGCCGGGTTCTTGCCTCCCCGCCCTTCAAAGGCACACCTGTGTCCCACGACCCGGCCGCAGTCAAAGAACGACTCGGGGTGGAAATGGTCCCGATAGCTGACGGACGATACGACGCGGTAATGGCGACAGTTGACTCAGATGCTGCTGAAAAGCGCGCTGACGAGTGGATGCGCGAGGCAGAACAAATCGTCGAGCCTGCCCGCGAGGATGTCGTCAAGGCAGCCCGTGCCAGTTTAACCCTCGAGAAACTGCTCGAGGAAAACCGCGCTTGTGGCCTGTGCGTCGGCACTTGCATGGGTTGGCTCCCGCGGGGATTCCCGTGTTTGGGGTTCATGCGATTGAATGACAACGGCATCCCGGCTGCTTGCGATGGCGACATGGATTGCCTGCTCACGATGTTGATCATGCAACATGCTCTGAATCAGCCCGGGTTCCTCGGAAACGCCGGGAGCGTGGATGTTTCAAAAAACCACTTCTATCTGTCGCATTGCTCGGCCCCGAGAAAGATGGAGGGGCCGCAAAGTACTGGTGCCCCTTACTGGCTGCGCCGACACGCCGAAGTCCGTGGCGGCGCTGTCCCTGAAGTCCATTATCGCCCCGGACAAACAGTCACTTTCACCAAGCTCGTGCACCTGAAAACATTGTTGGTTTTCAAGGGAAAAACCGTCGAAGCCCCGCGAGTCCCCAAAGGCCAGGAACGCGGTTGCAGAACCGAATTGGTCGCTGAAGTCAACAACGCCGAAAAACTGCTCGATAATTGGGGCGGCGGAGCGCTCGGGGACAGCGCCTCGGACTATTACGCTTCATTGCACCGAGTGGCCTATTACGGTGATCATGTCCGGCGAATCCGACATTTGGGTCGGCTGCTCGGACTTGAGGTTGTTGAGGAATGTTGAACACCAGTCAGCGAGGCTCCGCCCCGTGCCGATCATGCGTGCGGCGCCCCCTCCCCAACAGACAATAGACGGGCTCGGCGCTTGCCAAGCCGTGAGATTTCCGGGCTAGCGGCCGTGGCCGTGGCATCACCTGCTGCGCAGAGCAACCCATCGCCGTTCGAGTTCCGCGTTTACGCGGAGAACTGAAAGCTTTCTGGTCCTGATTGTGGTACGTCAGCGCTTTACGCCTGCGTCGAGGGGCGACCAGCGTTGCTCCGAGCCAACTACGTGTCTGTCCCCATATTGGCCTCGTTCGATCTCGCCGCTGATCCCGATGGTTTCTAACGCGCTGCCGCGGATGCAGTGGGCGTTGGCAGGCGCGAAGCGCTTGGAGTGCGGTAGCTTGCTGCCGCTTTGTTTCTATGTACAAACAACGTGTCTGTCCCCATATCGGCATCGGAGGGCTTCCTCCACAGACTTAGGCAGCCGCGGACTGGAACAATGGGCAGTTTACGGGCCACGCCGCAATCCGGGGGCAACACCCAAACAACGAGTCTGTCCCTCTATTTGGGGCCACACTCAGACAACGAGCCTGGCACTTCATCCGACTCACTCCCCCAGGCCGTACCGTTGTGACCGCCTTACTGTTGGCAACAGAAGCAGATACGGAGAAATTGACCAAACTCGCAGCCTCAAAACCTTCGCGAACATGAAGGACTTTTCAATGTAATGATATACCCTGAGCAGTCTGCGAATCGGGTGTCATCAAGAGCTCATGGAATATGCCGACCCGGAAATCTTACCGGAGCGAAGGCATGTGTGAATCCAAGGGATTGGCCAGTGAGATTTCCAAGTTAGACCGCAACGCACAGGAGCAGAGACACTCAAGACAGAAAAACTTATGGCGGAAAATGCCTGGCAGAAAGACCGTCCGCCGAACAAGTCGCTGTTTGCCGCTGCGCCCAACATCCACTCTGACCCCATTTTTCTACACCCGTTTTTCTGCCATTCTCAACCACGGACTGGATCGTGCGCTGCTGGGTCAGCTCACGGGCTCGAGCCGCGTTCAGCTCATTTCACATCACATCTGCCGCACGGCGAATGATTGTGTCCAAAGGTGTAGCGGGTCTGAATCCGGTTACGCGCACCAGTTTTGCGAGGCAGGGTTTGCGGCGGCGCATGTCCTCAAAACCAGGCCCATAGGCCGTCTCGTACGGCACAAGCTCAATTGCTGAGCTCGATTCCAGGACTTCGCGGACCTTCCGAGCAAGATCGAGCAGTGTGATTTCGTGATCGGTCCCGACATTGAAAATCTCGCCTGTTGCTTCGGGGGATCGTTGCAGGCGAACGAGAGCTTCCACGGTGTCAGCCACATCGCAGAAACACCGTGTCTGGGTTCCGTCACCATAGACTTGAATCGGTTTGCCGCTCTTGGCAGCGGCGATGAAGCGCGGCAACACCATACCATAACGTCCGGTTTGACGCGGCCCCACTGTGTTGAAAATCCGAACGATGGTCACAGGCAAACCTCGCTCGCGCCAATAGGCAAGAGCAAGGAATTCGTCCATTAGCTTTGAGCATGCGTAACTCCACCTTGTAAGCGTTGGTGGACCGATCAGCAGGTCGTCGTCCTCACTGAACTCGTCTTTCTGGCTTTTGCCATAGACCTCTGAAGTGGACGCCACCAGCACGGGCACGCGCGCCGGGCAGGCGGCACTCAGAATCGCTTCGGTTTCATCGAGGTTCGTACGCAGGGTGGCAATGGGCTCGCGCAGTACAAGTTCAACCCCAACCGCCGCCGCAAGATGAAAGACTGCAGAACATTCTGAGACAAGTTCTGCAAGACTGGCGCAGGACGAAACCTTTGATTTGATAACCGTCAGGCTGGGATCGTTGGCGACCGCGGCGAGATTCTGCGGGTTTCCCGTAGAAAAATCGTCGATAACAGTCACGCGAAATCCCTCGGACAGCAGGCGCTCTGTCAAGTGCGAGCCGATGAATCCGGCGCCACCCGTAATCATTATGTGCCGATTCTGTTTCATGAGCACGCGCCACCGCGTACTCGGCGGCGCAGCCGCATTCTGGCCTCTGGAGCCCCGCGCCGAAAGCACCTTTTTACAACATCCTATCTGTTGAATATGGGCGGAGGCGGTGCTTGCCTCCCCATAGCGCCGTGCAGCTTCACCCAAACGGTTTGGTCAAGATCACCTTGGGGCAGCTGGCAGGCTGCAGTGTCGCGACCTCGCCAGGACCAGAGTTCGTCACGAGTCCAGAGTTCGTCACGAGTTGGGCTAACTTCGGAACAGGCTTGCAGTTGAGAACTTTGTGGTTTATATATTGAGCCGTTGCGGTTGGCAGACGTCACTTTGACGGAAGTGTTGTGCAGACCGCGCAGTCTCAGATGCCGGCGTGGCGGAATTGGCAGACGCGCTAGACTCAAAATCTGGTGCCCGAAAGGGCATGTGGGTTCGACCCCCTCCGCCGGCACCAGTTAGCTTCCCTTGGAGATACTGAGGGCACTTCCACCGAACAACCTTTCCCCACGGTTCAATTTCATCTGACGTCGAGCTTGTTGTGGTAGGCCCGCTTCGTGCCAGGCTCGAAGTTCAGAAATAAGGACATTCGATTCGCCTGGCGCGGGGCGCTCACCTCCGCTTGATCCCGGCTCTTGCAATCGGATAAAGTGCCAGGCTCGAAGTTTCGATTTGGCTGTTGACGGCGCCCGGTTGGGTGCGTGAACCTTGCTGCCGACAGGTTATGGCAAAGATGAAGCGAGCAATTCTCTCGGTTTTCGACAAGACAGGTCTGGTTCCGTTTGCCAAGATTCTGCAACAAGCCGGTATCGAGCTTTTGAGCACTGGCGGAACGGCACGGGCATTGCGGGAATCGGGCATTCCGGTGATCGAATTGACTGAGTTCACCGGCTGGCCTGAGATGTTGGATGGTAGAGTCAAGACACTGCACCCGAAGGTGCACGGGGGATTGCTTTACCTGCGTGGCAATCCCGAGCACGAAGCGGCTGCTCAGCGCCATGGCATAGTCCCGATCGACATGGTCGTTGTCAATCTGTACCCATTTGAAGCCACGGTGGCGCGTCCCGGCACAACCCTGGCCGAAGCGATCGAGAACATTGACATTGGCGGTCCATCCATGATTCGGAGCGCATCAAAAAACCACGAACACGTCACAGTTGTCACGGACCCGGCGGACTACGCCGTGGTTGCAGACGAAATCCTTGCAACAGGAACCACATCGCTGGCGCTGCGGAGGCGGTTGGCCGCAAAAGCGTTTGCACGCACTTCTGCCTATGACGCCGCAATCAGCAAGTATCTCTCCGGCGTTTGCGCCGCAGGCGAAACTCAAACGGCAGATGAATCCCACCCATGGCCGCCCAAACTTGTCGTGGAAGCCGATCTGGCTCAACCGCTCCGATACGGTGAGAACCCGCATCAGTCGGCCGCATTGTACGGAAGGTTCAAGGATTACTACCGCCAGTTGAAAGGAAAGGAGCTCTCCTACAACAACATTCTCGATCTCACCGCTGCAGCGGCGCTCCTCGAAGAATTCGCTGACGACAGGCCAACGCTGGCGATCCTGAAACACACAAATCCATGCGGCGTTGGCCAGGGCGAAACGCTCGCTGAAGCATGGGAGAAAGCGTTTGCGACCGACCGACAAGCTCCGTTCGGCGGAATAATCGGTGTTAACCGCCCGCTTGACGGGGAATGCGCAAAGTTGATTGCGGATATTTTCAGCGAAGTGATTGTTGCGCCTGCTTTCACTCCTGAGGCATTGGCCATCCTCGAAAGAAAAAAGAACCTTCGCCTCGTCGAAGTTCGCCGACGTCCGACTTCCAGTCCGCAGCATTGGGAAATCCGAAGTGTGGGCGCAGAATCTTTCCTCTGGCAGCAGTCGGACCGGCACACGGTGCGGCGCGAGGAGGTGCGCGTGGTGACAAAGCGCCAGCCGACCGAGCAAGAGTGGCAGGCCATGTTGTTCGGTTGGCGCGTTGTGAAGCACGTGAAATCAAACGCGATAGTCTATGCGCAGGTCGATCGCACCCTCGGCATAGGCGCGGGACAAATGAGCCGGATTGACGCCAGCCGCATAGCCGTTCGCAAAGCCGACGAAGCAGGCCTGTCTCTAGCGGGCAGCGCAGTTTGCAGCGACGCGTTCTTTCCGTTCCCGGACGGACTCCTTGCGGCGGCCGACGCTGGAGCGACTGCTGCGATTCAGCCGGGCGGTTCAGTGCGCGACAACGAGGTAATAGCAGCGGCAAACGATCGCGGCATGGCCATGGTCTTCACGGGCGAACGGCACTTCAGGCATTGATCAGCGAAGCTCCGGCTCAGACCAAACAGGCATGCGACACCGGCAAAAATCGACCTCCCTGCAAACCTTCATCGCGCCAGCCAGTACATTACCGACGCCTGCACAACAAATAGCACGGCAATCAACAACCAGCAGCTCAGTTCGCGCAACCTCAGTCCCCGCTGGCGAACCGGAGAAAACTCGAACCGCAGCTTGACAGCTCCGATCTCGAGGACGTCACCTTTGCGCAACCTTGCGCGTTGGACCTGCGTTCCATTTACAATAAGCAAAGCGTCAGGCGCAGCTGCGACCTTGAAGCCTTCGGAACGATCAAATTCAATCCGCGCGTGTTCGGGCCACACGCCTCCCAGCTCCAACCGCAAGTCAGATTTTGGCGAACGGCCTATCAGGAAGGGGAACTTCCGGGCTGCGAATGCCTTTTCTGTCGTCGGCCCGGAGAGGACTTCCAGGAGCACCATCAGAGCCAAATCCGCTTGTGAACGAAGATTCGGTCACCCGGATAAATTGGGATATCAAGCTTGGGGTTTCGGAGCGCCTTGACACAATCGACGACCAGAGGTTTGCCGCCGTTGGCGCGGGTGACTTCCACTCGGTTTTTCTTCGCAAACTCAGTAAATCCGCCAGCGGTACTGATCGCCTTGAGCACTGTCATTTCACCGGTGTAAATGTAGCGATCTGGCTTGCGGACTTCGCCATCGACGTAGAACACCCGCTCTTCGCATTTGACATTTACTGTGAGGCGCTGGAAGTACTTGGGGACGTATTGCTGGTGAATCTCGGTTTCCAGCTCGCCAGATTTCTTGCCTGCCGCCTGAATCTGCACGCCAAGAATGAGCGAGATCGTGCCGTCTTCGCGCACGCGGACATCAATCGGGTCAGGCGGGTTCGGGATGTCGGTGAGTCGTATTGTCAGTTTGTCACCAACCCGAATTATGTCGGGACTCGAGTATGCGAGGCTGTCTGCGCCGGCGCTCTGAGAGGCCCCTGTTGGCGGTACATAATGAGGCGTACTTGCCTCTCCGCCGCCCGTGGCTGTTGAACATCCGCAAAGCAACAAGGCACTGGCCAACAACACAGCGCCACCCACAACACCCAATGCGAACCGCAACAAATTGCTCATAACCCTGAAATCCTGAACAGCAAATGCGGAAAGAACAATCAATATTTTGGTTTCAAATCAGCACTGGCGGCCTTTTCCGAGGTTTGCACCTCGGCATCCGCCTCGTCATGGTGTTTGTACTCGTCGTAATCGTACTTCGAGTAATAGTCGTAGTAATAGCCGCTGTAGTAGTAGTAGTACGAATCTTGGGAGATGTTGATGTTATTGAGCACGACTCCGAGCATTGTGCCGCCGACCTTCTCAACCATCTGCTTTGCCCGGAGTGTCATTGCCTGCGGGTACTTTCGGTACTGCACGACAAGAATCGATAGATCGACCAAGCTGGCAATGATTGAAGCATCGCTGACGCCCATGATTGGCGGCGAATCGAAGAACACAAAATCGTACCGCCGCTTTACATCGTCGATGAACTCTTTCATCCGCGCCGAGTTCAATATACCAAGGGCGCTGCTGGGCAGTTTTCCACTCGGCAGAAAATCGAGATTCGGATGCGAAGTTGTCTGGATCACTTCCTCGAGCGTGTTCTGTTTCAGGAGGTAGTTGGTAAGACCGATGCTGTTTGAAACTCCCAAGAACTTGTGCAGGCTCGGGCGCCGGAGGTCAGAGTCAACCATCAGCACCCGTTGTCCGTTCTGCGCGAAAACAGCAGCAAGATTGAAAACGGTGGTTGACTTGCCTTCGCCCGCGCCGCCGCTCACGGCCGTGAGTGCGTTGGCCGACGGGTTCTTGCGGGAGAACAAGATGTTTGTGCGCAACACCCTGTAGGCTTCAGCGTGTGGGCTGTCCGGCCCTTCTTTCAAGATATTCCCGATGTTCTGAGGTATGACTCCCAGAACGGGGCTTTGAAGCGCGCGCTCAACGTCGTCGATCGTCTTGACGCTCGTATCGAGGTATTCAATGAAAAACGCGAGTCCAACACCCATGACCAGTCCAACAATTGCCCCGAGCGCGATGTTGAGCACAATGTTCGGTCGAACGGGCCGTTTGGCTGCCTCAGCAGGTTCAACCAATTGAACCATCGAGGCCTTTGGAAGGGCCATGTCCACTTCTTCCTGCAAAGTGCGCAAGAGAATGGCATCGCGGATCTTCTGTTTGTTTTCCAGCTCACGTTTCGCGAGGAAGTACTCGCCTGATTTCTGGGCTTCCTCAGCCACCTGTCTCTTGGCTTCCTCGACGGCTTTTTGCAGTTGGTCTCTTCGAGCCTTGAGAGATACCACCTGGTTGGTGAGGCCTGATAGGATACCGTCCAGCCGGTCCTCGATCTGCTTGTTTACCTGCTCGAGCAAAGCTGCGGCCCGCCTCACGTCAGGGTGTTCGGGTGAATAATCGACTCGGAGCCGTGCCAGCGTTTGTTCTGCCAGAGCCAGTTCGCTGAGCAGTTGCGGAAGCTGTTGCTCGGTCGGCATTGCAGTGAGGACGGCTTTGCGCAGGTCGAGACGGCCCAACCTCGCCAGCTCGTCCAGTTTGGTCTGGTAAAACACATACTCAGCTTCTGCGCGCGTTAGCTCGACCGCGAGTGCGCTCACCTTTTCCCGCTCGAGAGACACTTGATAAGCTGGGGTTTCAGCCGACGAATCCGCAATATTGTATTTGGACCGGAGTTCGTTAACGCGTTTCTGAGCTGCCTCTACTTGGTCGTTGATATCCACCAACTTGTTGGTAAGCACTTGGATTCCCCTTTTGGAATTCTCCTCCTTGTCCGAAAGCCGCCATTTCTTGTAGGAATCGGCGACTTCGTTAGCTATCTGGGCTGCGATTTCTTTTTTCCGGTCATAAGCGCGGATTTCGATCAGACTTGTGTTGCGAGAGAGGCGGACATCGAGGTTTTTTCGCAGTTGCTTGTAAGTATCTTGCAGATCCCACGGGGTCGGGTTTGGATCGGACCTGTCCCCGTAATGATCTTTGTCTGCGTAAATCTTCATGAGGTTAAGGTTCGATATAACGGGGTACAAGACCGACTTGGACTGGATTTTCTCGAACTCAGTATTGACGAAATAGGGGTCGTACTGGAGCGGGGACTGGCTGCGCCCCAGTGGTTCGATGTCAGTGGCCTCCTTCTCGATGGCGATCTTTGCCGTGCTCATGTAGGACTCGGGCAGGACGAAGGTCACGGCAGTCGTCGTGAGGAGGACCAACAAAAACACAGCGAGAATGATGGTCTTGCGAATCCGGATTATCCTCCAGTAATCAAGAAAATGGAGTTGGCTCTCTTGAGCAGCCGTCTGCGTCGGAATAGTTGTTTTGGCGTTTTCCATGGTGAACAAAAAGGGAGGCTAGACTCGGATTCCAGCCTCCCCGTATTTGGTTCAAGTCAAATAATCAATACTTCGCAATTATGCCAAAGTAAAACCGGTTTCTGTCAAACTCGCGGTACGGAAGATCGCTGCACAGGTTGTCATATGCATATCCGATTTCCGCGCCAACATACTGGTTGAAGCTGTAGGTAGCGTTGATGTCCAAGGCGAAATAATCGTCAGATTCGCCATCGAAATAGCCACCTTGGAACGACCCGTGTTGCCATCCGGCACGGACCATGCCACGCAGTTTGGGCGTGATCTTGTGAATAATGGCGCCGTAAACGCTGGTGGCGAGTTGCGAACTGGTGGCCGGTTCCAGACTCCCGGTCCCCACGTACGGCAGAGCAACGTCGGTGGCAATCAACTCGTTCTTCACGCCGATCTGGACGCGGGAACCATCGGCGTAATTGTACGTGAGCGCGACATCTACGTAGGGGGTGACGATGTTGTCTTCCATGCCATCCACTGCATCAGGATAATCGGCTATCTGGACGCCCGCACGGGCTGCCGCGCCAAACTCAGGAGTGAACTTGTGGTCAGCTCCGACGAAAATGTAATGTGACTGCTGATTTCTGACCTCGGCTTTAGGAATGACCGTGCCGACTGGATACCATGCCGGATTGGTCAGCAGGTCGTTGCTTGTATAATCGACGATACCGAACTGGTAACCGAGCAAGCCGACAGTGGTTGTTTGGAAAGTCCAGCGCAGGTCTGCGGAGATGAGGTGCTCGAGGCGATCCAACAACGCGGATCGGCTGCCGGGGCCGTTTTCCTCATAATCGTAGTACCCATTTGAATACCCGATTCGAGTTCCGAGCTGCTCCGTAAGGCTGCCGGTGAAAGCGATGCCGGCGTAATTACGCAGGTTGTTGTTCTCGGTCCGATAATAAGTGTTGTAGAACCCCTTGTTTTCGGCGATCACGCTCGGCTCATCCGAGTAAACGAACGAGTCGGTCAGATCGACTCTGAACCGATCAGAGAACATGTGGCCAATGTTGAGATCGGCCTTGTGTGTCTGGTCGATTTCATTATCTGTTCGGGCTTCGTACCAACGGAGGTCGTAAGTGTATTCCACGCCGATGGTGGTAATATCGCGCAAGATGTTAACCGAGACCGTTGGCGCTATATTGAATCCCCAACTGCTCTCCTTGCCCGGCGACCCCGGGAATGCGTCTTTGGGGGTTGTGGCGTAGTTGTCGTCATAAAACCCACGCAACTTGGCCGAGACGCTCCACGGTTTGGTGACGGCAGCTCCTTCAACTGATTGAGCCTGCAATGCGGCTGCCCCGACCGCTGCAACACTGGCACACGTTATCAGCTTATTCATAAATCTTCGTCCTATTTAGTGGGTGCGCGCACTTACGCCCCATTCCACACGTTCTCCATAATCTGTCCGAAAGGTGTTTAGCTTTTACGGGTATTTCGAGAGATTGTCAAACAGAAATCGCAATGTTTTTGAACTTTTTTTCCCCGCAAATTTGGGTCCAAACTGCCGCATTTGAAGTCTTTCCGGCGGGACTCCCCCGGCTTGCCGACGCCTAGGTCGGGGTCCTTGCATAATGGGCCCTGTGGCCACCCCGCCTACCGCAAGCTCGCAGACGCGTTCCCTATCGCAGAATCTCAGCCGTTTGCTCAACACGACAATTCCTCCAGTGCCGCTGCGAAGCGCTTCTCGCGGGCTTTCCATTCATCGAGCCGGCGTTGTTGCTCTTGTATCACATGGGGCGGGACTTTTTGTGTTTGTTTGGCTTGCGTCAATTTGGACTCGATGCGTTCGATCTCGGTTCGCGCCTTTGCCAATTCTTTTTCGAGTCTCGCTTTTTCTGCTGCAACATCGATCGCGCCGGCAAGGGGCAAATAGATCTCACCAAAGGTATTGGCCGCCATCGGCGTACCCTTTGGCGGCACATACGATGCGTCGGCCGTCACCGATTCGGCGTTCAACAGAAACCGCATCACGTCAAGGTCAGAGGCCTCGGGTTCGCACGCGGGCTTGAGAACGTACTTCAACTTCTTGTTGGCCGGGATGTTGAATTGCCGCCTCAAATCGCGCCCCATTCCGACCAGTTCGTACTTTGCGTCTGCAGTGTTTGCTGCGGAGACGTCGAGGCCAAGCTGATTGATTTCCGATTGCGTGAACGGCTCCGGCCACGGAGCGGTCATGATTGTCAATCCACCACGGTCATGTGGAAACTCCAAATTGCAGCCAAGGCCATGCCACAGTTCTTCTGTGACGAACGGAAGGAAAGGATGTAGCAGCCTTAGCGCGCGGCTCAGCACAAAATCCATCACCGCAATGGTGTTGGCTTTGCGAGCCGGATCAGGGCCGTAAAGAGCGGATTTGCTCGCTTCGATGTACCAATCACAGAACTCGCTCCAGAAAAACCGGTAGAGCGTCGTGGTAACTTCGCTGAATCGGTACTCATCAAAAGCCGTGTTGATCTCGCGGATTGCCTGATCAAGTCGGAACAGTATCCAATGATCGTCATTGGCAAGCAGGCGAGGATCGATTGCTCCGCACTTTCCTCTCGATGTCGCAGAAGCGTCGGCAGTCTGCATTTGCCTGAACCTGCATGCGTTCCAGAGTTTGTTGCAGAAGTTTCGGCCAAGCTCGACGTCTTTTTCGTCGAACAACACGTCCTGACCGAGGGGCGCGCTGCGCATGGTGCCAAAGCGCAGCGCATCAGCTCCGTACTTGTCAATGAGTTCGAGCGGGTCCGGTGAATTCCCAAGGCTCTTGCTCATCTTGCGGCCGAGCTTGTCGCGTATGATGCCGGTGAAATACACGTTCCTGAACGGCAAATCGCCCATGAACTCGTAACCAGCCATGATCATCCGGGCAACCCAGAAGAATATTATGTCCGGACCCGTGACCAGATCTGTTGTAGGGTAAAAAGCCTTCAGGAGCCTGTTCTGAGAATCGCGCTCTTTATCCCCTGTCCATCCCATTGTAGCAAATGGCCACAACCACGAGCTGAACCACGTGTCCAAGACATCGGGGTCCTGGTCGAACCCGATCGATTCAAGCACGCGCGTTTCCGCTTCTGAATCCGTTGCCACCTCAACTTCGACTTTCCCGTTGACGCCGACCTCAAACCGGCATGTTGATTCCTGCCCCGGTTGCCCCGAAAACGACCACTGAAACGACCGATCCTCCAAAGCCGTCGCTTCGCATGCGGTCATTTGCGCCAACCTCGCCGCCTCCGCCAAGCGAGGACTCAAATCCCGGAGCGCCTCCTCCGCAAAAGACTTGCGCCAAACCGGAATGCGGTGCCCCCACCACAATTGCCGGCTAATGCACCAGTCTCTGAGGTTCCGCATCCAGTGCGCGTAAGTCTTGACCCACCTTTCCGGATGAAACCCGATTTGGCCTTCTTCCACAGCGCGAGTGGAGATCTCGACGCTCGGGTATTTCAGGAACCATTGCTCGCTGAGCAACGGCTCGATCGGCACATGGCTGCGCTGGCTGTAGCCAACGTTGTGAACGTATGGCTCGGTCTTCAACAGTAACCCCTGCTCGGTCAGTTCCTCGACCACGGCGTTGCGGGCTTCCATCCGATCCATGTCGGCGAATTCCTCGCCTGCCGCTGCTGTCATGCAACCGTCAGGACCGATCACAACCGTGAACGGGAGGCCGTGCCGGACAGCAATTTCATAGTCAGCAGGATCGTGCGCGGGAGTGACCTTGACACAACCGGTTCCGAATTTCGGGTCAACCAACTGATCCGCGATGATCGGGATGGGCTTGTTCTGCAGCGGAAGAAGAACCTTGCGGCCAACAAGGTTTGTATAGCGCGGGTCATCCGGGTTAACCGCCACAGCCTCGTCGCCCAGCATCGTCTCGGGCCGCGTGGTGGCCACCACCACGTACTGTCCGGTGAGTTGGCCGCGTTCATCAATCAGGGGATACTTGATGTGCCACAGATGCCCTTTTTCCTCGATCATCTCGACTTCTTCGTCAGACAAAGCGGTGCGCGCTGCGGGGTCCCAATTGACCATGCGCTTGCCTCGGTAGATCAGACCTTTCTTGTACAACTCGACGAAAACTCTTTGCACGCAGCGGGAATACTCGGGGTCGAGCGTGAACCGCTCCCTGGTCCAATCACATGAACAGCCCAGTTTCTTCAGTTGCTGTATGATTATTCCGCCATGCTTGTGCTTCCATGCCCAGACGTGTTCGAGGAATTTGTCGCGCCCCAAGTCTTCGCGGTGTTTCATCAGACCCTGTTTGCGAAGGTGCTTTTCCACAACAGCCTGGGTGGCGATTCCAGCGTGATCAGTGCCCGGCAGCCATAGAACTTCCTTCCCGTCCATTCGCGCCTTTCTCGCCAGAATATCCTGTATTGTGTTGTTCAGGACGTGCCCCATGTGCAAAACCCCGGTGACATTCGGGGGTGGAATCACAATCGAATACGCAGGCCGACCCGGTTTAACACGCTCAGGGTCGGCAACAAAAAGCCCCTGCTCAGTCCACCAATTATATAGTTTCTCTTCGACAGTCCGCGGGTCGTAGGCCTTCGACAGCCCGGCTTGGTTCGCCGCGGAATGTTCACGATTTCCCGTTTTGTCGCTCATATTGTTTGCACGATCATCACAGATTCTCCGCCGTGAAGGAAGTCTCGTGTGTGAACCTATTCTCCGCGTGCTCCGTCCCAATGCTTCGCACCCTCAGTGTTCATACCCCGACTGTCGTCCGAAGCGGCTGTCTTTACGCGGCAATTTCAGAATACGCGGGCCCCCGGAAATCTCGCCCGGAGGCAGGTATGGGTTTATCGATGCCGCTATATCGTGTCTGTCACCCTATCAGCTCCGCCGACGCCAAACACCCGCCAACGGCACTCCCCGGTCATCGGTAACTTCACTCATGAGGCCACAAGGCGCACCCAGCCCGGCCCGACCCGGCCACCAAATATCGTGTCTGTCACTCTATTTGTTCCGCCACCGCAAAACCCACGCTACCCCCTTTCAACGACCCTCGGAAACTTCAGATTTGACCCGACAACGCCTATTCAGCCGGTATGAAAACCCCTCCCACTGCAGATCTCGCCGTGATCACCAAGCTGAACAAGCCGGCAACGACATCACGTGAAAACAATCCCCCATCGCCGATCACCTTCACCAGGCCTTCGGCATCCCTCAACTCCAGTCTCTGAAAACGCCCCTACCTTCTTTTCCTCGACTTACTCCTCCCAGCCCTTACTCGATCGCTCTCACCTTCAGATCACGTAACACATATATCTCTCCCAACAACATCCCAGGAATCTTCCTCGCTCCACTCTTCCGCTTCGGACCAAACAGCGGCCGATGCCTCATGAACACATCCTCAACAAACGCCCTGCTCCCCAACGCCACTCCGTCTGTTATGTGCCTGATTTTCAACATCAGCGCAGCCCCAAAACTCAGTCTCCCACCTTCCTTGATCACCTTCCTGATCTCCTCGTCGCTCAACACCG
>JAAYVR010000234.1 GCA_012517065.1 Verrucomicrobiota bacterium | reverse complement strand
GCGCGGGCGTGATTTGAGCGGGACGCTGGACGGCGCCGGCGGGATCGGCGGATTGTTGGCGCGCAGCCACGGCTACAGCGGAGGAAGCTGGAGCGATCACAACTTCTACCACGCTGACGGGAACGGGAATGTGGTGGCTTTGGTGAACAGCGGGGGAACCCTTCAAGCCAGTTACATTTACGACCCCTATGGCCGATACCTGACCGGCACTGGAACGTTGCTGACCTCGAACGTGATGCGATTTTCGAGCAAGCCGTGGGTGTCGTTCCTGAGTTCCTCCGCCACAAGCGGGCTGTACTACTACGGGTACAGGTTTTATGACACGTATTTGCAAAGGTGGGTGAACAGGGATCTTTTGGAGGAGTTCGGCGGAAGGAATCTGTACTTATCTCTGGCCAACGATCCCGCCAACACAATCGACGCTTCGGGTCTGTCATGGTATCACTGGGTTGCTGTATTCAACGTGATAAGTTGCTTTAAAGAGCAGCCGGGTGAGAGCGCCAGTGATTATTTTTCAGTGCCGCCTGTTAGCTGTGAGGAATGCGCTCGGGACAAAGACTTAGCCGAGAGGAGATGCAAGAATGGGGTCGATGAACTGGCGATAAAGTACAGTGGCAACCTTGTGACGCCCGCAATTGCCACCGGAATACAAGATCTATTTTTGTTGGGGCTGGGCTTCTACGCCCCACCTGCTTGGGGCCTCTTTGTGGTAAGCGGAATTGGGACAGCTTGTGAAGTCAAGGCAATCCACGACATAGAAAAGAGTGCAAAGGCGTACAAAGAAATGTATTGCGAGTGTCCGGATTTCGATGAGAGCGAATGATGAAGCTGATGGAAAAACTGACCCGCAAGTAAACACATAAAGCCGTCTCCCGCAATTATGAGTCTGTCCGAATCTGATCGAATACTCGTCGATGCGATCAAGCGGCGTCTCCGGCAGTGGCGCATTTGGCGCTGGGCGGGCCTGCTCGGAAATTGCATCATGAGTCTTAATGGATGGTATTTGCTGCTACATATGGCACAGGACACCGCCCCGAGCAGCACTGTTCCATCAACCGCACATATGCTTTTGATGGTCACAGCGTGCTTGTGTTCTATTGCCGGACCGCTCGGTCTGGCTCACATCATGTTCAATTGGAATGGCAGTCGTGTTGAGCGTCTTCTGGTTAGCATCACAGAGACTTTGGATCAAGCCGATCGCGAATCGCCACGTCAGTGACCAGCATAATCCCTCAACGCGCGTAAACCTGTTCCGCAGAACCCAGAACCCCTTATATGCCAAAGGCGAACATCGAACCCGCACAATCGCCAATCGGCCATGCGCCTTCGGACACCATGGCCTTTGACGTTTCCAGCCGCCTCACAAGCCCGCTTGACGGTCTTGGCCAGACGAAGTACACATATGCTGTACTCGGAAATGGCATGCGCACATTCCACGAAGACGCTCCGTTGGCAAGCGATGATGTGATGGTGACCAAGCGCCACGGTCCGAGGTCGGCCCTGGTGATCACACAGCCCATTGGCCAGTTCTTGGTGACCAACAGTTGGGATGGAGCAGGCCGGTGGTCAGTCGTTGGCGGAACACCCGGCACGTTCACGTACAATTACGCTGTAGTGAGCGCATCGGGTCTGCTGGCATCGATCGGTCTGCCTGGAGGGCTGAATGTCGCAGTGGCCGTTAAATTGTGCCCTATGGGGTTTCTGTCGGCGGAGTGCCGGGATGGCGCAAGAGTGCGGCAGCTTGCTGGCGCTTTGGAAAACAGCGACAGTGGACTGGATGTCTGGAAAGCGGTGGCAAGCCACCGCACTCCATGCGCTGGCGCGCCGAATTTGGCAACGGTCGCAAAATAGAGCTTCTTGTATGCCTTCGTCGGCAGCAATCCGGAGACCAGAGTGGACATTGACGGCCTGACGTGGCGGAGCAACTGGGACTTCTTCTGGGATTAGGCACTTGGACGCGGCGGCAGTAACCGTTACTATCCGCCGGGTTCTACGGAGTCAGAGGAAATGCGAACCTCGCCACCGGGCTAGCGAAGTAACAGCATGTGCCGGTGACCTCGGCAGCCTTGCAACGTCGCATCTGTGTTCTGCTTTGGATTTTCATTGCTCGCTTGGTCCTCAGCGGCTCGACTGCGATCCCGCTCGAAACGGGAGTTAACATGCTGGCGCAAATCATGGGCGCGAGCGAGGGCACGGAACAGCCGGCTGTCCCGCGCAAATGGTGCGAAGGAATGTTGCGCCGCTCAGGCTGCGGTGAAGTTGGTGGGCCACCCGCGCGTGTGCCACAGCCCTTGCGTTGCTGCGGAGGCAGGGTGGCTTGATTGGCGGGATCGGTGGGGTGGTGTCGGATTGATTGGGCGGCGGGGCGGACTGGGGTTGAGGAGTTGAGGGGTTGAAAGGCTTGAGCTGGAAGCAAGTTGTTCGACATTTGCGCGCTGGTGGCCTGGGATGGGCACTTGTCCAGGGGTGTGGGTGCGAACAGTGGTGAAACCGGCGCCGGCACGTTGGCGAATGCGCAGTGATCGGCGCGCCGGTCCTGCCGCCAGGCTTGGAATGAAGGCGCCAAGCGCCACATGACCAATGTGGCCCATGCAGATGAAATAGCCCTGGTGTTGCCGTTGTGCGAGGCAGAGTTATCTTGACGCTGCGCGTACAAGGTGTTTAAAAGTTGCGGAGAATATGAAAGGGCAAGTCGGGAAGGCAGGCTGCCTTGTTAGTTCCTCGATGCGCTGCGTCAACTGCGTGCGGGAGGATATTATGCACATCAAGTTTTCTCCTTCTCTCTCTCTGCGTGAACGGCGGCTCGATGCTGCTGTCGTTAGCATTGGCGTCTTGATGTTTTGTCTTCTTCTACCCGCATCAGCAAGAGCTGTGGCGGTGCCACCGTCTGATGACGAAACAAAAGCCGACACGTTTGAACTTATGTCGGTTCGTACCGGTGCTGAGCTTGAGCGCGGGCCACACCATCAGGTGCTGGAAACAATCGCCGAATACAGGGACAAGACCGGCCAAACAATGTTGGTGCTCTGGTTGCAGTGGGGTGCGTTGCGCTCTGGTGGTGGCGGAGGAGAATTGCCGACCCGGCACAGCATTCACTGGAGCAGGGCCGCCCGGCTGGCAAGGTTTGCATTTGACCGGTTTTGTTGGCGAGCGCTCAAACGTGACCAGTTGCAAGGGTCAGATCGCCGATGCAGTCGGTGCTCGGCACGGAAACTGTGTGAACTTTGAGAACATGAGACGACCAAT
>JAAYVR010000233.1 GCA_012517065.1 Verrucomicrobiota bacterium | reverse complement strand
TGCTGATATGGGGACAGACACGTTGTTTGTGGTGTCATGCCGATCTGGTTCCAGGCACGTTGTTTCGGCATAGGAACAAAGCGGCAGCAAGCTGCCGCACTCCAAACGCTTCGCGCCTGCCAAGGCCCACTGCATCCAAGCGCTTCGCGCCCACCAACGCCCACTGCATCGGCGGCAGCGCGTGAGAAACCGTTGGGATCAGCGCGCTCTTCCTTGCGACGGAGTTGCAGGGGATATTTCGCAGCCCGGCGTGGGTGACAGCCTGAGGGGGCGCAAGAGCCGGGGGCCTTGCCCGTCAGGCGACTTTGGTGCCGGCTGCGCCGGGCTGGGAAATAGACGGGCCCAGAAATCTCAGTGGGAACGAGGCTTTTGGTTTCTTGGTCTGGTCAGGCGGTTGGATTTCCGGGCTGGACGTAAGGTGCCTCTGAATGCAAAGTGTGGCGTGTAACCTGCTGTTCTTGAGAATATGATTTCAGCGGCCAACAGGGTTTTCCCGATGCTGATTTTGATAGCGGCGCAATTGACCGCTTTGGCTGATGCCGACGTTTACATCAACGAATTCATGGCAGCCAACGGCAAAACAATCAAGGACAGCAACGGCGATTATCCGGACTGGATTGAATTGTACAACGCAGGCCCGGACGCAGTTAACCTCGGCGGATGGAGTTTGACCGACAGCACCAACAACCTTTCCAAGTGGGTTTTTCCTTCCACGAACCTCGCAGCCGGTTCTTATCTGCTCGTTTTCGCTTCGGGCAAAGATCGCGCGATTGCAGGAGCGGAATTGCACACGAACTTCGCGTTGGACGCGGACGGCGAGTATCTGGCGTTGGTTGGCCCTGAAGGCGAGGTTGTTTCGGAATTCGCGCCTGCTTACCCGAAGCAGTTCGTTGATGTCTCTTACGGGCTTCGGTTGGGCAGGCTTTATTATTTCCCGCAACCGACGCCGCGGGCGGCAAACGTGGGCGGCTACAATTCTTTCGTGTCAGACACAAAATTCAGCCATGACCGCGGCTTTTATACCAATGCCTTCGACCTTGTCATCACCACGGCGACGGCAGACGCGACAATCGTTTATACCACGAACGGATCGGCTCCGAATCTGACGGCCACCGCAACAAACGGGATCGTGTATTCGGGTCCAGTCCGAATCGATCGCACCATTGTCGTTCGCGCAGCCGCGTTCAAGGAAGGCTATCAGCCATCCAACATCGACACGCACACTTATCTCTTTGTTGATGACATCATTCGCCAATCGCCCACAGGGTCGCCGCCGTGGCCTGGCTGGCCAAACAAGGGCACAATGAGTACCGGCCAGGTCATTGACTATGGCATGGACCCCGATATCGTGGACAATCCCAAGTACCGCGACACCATCAAGAGCGATCTCGTCACGATACCGTCGTTTTCTGTGGTCATGGACCTCAACGACCTTTTCAGCACCTCGAGCGGCATTTACGCCAACCCAGGCCAAGACGGTCGCGCATGGGAACGAAAATGTTCGCTTGAATTGATCCATCCTGACGGGCGGCAAGGATTCCAAGTCAACTGCGGCATCCGCATCCGCGGAGGGTACAGTCGAAGCGGCAACAACCCCAAACACGCGTTTCGCCTGTTCTTCCGCGAAGTGTATGGCGCGCCCAAACTCGAGTACCCTGTTTTTGGCGACAATGCAGCCGATCGTTTCGACTGTTTCGATCTTCGCACCGCACAGAATTACTCCTGGAGTTTTGAAGGCGATTCCCGATGCACGTTCCTGCGCGACCAGTTCAGCCGCGACACACAGCTCGACATGGGACACAACAGTGAGCGCGGCGATTTTTGTCACCTTTACATCAACGGCCAGTACTGGGGCCTCTACAACACCTGCGAACGCCCCGAAGCTTCCTACGGCGCATCGTACTTCGGCGGCAAGAAAGAAGATTACGACGTCATAAAGGTCTCCCCCGATAACGGTTACACAATCGGCGCCACAGACGGCAACATGACCAATTGGACGCGCCTCTACAACATTTGCAGAGCGGGGCTGACCAACGATGCCGCCTACGAACTCATTCAAGGGAACAATCCAAATGGCACGCGCAACCCGGATTATCCAAAGTACATCGATCTGGAGAACCTGGCCGATTACATGCTCGTGATTCTCTACACCGGGAACCTCGACGCGCCCATATCCAACTTCCTCGGAAACAGCAGCCCAAACAATTTCTATGCAATTCGAAACAGGCTCGGTGCGGACGGGTTCAGTTTCGTCGCTCACGATTCCGAGCACACGCTGCTGGACGTCAATGCCAACAGGATCGGCCCATTTACGGCCGGCGATTCGTCGGTCAGCACCAGTAACCCCCAATGGATTTGGCAGAAAATGTGGATAAACGCGGAATTCAAAATCGCCATGGCAGACCGTGTCCACAAACATTTCTTCAATGGCGGGGCGCTCACTCCTGAAGCCTGCACGGCCCGGCTTATGCGCCGGAAAAACGAGATCGACCGCGCTATTGTCGGGGAATCTGCGCGCTGGGGCGACTCGAAGCGTTCCACACCGCGAACGCGCGATGACTGGGTCGCAGCCGTCAATGCCATCCTCACCAGTTTTTTCCCTAATCGGACTCAGGTTGTCCTTAATCAACTCAAAGGAAAGGGGCTGTATCCAAACATCACAGCGCCGACGTTCAGCAAACATGGCGGTGCCGTCAACGCCGGGTTTGCCCTCAGCATGAGCGCGCCTTCGGGAACGATCTATTACACACGGGACGGTTCTGATCCCCGTGTTCGTGGCGGAGCGGTTTCACCGACGGCCATTCCCTACACAAAACCCCTCTTGATCAACGAATCTACTTTTGTGAAATCAAGGGTTCTGTCCGGAACAAACTGGAGCGCGCTTAACGAGGCCGATTTCACCGTCATCCAAACGTACACGAACCTGCTGGTAACAGAAATCATGTACCATCCGCCGGACGAAGGCGATATCGACGGCGACGCCTTCGAGTTCATAGAACTGAAAAACGCCAACCCGTTCGAGATCGATCTGAGCGGTGTCCGGTTCACAAACGGCGTCAAGTACGAATTCCCACGCGGCACCCGACTCGGGCCTGGGCAATTCGTCGTTCTTGTGGCCGACCCGGTCAGTTTTGCCCATCGTTACCCGGGGGTGCGAATCGACGGCGTTTATGATGGCAATCTGTCGAACGGCGGAGAACGAATCACGATCGTGCATGCGGTCGGAACGCCTTTGTTTTCCGTCGAATACAAGGATGCCCCGTCATGGCCCGCCGCGGCCGACGGCGTCGGCTTTTCACTCGTTCCGGCTGATCCGAATTCGAATCCTGACCCGGACAACCCGGACAATTGGCGCGCGAGCTCGAGAATCGGCGGATCGCCGGGCACGGACGATCCGGTTGCCGGCGTTGCGCCGGTAGTTGTCAATGAATGCCTCTCTCATTCAGATGCGCCCGAGACCGATGCCATCGAGTTGTACAACCCAACCGCTGAATATGTTGATTTGAGTGGATGGTATCTCACGGACGATCGATCGGCCCCGAAAAAATTCCGGATTCCAAATGGGACTCAGATTGCTCCATACGGTTTCCTCGTGTTCACCGAGAAGGACTTCAATCCAACCCCGGGCGTGGACCCGAGCTTCTCGCTCAATTCTGCCGGCGATCAGGTTTATCTGTACTCGGCGACGAGAGACGGTGAACTTACGGGATACAGCGACGGTTTCAGTTTTGGCGCTGCTTCGAGTGGTATGACGTTCGGCCGTTTCACAAACAGCGTGGGCGAAGTGCATTTCACCCCCCAACGTCAACCAACACTCGGCTCTGAAAATGTCGGACCGCGCATTGGCCCGGTCGTCATCAACGAAATCCACTATTGGCCGCCTCCCGGTGGCATCGAGTTCATCGAACTCAAGAATATCACCGCCCAGACCGTCAAACTCTACGATCCGCAGTTCCCAACCAACACATGGCGTATTAGCGGCATCGGATACTCGTTCCCAAGAAATGCCGAAATCGCCCCGCACGGCTTGCTCGTTATAACCGCGACCGACCCCGACGCGTTCCGCTCGGGCAGTCCGGTGCCAGCCAATGTTCCCGTTCTTGGACCATACACAGGCGTTCTTCAAGACAACGGCGAAATGATAGAGTTGCAATGCCCGGACGAACCCAACCTCGCAGACGACGGCACACTGGTGGTGCCCTACGTGACAGTCGATGCCGTGCGTTACAATGACAAGGCGCCATGGCCTGCAGACGCCGCCGGGACCGGCTCATCTCTGGAACGGATAAACCCCGCTGCGTATGGCAACGATCCGATTAACTGGCGCGCAAGCAATGGCACAACATCGCACGGTCTCGAGAACGACGGCAACCGCCCGCCGATTGTCAACGCAGGGCCCGACGCCGAGCTGAGTGCAACCGCATTCCCACTTGAAATCCAACTGAACGGGTCTGTCAAAGACGATGGCTTGCCGTCGCCGCCTGGCATGCTCGACATCACATGGCGTCTTGTGAGCGGCGCTGCGAATGTGCTGTTCACCAACCCGCACTCTGCTGCAACAACTGCCCAATTGCCCGGCACCGGCATCTACATCTTCGAGCTTTCAGCTTCAGACAGCCAGGTCGAGTCTTCTGATCGAATTGTCATCACCGTCACCAGACCAAGCGGTCCGATTACACTTCTCCCTGCGGGATCAAAATGGCGGTATCTTGATGACGGCTCAGACCAAGGAACGAATTGGGTTGCTTTGGGTTTCGCTGACAGCTCATGGAAATCCGGAAATGCACAGTTGGGTTACAGCGTTGGTTCCCCGGAAAACGATGAGGTGACAGTGCTCGGTTATGGCCCAGATGCGAACAACAAGTTCATCACTTACTACTTCAGAACAACCTTTGTGGTTTCCGACCCCGCCGCCGTGACTTCACTCACAGCCAAGCTGTTGCGCGATGATGGTGCAGTGGTGTGGATCAATGGACGTGAGGCGTACCGCGACAACATGCCCGAAGGACCCATCAACTACAGAACCACCGCTTCCGTCGCAGTCGGCGGCGCTGACGAATCAACGTTCTTCGAGCGCCTGGTTGACCCGTCAATCCTTCGGTCGGGAACAAATATTGTTGCCATCGAAATCCACCAATCCGCCGCCAACAGCACCGATCTCAGCTTCGATTTTCAGCTCGATGCAACCGTTTTTCCGGACAATCGACCGCCAACCGTCGAAGCCGGTCCAGACCTCACAAACACCGTGGGGCAGGTAACTTTCCTGTTGGGGCGCTTCAGCGACGACGGCTTACCCAATCCGCCTGGGGTCGTCACGGTGCGTTGGGAGAAAGTCTCGGGTCCGGGCGAAGTGGCTTTTCTTGATCCAACACTGTGGATGACCGGCGCCAGATTCTCGGTCCCGGGCGATTACGTTCTTAAACTGACCGCGGATGACGGCGCATCGACTGTGAGTGATCACGTCAGCGTTCTTGTGCTGCCGGGTGTCGCTCCCGAGCCAGTGGTCCAATCAACAGTAATCAGTGGTGACACCGAACCAGTTTTGATCTTCAAGTTCAATACTGCGGCCGGCTGGCGGTACAAGGTCGAGTATTGCGATTCCCTCACGGACGCCAATTGGCAAGTCCTCGCAGAGTTTCCGGTGCAGAGCGAAACCCGGTTGATAACAATCGCGGACCCTGTGTCAGCGGAGCGGCCGAGCAGATTCTATCGCGTGGTTCAGGAGTGAACGCCGATTATTCAGACCGTGCACGATAAAAACGCATGCCCGACTCCTCCCCTACGGTGTCAGTAATCGGGACGAGTTCGTCATGCGCCGTCAGATTTGTGATCGACACCCACTCAGTGAGATTCGTTGAGCCGAGAAGCTCGAGCTTGGACCCGGGCGTTGCGCGAATCAGAAACTGTACCGTCTCCCCATCAAGCAACCGCACAAACTCGAACTTCGGCGCCATGAACTGCGGGTGCGATTGCACGCTCAAAGTGACAGTCGCTACATCGCTGTAAACAGTCCCGTCCCACACCCGATAGGTAAACCAGTCAAGCCCGAGGAACCCCGGTTTTGGCGTGTACAAATAGTTCGTCCCAATCCCGCTGACCAGCCCGTTCTGCGGTCCTTTCAGAATCACCACCTTGAGGTTGTCCCCGTCTTCGTCTTTGACTGCAAACGGCACGGGCGAACTTTTCTCTGCCGCAGCTACAACGGTTTGGTCTTTAACATCCGGCGCATGGTTGGGCAGGATCACAACAATCGATACTGTTGCCGGCTCGCTCTCCAACTCGCCGTCACTGACGAGAAATGTGAATTTGTCCGGCCCGACAAAACCGCGTTCTGGGGAATACGTCAGATTCGGTGGCACTCCGCTCAGAGTGCCGTGTGCTGGAAGGCTCAGCAGCCTGAAGCTCAAATCATCGTTTTCTTGGTCTTTGGCTTCGAGCGCGAATTCCTTCGGCGTGTCAATCAGCACCTCGACCCACGAGTTTGTTGCAACAGGCGCAGTGTTCTGGTCCGTCACCGTGATTGTGAAAGTTGCCGGTGCGCCTGCATCCTTCGCGTCTTCTGCACGGAAAAAAAACTGGTCTTCCCCGATGTAACCCGGGTCCGGCGAATAAACATAATTTGATCCGCTGCCGGTCAGCAAGCCGTGCTCGGGCAGGCTGAGTATTGTGAACACGAACGGGTCTTCATCGGCGTCACGCGCTTCAAGTTCGATCGGCAAGGCGCGTCCAACTTTTGTTGTCATAGCCGCGTCCAATGCAATCGGCGGGTTGTTGACATCAAGCACGGTGATTGACACCGTAGCCGGGGCGCTTTCTGACACGCCATCACTGGCCGCATAAGTAAAGCTGTCAACGCCACTGTAACCTTTCTTGGGGTAATACGTGGCGATGTCAGGATAACTCCACAGCTCGCCGTGTTGAGGGCCTTCGACGACTCTAAACGTCAGGGTGTCACCGTCGTTGTCAGTGGCCTGGTACATCACGGTCTGTTGTGTATTCCGGTTGATGGTGAACGAAAAGGATTTGGCTGTGGGCGGATCATTGACCGGTTTGACCATGACGGTCACCTCGCCTTCGGTTTCGTTGCCTGTCGCATCGGAGACTCGGTAAGTGAACCTGTCGGTGCCGCTGAAATCGGGTGTGGGCTCATAGCCCAACGCCGTGTTTTCGAGCATAACCACGCTCCCATGCTCAGGCTGCCCAAACCACCGAATCACAAGGTGATCCCCGTCCGGGTCATGGTCATTTGCCAGCACATCGATCTCAACGGGTTCATCCTCGTTGGTAATTGCCCGGTCTGGTTCTGCCACGGGTGGGTCTGCCACAGGCAGCACTTCGATTGCGACTCTTGCCATTGCGATTCCGCCCTGGCCATCGCTGATCGTGTAAGCGAAGCTGTCCGGGCCAAAGTAATCCTTGGATGGCGTGTATCGGAGGGAGTTCTGGTTGGTTCGTTCGAGGCTGCCATAGCCCGGGCGGCTGAAGTCCAGAAGCGCCAGTGGAAGCCCATGAGGGTGAGTGTCGTTGGCCAACACATCTATTTCGATTGATTCGTCTTCGAGACATGTGACGGTGTCTGCGACAGCGACGGGCGGGTCATAGTCCACCCGCGCCTCAAACGAAGCCGAAGTTTCAGCAATCGAACCTGCCGGGTCCCGGACAATGAACCGAATGACCTCGCGTCCCGACCAATCGGGGTTTGGCACGTTCACAAAAGCCGTCCGGTTCTCCCCAATTGTAACCTGCAATTCAACGTTGCCTTCGGTTTCCCAGATCAGCTCCGCTGGTTTGTTGTCCGGGTCGAAAACGTAGCGGTCCAGTTCGATCGGGAAAAATGCCGTTCCCACTCGCACTATCTGATCCGGGATTCGATCAAGCTGCGGGGGGCGATTCACGGGTTTTTCCGGTTCAACATAGCCTGTGTGTTGCGGATCGCGTCGGAGCATTGGCCATGGGTAAACGTTCGGCGACATCCCGCCGTTGGCCAGAGCCCAAACTGAAATCGTGTAACGGTTCTTTCGATACGCTCTCGACAACGTTTGAGGCAACGCCATGTCGTCTATTGTGGTTGCCACAACATCCAGAATCCCGTCTCCATCAAGGTCCGCAAGCACGGGCGGGGCAGACTTCATCAGCACATGCTCCAACATCAAGCCCGACAATTGCGCGTGTTCGTTCAAATCTATTGGCAGGCCGTCAGCGTTCCACGCACAGAGCCCGCCCAGCTTCGAGACCTCCCCGTTCATTGCCACTTGGAGACTGACCCCGAAGCACGCCGCGACCACGTCCGGTAGCCCGTCTCCATTGATGTCGCCCACGACGGGGCTGGAGGCCAGTTTCAAACCCGCGGGCGGTTTGACAGGCCAGCCGGGGAGATCAAATCCATCCCACCGAAGAGCATGCAGCGCCAAGCCCTGCGAGCTGATGATAATCTCGAGTCGCTTGTCGCCATCAAGGTCGGCCAAAGCAGGTGCAAACGGAAACGACTGATCTATTAACACAGGCCACCCGGGCAGCAGCATGCCTTGCCGGTCCCACGCGTAAACGCCGCCAGCCATCCCGGGCTGGCCTTTCGATGCGGCGTCGTAAACTCCAGCAACGATTTCAACCTTCCCGTCGCCGTTAATGTCGCCAACGACAGGCGATGAAACGAGAGACCCGTTGACACGCGCGCGCCAGACAGGCGCGTCGGCTTTCCCAATGTCAAACATCACAAGGTCTGACCCGCCGTCCACAGCGACGATTTCGAGGCCGGGGTCGTCATCGAAGTTGCCCACGGCTGAGAACATTCTCGGAACGTCAACGCTGGCGCTGAAATCACGTAAACGCCATTTCTGCAGCAGTTGGCCCGCAGCATTGTAAACGACCAGTTGACGGGTTTGCTGAGTGCTCGTCCATGTCGGCATTTGGGCGTACCCGATCAATTCGAGGCGCCCATCGCCGTCGAGGTCGGCCAGCACCTTGCCGAGTTTCGGAACGTCCAGTAGCACCGGCCAATTGCCGGGCATTGGCGATCCATCGTGACGCAAAGCGAACAGGGAACCGCCAACATCAACGAAGATTTCAGAAAAGCCGTCGCCATCGACGTCGCCAGCCACCGGTATGTCATAAGAGGGATCGCCGGCGGTAAGTTCGCGCGCCCACTTCAGTGTCCCGTCCGGTTGATAAACGCGCAACACGGCCGGTTTGTCGCCATCGTCGCCCGCGTCCACGCGCAAAATTTCTTTCAGGCCATCATTGTCGATATCAACAACTGTCACCTCACGCCAGTCGTTGGTCGGGTAATTGCCGGCTGTGGGAACGTACTTGGGCCAGCCGGATCGAATCTGTCCGTCAAGGAAAATCAATTGTGATCGGGACTCGGCCACGACCTCGTCGCCTGCCATTACAATGAGCCTGAGCGTGTAGAACTCGTTGGTCCGAGCCAAGGTTGTGTCCCACCAGCCGAGTACACCATCCACGACGTTTTCTAGCCCGTCATTTGCGAGCTCGATGCCTGCCCTGAGCCATTCTTTCATCCGTGCACCCGCGCCATATTCGATTCTGTAGGTTCGTCCAGCGCCGAAAACGGTTCCTTCGACAGTCACCAGATCGCCCGCGCGCAACACGTCATTGTCCATTGGCCGGCTCAGCGCCACGTTACGCACCGTGCTCACGGCGCGTGCGACAGCTTCCTGGCCATAGGTGTCCCACACCGTCAAACGAAATACATAGCTTCCTTCCGCCAACGAATCTGTTCGAAACCCGGACAACAAAACGCCTTTTTCCACGGGCACAGACCCAGTGCCGATCGTCGTCCAGTTCGTCGGGTAGTTCCCACAGCCCCAGTCAAGCCGGTATCCTGCAAAGTATTCCCCCGACGCCGTGCCTTTCAGGTCAACCCGCCCAAGCAAAACCGACGGCAAATCAAGACCCGCTTTCGGGAGCGGCGGATTTACCCTCACCGCACGAGCCGCGTTTATCCTGCCAAGGCCGACATATTCGGTCGCGCGCGTCGGGTCCACTGCGTTCCGCAAAACGTCTTCAACCTGTTCCGCGGCGAAATTGGGCCGGATCGACCATACAAGCGTGGCAACACCGCTGACGTGTGGTGCTGACATCGACGTCCCGCTGAGAAAGTCGTAGCGGTTGTTCACCACGGTCGATAAAACGCTTTCGCCAGGCGCAGCTACATCGATCCGCGGCCCGTGATTCGAAAAGAACGGCCGTTCATCCCGACTGTTCACCGCCGCCACCGCTATCACACCCGGAAACGCCGCCGGATAAGACAGTTTGTCGGTTTGCTTGTTCCCTGCCGACGCCACAATCACAAGCCCCTTGTCCCGTAGCTCCGCGATCGCTTCGCGCAACGCCCTGCTGTCTTCCTTCTGTCCCCAGCTTGCGTTGATGATGCGCGCGCCGTTCGCCGCTGCGTAATGCAGAGCTTCGATCACGTGCCACAATTCCCCTTCCCCTTTTTCGTCAAACGCTTTCAGCGCCATTATCGAAACCGACCATGCCACGCCAGCGACACCAACCGTGTTGTTGCCAACCGCCCCAATTATCCCCGCAACATGCGTCCCGTGTATCATGTCGTCCATCGGATCGCTATCCCTCCAGACAAAATCGAACCCGCACAGATCATCGATGTAACCGTTCCCATCGTCATCAATGCCGTTGCCGGGTATTTCTCCCACGTTGATCCACATGTTGCGTTCGAGATCTGGGTGGAAAAAATCGACCCCGGTATCGATTACCGCCACGACAACATCGCGCGAGCCGGTCGTGACCGACCAAGCTTCAGGAGCGGAAATGTCAGCGCCAGTTACGCCGCCGTTCTGCCCCGTATTCCAAAGGTTCCATAGCTGCGGAAACTCAAAGTCGTTGGGAAATCTCGGCCGCAACCCCGCACCATGCACACGCAAAACCCGGTTTGGCTCGACACTCAACACGTCCGGATGCTTGGCCAACACCCCAAGGACCTGTGCGGATTCTGCGCCGTCTCCAACCAACTCAACCAATGCAAGCCGTGCAAACACCGATGCACGCCCCCCGCCCGCCAGACTCCATCGCCCTGATTCTACTCCGGGCAAACGCCTGATGACCGCCTTGCCCGACAATGCCCCGGCTACATCTGAAACTTGGCGACTCGGGCCCATCCCCCCGCGAAACAACACTATGAACTGCCCCGGTACCACACCGTCCGATTCATCCCCAGCTTCCACCGGAATCCCCGCCGCTGCCAGTGCGCCGGTCAATTCACTGGCGTTTGATGACAACGGGTAAAGCGAGTCTTGTTCCTCGCCGATCGCACCCCCGCACAACGTCCTGACTGCGGCCAGAACCAGAAACGCGCATCCCAAGATGACCTTCAAGAACCGCACAACACAAATCTATGGTGATTTCTCCCGCTGGCAATCGCCAAAGAAAGGTCAACATGTTGGTTCTGCTTCTGCCATTGCCAGTGAAGATTTGCTCCTGCCGAGAAAATGTCGCAGTATCGCCCAACAAAAACCGTGCCATGAAAACATCAACCGAACTTGAACGTGAAGCCGCACTGCAGGTTGCAGCCCTCATGGTCGCGGCAGCCCGAACCGCACCAAAAACCCGCGGCATCGATAACATTCATGCGCTGGCGATCGATGACCAGCCGACCATGGAAAGCCTTGTAAACGCCATGCGCAGTATCGGCCGGAAAGAAAACAGACCAGGCATGGTCCGCGACGCCGGCAACATCCAAAACGCGCCCGCAGTCGTCGTGATCGGCGTGCAAGCAAACACGGCAGGACTGAATTGCGGATTCTGCGGCAAACCGACCTGCAAAGAACTGCAGGATTCCGGCGGGATTTGCGCATTCAATTCCATTGACCTTGGCATCGCAGCATGCTCCGCTGCAGCCGTTGCGTCAAACCACCGCATTGACAACCGATTAATGTACTCGATCGGGCGAGCTGCCATGCACCTCGGATTGCTCCCTGACAAGGTCAAGCAAGCGCTTGGAATCCCGTTGAGCGTCACGGGCAAAAACCCATTCTTTGATCGCAAGAGCTGACGTCGCTTCTGCCAGTGCATTCGGAAAAACAACAGCGGTCGGGAGCGCGGCCGTCCTCGGCCGCATCAAGCCGACGCCCGATCGTACGACCCGTTTCGATCAGGCAAATCCCTCGCCCGAACATTCACCGGCTGTGTGCGGCGAAAAATCGCCGCGCTCCTGCGAGCAAATTGCTTTGTTAGCCCAGCCTGCCCCGCACCAGCAGAAAGTACACGACCAGCAGAACCGCAAGCACGTACAAGACCCAGCTCACTTCCCGACCGCGCCCCGCGGCCAGTTTCACAATCGGATAAGCAATAAATCCGAGCGCAAGGCCGTGCCCTATCGAGTATGTCAGTGGCATTCCAAGCATGATCAGAAACGCCGGGATTGATTCGCTGGGATCATCCCACTCAACACGCGCAATGTTCCTGCTCATCATCGCACCAACAAGGACCAGCGCCGACGCCGTTATCGGCGGGTAATTACCGATCATTTCGATCAGCGGACTGAAAAACAGCGCCACCAAAAACAGAATCGCCACAACCACGGCGGTAAGCCCGGTTCGTCCGCCCTGCGCAACGCCCGCAGCGCTTTCAATGTAACTGGTGACCGTGCTGGTGCCCAGACACGCCCCAAGCGTCGTCGCCAATGCATCCGACGTGAACGCCTCCTTTGCGCGGGGTAACCGGTTGTCCTTGATGAAACCGGCCTGTTCTGCAACGCCCACGAGCGTTCCCACCGTGTCGAACAGCACCATGAACAGGAATACAATGATGAACGGCCACATCACCGGTGCCAGGGCGCTACGAACATCCAACTTCAAAAACGTCGGCGCCAACGAAGGCGGCAACGCCACCAGCCCGTGCGGCAGATCAAATCGCTTGGCGAACGCCGAGTCTTTCATCCACGTTGCAAGAGCGCTTTCATTACCTGCTGCGTTCAGGCCAAGTCTAAGGACAATGGCCAGCAGCGTGGCGCCACCAATGCCCCAGAGAATTGCGCCCGACACCCGCCGCGTTTGCAGAACAGCGGCAAGAAACAAGCCAAAAAAGAAAATCACAAGGTCGGGCGAAAAAAGATGCGGACACAGCGATACTGCGGTCCCGGGGTCTTTTACGATCACACCCGCGCTTTGCAGGCCAATGAACGCAATAAACAATCCTATCCCGGCTGCAATCCCGAACTTCATGCTGGGACTGATCGCGTTCAGCACCGCTTCGCGCAGGCCAATCAGCGAAAACCCAAGGAATAGAATCCCTGAAATGAACACCACACCGAGCGCAACAGCCCATGCGTTCTCGAACCCCGCCGCAGCGGCGGCCGGCACCGCACTAAAGACAAAGAAAAAGTTCTGCCCCATCCCCGGCGCCTGCGCCACCGGATAACGCGCATACAGTCCCATGATCGCAGATGCAATTGCCGCCGACAAACAGGTCGCTGTTGCCACCGCGCCGAAATCCATGCCGGTGGGCTTGTCAAACATTCGCCCCGACAGAATCGCTGGCTGCACGAAGATGATGTAGGCCATCGTGAGGAAGGTTGTCAGACCCGCCAGCGCTTCGATTCGAATCGTTGTGTTGTTTTCTTTGAGAGCGAAGAACCGTGTGATGAATTGTGCAAACATGGCGTGTTACAACGCCTCTATACCACCTCGTCGATTGTGTGTCGAGATTGGGAACATCAGGCTGGATCGCGCTCGAATTCGATCCGCTGAAACAACGAGCCTGTCACCATATTGCACCATGGCAGAGAACTGCCGGAACAACGAGCCTGTCACCATATGCGCCACGGCAAGGAACCGCCGCTGCGACAGCACCCATGCCTCGCCGAGATCGTTCAGTCACTCCTGCACGGCGCTGTGCCAATTGGGCTTGTCAGTTGCCGGGGTTTGGCCACCATGCCCTGACGTGAGCACACCAACGGACGCAAGAGTTGTCGGTACCACGCTTTATTTCATTCCTGTGCGCACTCGGGTGCCGCTGAAGTTTGGACCTGAGACGCTCACGGAGGTCGTATGCGCACGGGCGCGCGTTGAGATTGAGAATGCGGCGGGGCGGCGGGGGGATGGCTGGGGCGAGACCCCGTTGAGCGTGCAATGGGTATGGCCTGGCAAGTGCACGTACCATGAACGCTCCAACGCACTGCAGCATTTTTGCATCTTGCTGGCCAAGGCGTGGTCAGAGTTTCAAGAGGCAGGCCACGCAATGGAATTGGGTCATGCATTCCAAGAAGGACCGCTGCGGACTCTGCTGGCTGAGTTTAACCGGACTGCCAACCAGTGTCCCGAGCCAATGCCGTGGCTTGCAGCGCTGGTGTGCTGTTCCGTGTTCGATCAAGCCCTGCACGACGCCTACGGGCGGTTGGCGGGCATTCCAACTTACGAGACGTACTGCCCGCCGTTTTTGAACCGTGACTTGTCTGCGTTCATTTCCCCGGCAGACGACAGTGAGGTGTCATTCAAAGGACTGTATCCGTGCGATTTCCTTGTCCGCCGTCCACCGCAGCGGCTTCGTGCCTGGCACCTTGTCGGAGGACTCGACCTTTTGGAACCGCAGGAGTTGCGTGGGGACGAACCCAACGATGGTTACCCGGTTCTTTTGACGGACTGGATTCGAACCGACGGTCTGAGGTGCCTCAAAGTCAAGCTGCGGGGCAACGACAACGTCTGGGATTATGATCGGCTGGTGCGCGTGGGGTCGATCGCCGTTGGGAACGGGGTTGATTGGCTGAGTGCCGACTTCAACTGTACAGTCACCGAACCGGCCTACGTGAACGACCTGCTCGATCGGCTCCGGGACGAACATCCTCGGATTTACGGCATGATACTCTATGTCGAACAACCGTTCCCGTACGACCTTGAACAAAACCGAATAGACGTTCGCAGCGTGTCGGCACGAAAACCGTTGTTCCTCGACGAAAGCGCGCATGATTGGCGTATTGTGCGGCTTGGCCGTCAATTGGGGTGGTCCGGCGTGGCGTTGAAAACCTGCAAGACCCAAACCGGCGCCATACTCGCTGCGTGCTGGGCGAAGGCGCATGGGATGTCCCTGATGGTTCAAGACTTGACGAACCCGATGTTGGCTCAGATTCCGCATTTGTTGCTGGCTGCGCATGTGGGCACAATCATGGGTGTCGAGACGAATTGCATGCAGTTCTACCCTGAGGCATCAAAACCCGAGGCAGCCGTTCACCCGGGCGTTTACCGTCGGCGCAATGGCGGGGTTGACCTATCGACGATCAAGGGCGCTGGATTTGGTTATCGGGCAAGCGAGATCCAGAGGCAGTTGCCGCCGCCGGCTGCCAACTATGGCGATTGACGAGACGTCACATCCGAAGAATACACAGCCAGAGTGTCAAGGACGGCCTTCGTTCTTGGAACCTCGTGCGTGCGGAATATGTCTGTCTTCCCCAGTGCAGCCATAACTGCAAAGAACGGTTCCGCACATCGCACTTCTTCGCCGAAGTATTCAAACGCGTGTGGGAGGGCGTGGCACACCGGCCAGCCAAGGGTTCGGAGCCGAAAAGTATTGAGAAAAACTCGCATCTGATGCCGGACACGAAACGCGCTGTCCTGCAGATTCCCGTAGTAGAATCCGAGGCCGGGATCGACCACGATCTTTTTCACTCCGGTTTTCAAAGCGTGCTCGGTCTGTTTGGCGAAGAACTCGTACATGAGCTGGATGGGGTCCCTGCTGAAATCAAAATCGCCCACCTCGCGCACATTTCGTCCCTGCACGTAACACATGATGATGGCTGCGTCATGTTCGGCAGCAAGCTTGAACAGGTGATCGGCATGTTCGGTCCCGGTCACGTTTAAGATGCGCGCGCCGGCCTCGAGACATGCCTTCGCAACTGCGGGTTCATACGTTTCGACCGACACGAGGATGCCGGCTTCGGTCAAAGTGCGAACCACGGGAACCAACCGGCCGGTTTGCAGGGCCTCGTCTGCCCGGGCTGCGTGTGCCAGAGAAGATTCAGCGCCGACATCGACGATGTCAGCGCCTTGGGCAACCATCACTCGCGCGCGTCTTACTGCGTGGTCCGCGCTCAAACACACACTTTCCCGGTACCATGAATCGGGCGAAAGGTTTATCACACCCATTATCGCCGGGCGCAGTGCAAAGTCGAACACGCGACCGCCCAATTCGAGGCGAGCTACTTTGCTTTTGAGCGCGTCGGGGAAATCGGCAGCCAGTGCCGCGAGATCTTCAATGGCGAGCATCGTTCACTCCTTTTGGTTCGGTTGACAAGGGTTTGCGCAACCACAACCGACTTTCAAAGAAAACATCCCCGCAGGTTTCCTGAAGTCCGAATGTTCCTGAACCAGTTGAAGCCGGCCGCTTCGCAGATTGATCAGGGTATATCATTATGCCGCAAAGTCTTTCATATTCGCGAAGTTTTTCAAGTTGCGATTGCCCATTGTTCCAGTCCGCGGCTGCCGAAGTCTGTGGAGGAAGCCCTCGGATGCCGATATGGGGACAGACACATTGTTTGCGGCGTTATGCCGATCTGGTTCTAGGCACGTTGTTTGCGCACAAGAACAAATCGGCAGCAAGCTGCCGCACTCCAAGCGCTTCGCGCCTGCCAACGCCCACTGCATCGGTGGCAGCGCGTGAGAGACGATTGGGATCAGCGGCGCGATCGAATGGGGCCATATGGGGACAGACACGCAGTTGGCTCGGAGCGCCGCAGGTCGCGTTTTGGCGCAGGCGCAAAGCGCTGGGGTACCGCAATCAGGACAAGAAAGCTTTCGGTTTTCCGCGTAAACGCGGAACTCTAGCGGCGATGGGTTGTCCTGGACATCGGGCGTTGCCACGCCCAAGGCTGTTGAGGTCATATGGGGACAGACACGCTGTCGGCTCGGAGCGGCGCAGGTGGCCCCTTGCCGGATGCGTAAAGCTCTGGGGTACAACAGTCAGGACCAGAACGGTTTCAGTTTTCCGCGTAAACGCGGAACTCTAGCGGCGATGGGTTACTCTGCGCATCTGGCGACGCCGCACCTGCGGCCGCTAGAGTCCCGCCTTTAGGCGGCTTTGAAATGAGCATTCATCGAGCAGTAATACCGTTGAACGTTGTACGTTGAGCGTTGTTTGTTGTGCGTTCCCAAATAGGTGACCCAAGTGATGAGTCTATAAGAACGTTCAACGTACAACATTCAACTCGCAACGTTTAACCAGCCCGCGGGTTTCCCAACCGGATGGCTTCATGCGCCGGAGGATGCGCAAGCGCCGGGTCACTGCCCGTGAGGCGACTTAGGTTCCGGCTACGCCGGTCTGGGAAATATGCGGGCTTGCGCTTTTGCGTTTCGTGGAGAAACTTCTGCATTGATCTGGGTATTAAACTTTTGCGAACTGCAATGGCTCAATTTGCATATAAGGCCAGAAAACGAACCGGCGAACTGGTTCAGGACGTGGTCGAAGCGGCTGATCGGGCGGCTGCGCTTGGCCAGATCGAGCGGCTTGGTTTGTTTCCTGTGGCTGTTGATCTGGTCAGAGGCAGCAAACCGGCGCGGACGGAAAAGGTGCCCGTCCGCGGTGCCGCGTCATCGAACCTGCTGCCGGCGGTACTGAGGGACTTGATGCAGCGGAAGCGCCGTCCGAAGCTACAGGAATTGGCGACTTTCACGCAGCAACTGACGAATCTGTTGAAAGCCGGGATGCCGCTTGCGCCCGCGCTGAACAGCATGTCCAACCTCGTGTCCAAGGGCATCCCGCCCGAGGTCAGCAAGCAGCTCCGACAGGATGTGATCGAGGGCAAGAGTCTCTCGGACGCAATGGCGAAGCAGCCGTTAATATTCTCGGATTTGTACGTGAACATGGTCCGGGCCGGCGAGCAGAGCGGGGCTTTGGTTGAAGTGTTGCAACGGCTGGCCAATCATTACGAAAGATTCGCCGAAGTGCGGCAGAAGTTTGTGTCGGCGCTGATTTATCCTGCGATTGTTTGCTGTGTTGGGCTGGTGATCATGTTTTTCTTCATGACGGTGATGCTGCCGAAGTTCATGACGATTTTCGAAAGCATGAAAGGCGTTGAGCTTCCGGCGGCGACAAGAGCATTGATTGGGCTGAGTCATTTTCTTGCCGGGTATTGGTGGACGATCCCGCTTGTGGTTGTGGTGGGTGTTGTGACGTTCAACAGGTATCGTTCGACGGCGATGGGGCGGCGGACGATTGATCAGTTGGTGTTGAAAGCGCCGGTGATAGGGCGCGTGGTTCAGCTAAATCTTTTCGGTCAATTTGCGCGAACGCTCGGAACGCTGTTGCAAAACGGCGTTCCGGTGCTGACGGCGCTTAAGATAACCGAGCAGGTCGTGCCCAACACAATCATTCGTGAGGCGGTGGCGCGAACACGCGAGGAAGTCACCGACGGCAAAACGATCGCTCAACCACTGGGTCGGAGCCAGATATTTCCTCAACTGATGATCGACCTGATTCGGATCGGCGAGGAAACGGGGGATGTTCCCGGGGCACTGAACAATGTAGCGCAGACTTACGAGAACGAACTAACGATTGCATTGCGGGTGATGACGAATCTTATCGAGCCGGCGCTCATTATCGTGATGGCGCTGGGGGTTGGATTTCTGCTGTTCGGTGTGTTGTCCGCGATGTTCAGCATCACTGCAAACATAGCCCGGTGAAAGTTTCATGACCGTTTCTCGTCACTATGAACTGCAGCGGTGCTGGCGCAAGAATGTGCGGGCATTTACGCTCTTTGAACTGATGGTTGTGGTGGCTCTGCTGAGCATCGTGGTGTCGATCAGTCTGCCGTCGTTTTTGCATGCCGTACGAAAAAGCCCGTTGCGCCAGGCAATGAGCGATCTTGAAGAAGCCTGCAACAGAGCCCGCATGATGGCGATCATGGAAGGGCAGCCTTCTGAAATCGCGATTCGGGCTGCTGACGGCATGGTGCAGGTCAGACTTTTCCGCGAAACTGCGCCGGAAGAGCAGGCGGAGCCTGGTGTGGGCGGGCCGGCCGAATCAAGCGAAACCGCAGGGCAATCGAGCGGATCACCGTTGCCGATCGGTGTCGCGCCGGTGGTGTTCAAATTGCCGTCCACGGTTGCGTTCAAGAGTCTTGTGGTTAACCTGCAGGACATGATGGACACCGAAGAAGCCCGGGTGCGGTTCTTCCCAAACAGCACCTGCGATGCATTCCGCGCGACGCTGCTGTCTGAGGACAACGAAGAACGCACCATTACCCTCGAAGTTACAACTGCGCGGAGCATTATCGAGGTCATCAGATGAACACCGAATCGAGGAGGCCACAAGACAATGCCTGGCAAGCGGCGTTCACGCTTCTGGAGGTCCTCATTGCGATGGGGATTTTTTTCATGGCGGTATTTGCCATTCTGGATCTGGTGGCTCAGAACCTCAGAATCGCTCGCGGTTTGCGCCTTGGGGAAATCGAGTTCAGCTCGGTTGCAGCAGAGTTGAGCATGACAAATCGGCTCACCGAAGGCGCAACCATGGGGGATTTTGGCGATCTGCGTCCCGGCGCTTCATGGACAGCAGAGACACAGTTGTACTCGTCGAACGGTCTGTTTAGAGTGGACATTGCGGTGGACTGGCCGGACACCGGGCTGGTGCGGCAGCGCAAAGGCAGCATTCTGCTATATCGGCCGGATTCTCCAAATCCGGCGTTTGCAAGGTGAAACCGATCTCGACAACACAGGGCTTCGCGGGCCCGGGCGGTTTCGCCGCCGACACCTCGGCAGGCACGCGCAGGCCGCGATCGGTCTTCGCTTTCACGATGATCGAATTGCTTCTTGCGATCGGGATATTCTCGATGGTGTTGGCGGCGGTGTACTCGACCTATTCGGCGATTCTTCGCGCGTCCAAAGCAGGAATAGACGCGGCAACAGACATGCAGCGGAGCCGAATCGCTGCAAGGACAGTCGAAGACGCGCTGGTTTCTGCGGTTATGTTCGCAAGCAACCCGAGCTTATACGCTTTCATTGTTGACAGCAGCGACGAGCACACACTGCTCAGTTTCGTGGCGCGCCTGCCGCCGTCTTTTCCAGGCAGCGGCTGCTTCGGCGACCAGGTCGTCCGGCGCGTGACATTCGCGGTCGAGAACAGCAGCCAGGGCGGGCAACAACTGATCCTCCATCAGGCGCCTCTTTTGCAAACCAACATTGCCGACACTGACCAGCACACGATTGTGCTAGCCCGCGACGTGGCCACATTCATGGTCGAGTTCGCCAGGCAGCAAGGCACTGGATATGAATGGACAAGGGAATGGAAACAAACGAACCAATTGCCGCGAGTGGTCAGGTTTGCGCTTGCATTTGGCCGTCCTGACAAGCCGGACAAACCTTCGCAGCTTACGGTGCGCACAGTCAGCATCCCGAGTTCGGCAGTGCCGTTGGATTCCCAAACTATGCTGGGCAGAGGTGTGCAACCGCCGTTGGTCGCTCCCGGCACGACGCAGCCCGGTCAGCAAGGCCAGCCCGGCACACAACCGCCTGTTGCGTTGCCGCCGGGCCAGACTGGATTTCCCAGACAACCTCAACCGAGAAACCGGCCTGATCGAGGCTGCGGCGCGCGCGCACGGCTTCGAACTGCCGGTGGAACGCGGCACGCGCAAAGAGAGGAACGCGGCGGATTCGCCATCATAATCGTGTTGATCGTGATAGTCGTGCTCGGGATTCTTGCGGGGAGCTTCGCGTTTGCCATGAAAGTTGAAACGCGCCTCGCTGCAAACGCAGGAAACGAGGCTGAACTGGAATGGCTCGGCAGGTCCGGGGTCGAACTTGCACGGTACGTACTTGGGCAATCCATGAATTCCCCGTACACGGCGCTGAACCAGATATGGGCGGGCGGCCCCGGTGGGCCGAACGAAACGAATTCGCCTCTTGTGAACATCAAGCTGGAGGACAACCAACTCGGCGACGGGCGGTTTTCAGTGAAGATTGTTGATCTGGAACGCAAGTTCAATCTGAACTCCATGTTACCAGAGATCGAAAAGCGGCTCATTATCAACCGCGCGTTGACTTTGATGGGAGTCGAAGCCGGCGACGCCGAAACAATCCAGGATTCAATATTCGATTGGATTGATCCTGATGACAAACCGCACCTGAATGGAACCGAGTCCGACTTTTATCTTGGCCTCAATCCGCCTTACGTTGCGAAGAACGGGCCGATTGATGATCTAGCGGAGCTGCTCTTGATCCGTGGAATCACGCCAGACATCTATTGGGGGCCGCGCGCTTACGGCCACAGGTTTCATATGCTCCGGTCAGGCAGCCGGTCCGGCCCAGAACCGTCCGGACAATCTTATCCATTTGGGCTTGTGGATTTCTTCACTCCGCTCTCGAACGGGCGGATCAACATCAATACTGCACCGGTTCATGTTCTGCAGCTTTTGCCCGGCATAGACCAGAACGTGGCTGAAAACATAATCCGCGCCAGGGCCGGGCCGGATGGTGCAGAAGGGACTGAAGATGACACGCCGTTCCTGAACGTCGCCGGATTAAATCCGGCTGTTGTTCCGGGCATAATCCCTGAAATGGTGGCGCGTTACGGGATCATCTGTTCGGTGCAAAGCAACACTTTCGAGGTCACTGTGGACGCACAAATAGGCAATACGCGGCGCACTTTTGTCGCCATAGTCCGGCGGAACACGCCACGGGATGTGCCCGTGTTGCAATTCAGTTGGTATTGAGAAACCAGCGCCGATCCGCCAACCGCACACTCAGCGGACTTTCTTTCTTGCAGATCAAATGGGCAGAGTAGTTGTAATAACCGGGACCGACACCGGCGCAGGCAAAACCGTGTTGACAGCGCTGCTTCTTTGTCATTTGCGCAACGCCGGCCACCGGGTGCTCGCGATGAAACCGTTTGCAACCGGCGACACCGCAGACGCTGATCTTCTCGATCGCCTGCAAAACGGCGAGTTGCCTCGCACCTTGCTAAATCCCTTTTTCTTCAAAACCCCGGTTGCCCCGATTGTAGCAGCGCGGGCAGAGGGCAAAACAGTTCGGCTCACCGACCTTGCCGCAAGAGTCGAACAAGCTGCTGCGAAGTGCGATTTGCTGTTGGTCGAGGGTTGCGGCGGGTTGCTCGCGCCTTTGGCGGAAGGTTTCGATCTTCTGGACCTGATGCGAGCCGTGCCAATGCGTGTCATTGTGACCGCACGAAACCGGCTCGGCGTGCTCAACCATCTCTTCCTGACACAGCGGGTGCTGCTCAGCGTTGGCTTCGAGCCGATGGCTATCGTGCTAATGAGCATTGGGCGTCCGGATATCTCCGTGGAAACGAACGCGGCAATTCTCAGGGAATCCGATCCCACAAAGCTCGTTCTAGAAATCCCGTATTTGGGTCGCACTGCCAACAGGCCGGCGGCGATTCGGCGAGCTGCAATTCGACTAAGCCAGCCGCTTTCTTTGCTTGGAGACCTTGCGGCATCCGATTGAGTTGCTACTTCAAGGGGATGGCGGGCATTCGTTTCGGTGTGCGATTTGCCGGGTCCACAGTAAATACTTATAGATTCCAAGGCCGTAACTGCGAGCCCGGAAATCTCACCGCCTGCCCACGCCAAGACAGCCGAAGCGGCACTCGAAAAAGTTTTTCGGGTTAAAACAAAGATTTATTTCTTTCGTTTGGCGATCTGCTCGATTTTCCGCACCAGCTCGATGAGCGGCGGCGGTGCATCGGCTTCGCCTATTGTGACGGTGTATGGCAGACCATTGTCTGGGACCGCTTCGATTGTGTATTCGAACCTGTCTGCTTGCCCCGGGGTGGGCGCATGGGAGGCAAGGTCGAGGAATCGGGCGTCTGACATCAGCTTTTCCAAAAGCGCTGCTTCATCTGGCGCGAGATCACCAGTGTCAACTGTAACCGGCGGCCGGCGAATGCCGGCGAACCCACCGCTTCTGGACAAGGTCAGGCGCATCGATCCACGCCGGTACTGTATCGCCAAAACTCCCCATGGCGAATATCAAATTCAAATCACGCCGACCTGTTCCCATGCGGACCGGACAGCTTGTTGTTCTTTGCTACCGGGGCCACAAAGAGCGGCTGCAGAATCTATCGTGGCTTTTGCGGCCGATTTGAAGTCGGACGTTGGACGCAGCCGGTTGCACAGGGCATCATACCAAATGCGGCCTGCTGGGTCCCACGCGGAACCGCCGATCTGGGTTGCGGCGATGTAAAAAGCGCGATTGGGAATCCCGGAATTGATGTGCACGCCGCCGTTGTCAGCCTTTCCCTTGTAATAGTCATTCATGTGAGCCGGCTGTGGGTCCTTGCCAAGATTGGGGTCGTCGTAAGCCGTGCCCGGGGCTTTCATCGAGCGAAGCGCAGTAGCTTTTACGTTGCTAGTGAACAGGTCGGCGCCTATGAGCCAATCGGCCTCGGCGGCTGTTTGCTTCAGTCGCCATTGTTTAACAAGCACGCCGAACACGTCGGCAAACGACTCATTGAGTGCACCGGCCTGGCCGTAGTAGATCAAACCCGACTCGCACTGGATGATGCCATGGGTCAGCTCGTGGCCGACCACCTCGATGGCACTCGTGAAACTTTGGAATATCTCGCCGTCGCCGTCACCGTAAACCATCTGCATTCCATTCCAGAACGCGTTGTCGTAACCGACCCCATAATGAACCGATGAATCCAGTCGCATGCCGCGGTCATCGATCGAGTTTCGACCGTACACCGATTTGAAGAAATCATACGTTGCGCCTGAATAGTCGTATGCTTCGTCGGCTGCGCGGTCATTTGTTGCAGGGTCGGCTTCGCCCCGGACAAGTTTGCCGGGCAATTTGGTCTCGTGCTGGCAGTCGTATATCGTCCGGCGCTTTGCGCCGGGTGGCGTGGCGACCGATATTGCGCCCAAGAACGCCAACATGTCGCGCTGACCGCGCAGGCGCTCGCTTTGTTCGATCGTGCGCAGAGCATGTTCACGGAGCTTGCTATGACCGCGGGCTGCCAGCTCGCGAAGGATGTAATTGGGGATTATTTGACAGAAACAGTGTTGTGCAAACCCTCCCTTACCCAAATTCAAACCACCCATACTGCTACCCAAATTTGTGTCCCTATTCCCTATTCCCAAACGAACATTAGCTGCCCCGGCCCCTATGACCGGAGCGGCGCGCAGATAATAGGCGACGCGAGCGCAGAAGCCAAGCCCGTGCAATTCTCAAACCGAGGCCAAAATGTTGGCCTCAGGTTGAGAACTGCCACGGAATCCGAACAGTTCCCGCAACCACCTCCAAAGACCGCGCAGCCCAACGTCGCGCACTTCGGAACAGCCACAAATCTGCGCCAGCGATTCCTCGTGGGTTCGGCAACGGGGCGGGAATGCGAACAAAGCGCGCGCGGAATCATGATGAACAGCGAGTAGGCACGGGTTGAGGAACCCACGCCCCACGGCAAGACCGGATGTCGGCAACACAACAGTTTTGGCGCGAAGCACCAGCCATGGCCGGTAAGTGAAAACCAGCCGGCCCTGCTCATCCAGCTCGAGCTGCCCGTAAGTACGAACTGGAACCTTCTGTATCCTCCGGCTTGTGAATGCGCTCAGGCCGGATACGCCCGGCACAAACCGCTTGCGCCCGGCGGTGAGGAGGTCCCACGAAAACACCGTGCCGAAGACCAGCATCCGAAAAGACCAGCCCGCAAGCAGATAACAGATCAAGATTATGACCAGCGCCCACGCTGCGCCCACATACGGGTTTGCAAACGAGGTCACTGCGACGGTCGAAAGCATGAACAACCGGAATCCCTTGAGCGCGGCGTCCACGGTCCCAAACGGACTGATCAAGATGAGAATGTTGATTGCGTGTGAAGCGAGCCAGACAATTGCGAACGCGGCGACTGCGAACGGTGTAAGCAACAAATTGCCCAGTTGAGCCGTGTCTATCGCCGCCCAGACAAGCGCCCCGCCAGCGGTTGAATCCGTAACCGCGGCGTTGGGGAATACTGAAACGATGAATGGCAGAAACGCGCCCGCCGCAACCAGGGCGCTGAGTTTGTTCTCGATCAACTCAGCCAAATCAAACGGCTTCTTTAGCGCCGTAGGTATCACAGGCCCGAGAGAGTCCTTCGAAAAAACAGCCATCACAAGGATCAAGGCTGGCACAAAAAACCACGGCTGAGCAAACCACGGCAAGCCCGCACGCCGGGCCGCTGGCGTCTTGAAATACTTCCACGCCCCGACCGCGCTTACACCAAGCAACGGTGAGATCGCCACGCCGGTGACCATTGAAATTGTCTGGGCAAGCTCGACGCCCGGGGGCGGGGGGCTTTTTGGCAATTGGACTGGAGACGGTTGATCGCCGGCAAAAACCGGCGATGCGATAATCGCCAATGACAGCAGAACGGCAGAAAAAGCATTGGTTTTCATCAGGTGCACTATAACACCGCCACTTTCGAGTATTTGCGCAGCCGATGCAAGTCATCCCATCGGGCCAAACTTCTCTGTTTTCTCCGTGGTTAACCTCCTTCCACCTTTTGTCACCTGCTGCGGTCACAACCGCAAATGGATAGGGCAAAATCAACCACGAAAGACCCAAGTACGCGAGAAACAAACCCGTGTGTCTGGTCAGTCGGCCGACGAGATTTCCGTACTACTATGTCAAAAAACTTGCATAAGGATCACGAACTCTGCGGTCGTGGAGGGCTCTTGTCTTGCAGAGATTCGTTCACCCACCTCAACTTGTTGCTCGCCGAGGGCCACGAATTCGCCCCGCACAACCCGGAGATTTCGCCGGAGTGAAGGCATGGCTGAGTCCGTGCTGGCCGGGCCTTTGGTTGCGGCTGCGCCGCGCTGAGTTAATAGCCGCGGTATGACGGATAAACCCTCGGATCACGGCGGAGGATATCCATCACGCGACTGTAACCGCGGTTCTCGGCCTTGCTCACGTCGATCACTGTCAGGTTAAGCGGCGCATCCGCCATATCGGCCCCTTCTTTCACCTGATAGCTGATATTTGAGCCGGTGACCTTGACGGACTTTGTGGTCTTGGCTGTTTTCTTGGACTTGTGAACCGCGGATGCCTTGGGCTGGTTCTTCTTGGTATCGGAGGTCTTCTTAGCCTGGCCAGCCACAGCCACTGCCCCGGCGAGAAAAACACAGATGGCACAAACGAGGAACCGAAACATCGAGCGCGACTCCATTTTGCTTAATCTGGCTTTCATGGTAACCAACCATGCATCAATTCTGCGACTGACGCAAGGCGGTTTTTTGTCAAATGAAAAGGGCCGGCCCATTTCTGAGCCGGCCCGTGGACTTAAGCAGTTGGTTTAGAATTCTTTGGTGAACTCGACGAAGTACATCCGCCCGCGGATGTCAGCGAGGCGCCTGTCATAGGCGTTTTCGAAGCTGCTCTCGACCAGCGGCGGTTGTTCATCGAACACGTTGTTAACACCGGCCATCAACCGGCCTTCGATCCACGGAATCTTGTATCCGAGGCGGACGTCAAAGGTCATGTAAGACCTCACATCACGCGGCTCAGAATCTTCGGCTTCGAAGTTCTGCTGCGTGACGTCTTCGGTATAACCATCAACATAGTTCCAGCCGATGGCAGCGGTCCAACGTTCGTATTCCCATGTCAGGGCGATATTGGCACGCCATTCTGGGAAGCTGACGTCTTCGAGTGCAGCGCCCGGACCCCAGTACTTGCCGAGGTAATCGATTGTGCCTGCGCCCGGGAAGTTCTCCTGCTCGAACGTCAGGATGCGCGTGGCGATGCCGGTGAGCGTGAACGCGCCGATACTTGTCTCGATCCTTTGTGAGACAGTGATATCGATACCGTCAGTGAGGCGTTCGCCGGTGTTGATCGGGCCGACGTTCCGGATCTGGCTGATCTCGTCAGTGGGTGACAGTTCAACCTGCGCCCCGAGCGGATTGGCCGCACTGCGCCCGGCGTTTGGTCCGAACGGGTTGGTCGGGTCCCGAGGATCGTTGGGGTTGTAGTTGTACCACTGGTTGACTATGTATTGTGCGCTGGCGAACGGAATGCCAGTCTGCTTGATACGATAGTAATCGAGTGCGATCTTGAACCCTTTCAGGAAGTCAGGTTCGAATACGCCACCAATGGTCCAGTTTTCGGCGTCGATCGGTTTCAACTCTGGGTTGCCGATTGTGAGGACTGCGTTCTCGGGCTGCTCACGCAACTTTGTGTACGGGTTTAACACCTCGATGTAGTCCTCGCCTGGCAGTTGGTACAGGTCGAAGAATCCCGGCGCGATGAAGCCTTCGGCGTACGATCCGCGAATTGTGAACTGGTGGTCGATTGGCTGCCACTTGAAGCTCACGCGCGGTTTGACGCCGGTGTCACCAACGTCACTGTAATCCTCGTACCTGAGCGCTGCTGACACCGAGAAAGACTTGAACGCGGGCAGGGTCAGGTCTTCGCCAAATATCGGAACGAGGACTTCGCCGAAAACAGCCATGCTGTCCCGTGCGGCGTAGAGCGGCTGCTGGACGTTGAATGGGAAGACCGAACCGTGCTGGATGGCGTAGTCTGGTGCGAAGTCCAGAGTCTCGCGACGGTACTCTGTTCCAACGGCACCAGCCAGTGCGCCGCCCGGCAGCTTGTAGATTTCGCCGTTGATCTTGGCATCCCAACTGAGCAGTTCTGCGACAGTCTTGATCGTTGCCTCGCCGTAGATTTGGTCCACGAGGCTCCGTGGATTGACTACGCTTGAACCGCCGATTGGCGTGTAACCGAACGGGTTCCATGCGTCGGGCGTGCTGAGACTCAAGAGGTCCACATACACGTCTCTGAGAACGCCGCCTGTCTGGGTTTCATCGATTTCTGTCCGGTCCCACGTGAAAGCGGTTTCCCACTTCCATGAGCTTTCGGCGATTCTGCCTCTGAGCCCGGCGACGAGGTGAGTGTTTTCGAAGTCGTTGTAGAAAATGCGCGGGCCAAGCTCGACTGGCCGGTAGGAAACCCGAAGCGGCGTGCCGGTCGCAGCGGCTTCGGGGAAGAGGAGTTGGTACCAGTAATTTGAAGCTGGCATTTCAACTCCGGACAATGGAGACGGCGCCAGTTGGAAACTGGAGCTGTTCGCCGCATAGTAGCCCAGCATGAAAGCCTCGAGGTTCTCGCCGTACAACTGGTGAGAACCGGACATGTAAACCGAGTATCTCTCGTGCGGGCGATACGCAGTTGTATAGTACGGATACGGGAAACCAGGGTCCATTCCCGGCATCACCGACGGGTTGCCACCGTAACGCACGGGCGAGTCAGGAGGGAGCGCGGCGTTCAGCTCGGCCTCGGCTGCATTTCGCACTGCAGTGCGGCTGGCGCCCTCTGGCACCTTGACAGTGGCGATTGGATTGAACCCCTCGGGTATCTGCGTGATGTTGGTGAGACCCCTTGTGTTGGTTGGCACCAAGCTCCAACGCAGGGCGATCTCGTCGGCAGGCAGTGAAGCGTTGTTGAGGAACAAACCCGGGTTGGACGTCTGTGAAGTCTGGAACGGCAGCGGTTTGGATCGCTCGCGGTCAACGCTGAGTTGATCGTTGGACTTGCCGTATTCGGCGGCCATCACGAATTTGGATTTTTCGGTGGTTTCGCCGACCAACACGCTCGTCTTCCAATCGCTGACGTCTGTGTCGGTGGTATTCGCATAATAGGCGCCAATCTTGGCACCTGTGTATTCCTCTTTGAGGATGATATTGGCGACGCCTGCAACGGCATCCGATCCGTAAATGGCAGAAGCACCGTCCTGCAGAATCTCGATTTTCTCGATTGCTGCTTCTGGGATCAGGTTAAGGTCGCTTGTGCTGGTTCGTCTTCCGTTGACGAGCAGCAGGGTTGCGTTGGCAGGCAGACCACGCAGGGACAGTTGTGAGCTGCCGTCGCCACCATTCCCAAAGCCCGGGTTGATCGCACCCGTGCCGCCTGCATATTGGGGGGCGCGCACTCGGAGTGTGTCAGCGAGGGCTGGGCGTCCGACGTTGGCCGGTTCGGCGATGTCCATGACACTTACCGTCAAAGTGCCGGCTGCATCTGCGCTTTCGATGTTCGAACCGGTGACGATGATTTTCTCCATGCGCTCCGGCTCGGCAGGAGCTGTCTCCTGGGCCGCCGCCGGCATTACCGCTGCCCCTGGTATGCCAATGGCCACCGTGCAGGCAACGGGTAGGACAACTTGGGTTGCGGTGTTTTTTGTTTTCTTCATATTTGTTTATGCTCTGTTAGTGGTGAATCGGATTCACTACAGGCGTTACGCTTGGGGGCATCATTAGAATACAAAACTCCAATTGCACAAGCAAAAAAAACGCAGTTTTACACTTTCGACAGAACCACCATTTGTCGCTAAAATCGGCCCATGTCAGCGGTAACTCGAGTGGGTGTGATAGGAGTCGGCGCGCTCGGCAAGGAACATGCCAGATTGTATGCCGAGTTGAGTCGCACAGGAGATGTTGTGCTCGGAGGAGTTTATGACCTCGACGGCGAAACGGCGAGAAACGTCGCACAGCGTTGTGGTACAACAGCTTTCGATTCAATCGATGCCGCAATTCGCGCCTGCGATGCGTTCAGCGTGGTTACACCCACATCAACTCATTTCCAGATCGCCAAAGCGCTCCTGTCCCAAGGCAAACATGTGCTCGTAGAAAAACCGATGACTGATCAACAGGCGCAGGCCGCTGAGCTGGTCGAGTTGGCGCGCACGAACAATTCCGTTCTCCAGGTTGGTCACGTGGAAAGGTTCAATCCGGTGTTCAAGTACTTGCAGCGCACGATTGTTTCTCCGCGATTCATCGAGGCCCACCGGTTGTCTCCGTATCCTGCGAGGAGCACGGACGTGGGGGTTGTGTTGGACCTGATGATACACGACCTTGACGTGGTGCTCGCATTTGTGAAATCGCCAGTAGTGTCGATTGACGCCGTGGGCGTCCCGGTCCTGAGCCGGAACGAGGACATCGCAAACGCCCGTCTTCGCTTCGCCAACGGTTGTGTGGCAAACCTGACGGCCAGCCGCGTCAGCCCCGAACGCCTTCGCAAAATACGCGTGTTCAGCGGCGGCCCGGAGCCATGCTATGTCTCCTTGGATTACAGGGCGCAAGAAGGGTATCTGTATCGATTGGCGCGCGACGATGAAAAGGAGTCGTCTATTGCCCAGAAACTGTTCGGCGGCAGGGAAGTTTCCCTTGTGACAAGGTTTGGCGGAAAGCGCATTGTCAGAGAACCGGTTCCAATCACCAAGGATGAACCGCTAAAGCTCGAGCTTGAAAGTTTCTTGAGCTGCGTTCGGGACAAACGCACGCCAGTGGTCTCCGGGGAAGCCGGAGCACAGGCACTGGACGTGGCGCTGGAAATCACAAGGCAGATTCAATCGAATTCGCCCGCAGCGTGAAAGGACCGGAGATGAGTACTCTTCACCACGCGCCCAAGTTCATGCTCATAGCAGGTGAACCAAGTGGAGACATGCTGGCAGGGGAGCTGATCCAAGCTCTTCGCGCTGATCCAACAGTACAGTCGTTCGCGTTTGCACCGCGCTTTTTTGGCGCGGGCGGACTACACATGGAAAACGCAGGCGCAGATGTGGTCCTGGATTTGTGCCGACACGCAATGGTCGGACTCAGCGGCGCGGTTTGGCACTATTTGACATTCCGACGGCACATGCGCGAGTTGATCAGGCTGGCATTTGAAAGACAGCCGGATGTGATCATCGGCGTCGATTTTTCCGGGTTCAACCTCAGGTTTGTGCGCGCGCTTCGCGCAAGGCTGCGGAAAGCGCCGCGATTCTTCTTCAACTGGAAACCAAAGTTTGTCCAGTTCGTCTCCCCGCAGGTTTGGGCGTCACGCCCCGGACGCGCAAGGACAATGGCGAAGAATCTCGATTTGCTAATGTGCCTGTTTCCGTTTGAAAAAGAGTGGTACGCCAAACGTGCGCCATCGCTCAGAGTCGAGTTTGTTGGGCACCCTGTGGTTGACCGCCACAAGTCCGCTTCGGTGAAAACCGCACCGAAAGCAGAAAATGACAGCCAAGCCGGCCAGGTCCAAAACGTTGTTCTGCTGCCTGGGAGTCGTGTTGCGGAGATCAACCGGCACCTGCCGGTCATGCTCGAGGCGGCCAAACTGCTCGTGACGGGCAGGCACCAACAGACAACAGCGGATGTCGGTGTGAATCGGAAACGCGCGTTCACTTTGGTGTTGGCGGATGAGCGGCTTCGGCAGATTGCCGATCCAATGTGCAGGCAACTGCTGCCTGAAGTCCGGGTTCGAGTGAACGATTTGGGCGGCGCTCTGGCCGACGCGACCGTGGCAATTGCCTGCACCGGCACCGTAACGCTCGAATGCGCGCTCTACGGCGTGCCCACGGTGGCAATGTACAAGACCTCCGCCATCAATTACTTTGTGGGACGGCGATTGGTTTCGGTGCGATATCTGGCGATGCCGAACATTTTGGCTGACGATGAGCTGTTTCCGGAGTTCATTCAGGACCTCGCCACACCGGCCAATCTGGCGCGTGCAACTGCCGATTTCCTTGAAAACTCGGACCTCCGCAGGTCGATTCGGGCGAAACTTGCGGCAGTCGTGTCGAAGCTTGGCCCACCGGGCGCTGCCACCCGAGCGGCAGCAGCGGTTGCCTCCCTGCTGCCAAACGCCGGGTGAGAATGGTTCGGACAGCTTCCCTCTGAGCATCGAGTATTTGATTGAAGTCCTCTTTTGACGACTCCGACCTCGAAAGTGTGGGCACTTTCTTTGAACTGAGAATAGAGTGCCAGGCACGATATTTGTGCGAGGATGCAAATAGAGTGACAGGCTCGTTGTCTGGGCGTCGGCCCCTGGTTGCGGTACGGCCCACGGATTTTCCCTTGTTCCAATCCGCAGCTGCCGAAGTCTGTGGGGGAACCTTTCGCATGCCGATATGGTGACAGGCTCGGTGTTTGCCTGATCGGCAGAACTTGACCGGGGCACTGAACCGTAGTATCGGTTAGTACCATGGCAAAGAAAGCGACATCGAAAAAGGCAACTGCCAAGAACAAACAGGCTTTTACTTACAACGCGCCCTCGGCAACCAGCGTCATGTTGGTCGGCGACTTTACTCACTGGCAGAAGAATCCGATCAGCATGCAGAAACGGCCGGATGGATTTTGGCATGCGGAAGTTGAACTGGCGCCCGGCACGTATCACTACAAGTTTATCGTGGACGGCGAATGGTGTGACGATCCCGAGTGCACTCTGCGCGTTCCGAATCCGTTCGGTACTTTCAACGCTGTGCGCGAGGTCAAGTGATCCAAACAACCTCGCCGTCAAGGGGTCGTTTCAAGAGGCTGCTTCGCTGAATTCGACAGCCACGCGCGCCAGAACCGGGGCCGTCCTCGGCCGCATTAACCCGACAACCGATCGAAGGACCCGTTCCGGTCAAGGAAAATCCGGCCCCCGAAACTTCAAAGCTCTTGGCGGGCAAGAATGCCCGCGCGCCCGGGCTGTGAGGAACTCCTTGGATGCCGATATGGGGACAGGCACATTGTTTTCGGCGTCATGCCGATATGGGGACAGACACGTTGTTTGCGCATAGAAACAAAGCGGCAGCAAGCTGCCGCACTCCAAGCGCTTCGCGCCCACCATCGTCCACTGCATCCGCGGCAGCGCGTGAGAAACCATCGGGATCACCGGCGCGATCGAATGAGGCCGTATGGGGACAGACACATTGTTTTCGGCGTCATGCCGATCTGGTTACAGACACGATCCTTGCGCACAAGAACAAAGCGGCAGCAAGCTGCCGCACTCCAAACGCTTCGCGCCTGCCAACGCCCATTGCATCTGCGGCAGCGCTGGGGTACCAAAGTCAGGAGCGGAAAGCTTTCAGTTTTCAGCGTAAACGCGGAAGTTTGGCAGCGACGGGTTGCTCTGCGCATCGGACGGTGCCGCGCCCACGGCCGCTAGAGTTCCGCCTTTAGGCGGAACAGTTTCACGCAGTTGGGAGTTAAGCTGGCAGCGCTGCTTCCAGTGGGCGCTTAATCAGCGCACTTTTCCCGGCGACGGAGTCGTAGCAGATATTTGGCAGCCCGGCGTAGCCGAGAGCCCTGGTCAGGGGGCGCAGGAGCGGGGTTTTGGTGCATGGACCAAATTGCAGCGGGAAGACGTAGCCGAGAGCCCTGGTCAGGGGGCGCAGGAGCGGGGCAGTACCCGTCAGACAACTTTGGTTTCGGCTGCGCCGGGCTGCAAAACATGCGGGCTAAGCGGTTTTGCTTGAAGACTGCCTCGGGTCTTGGGCAGCCTGTTCCCGTCGCCATGACCCGGGTCTTGAAGCTGTTTTTGATCACAATCCTGGTTGCCGTGAGTGTGGTTGCCGCACAGAGGAAAACACAGGCGCATGAGTCTTCGCCACAGTACGTGGACCTTGCGGGCTGGGGCCGCACGAATTCATTTCGGGTAGTTTGGAACTCAAACGGCCGGGATTTCATGCTGACCAACCGGTCATGGCAGCTGGCTTTCACCGTCAATTCCCGACAGACAGAAATCAACGGCGTTAAAGCATGGTTGTCGTTCCCGGTTGTTGCTCGAGGGACCAACGCGTCGATTGCACTTTTGGACATCCAGAAGCTGATCCGACCATTGTTGACCCCTGCCCGCAACAACCCCCAACGCAAAGTTACGCTTGTAGCTCTCGACCCTGGGCATGGTGGGAAAGACAAGGGCTTCGAAACCGCAGGGTATCAGGAAAAGACGCACACATTATTGTTGGCGCGCAGACTTCAATCGCTGCTTGAATCAGCAGGCTTGAAAGTCTTGCTCACAAGGTCTTCGGACGTGTTTGTGGAACTTGACGAGCGGGTCGCGCTGGCGAAGCGTCGCCGGGCTGACATTTTTGTGAGTCTGCATTACAACTCGGCGGGGAACGGAGGTGGCGATGCAAAAGGAGTCGAATGTTATTGTCTGACACCGGCGGGGGCCAAATCGACGAATACGCGACCCGATGACAATGCCACGACGAAAGCCGTTCCTGGGAACAACAACGATTCGCGAAACGTTCTCCTCGCCTACCTCATCCAAAAGGCAATGGTCACCAGCCTTGACGTCGAAGACCGCGGCATCCGACGCGCCAGATTTCTTGTGTTACGGGAGGCGGCCATGCCCGCAATCCTCATCGAAGGCGGATTCATGAGTGCCCCGGATGAAAGGCGCCGGCTTGTCGGTCTTGAACGTCGCCGAGATCTTGCCCAAGCGATCGCAGACGGCATTCTCGACTACAAACGGCTCGTTGAACGGCAATAACCTGGGGCTTGGAAAATTATTTCCCGCCGGATGTTTTTCCCCCGCCGCCGCCCTTTTTCCCAACTCCGACGGTAAGCACGGCACCCGTCAGTATTCCGACTGCGAAAAACGCGAAATACATTATCGCCGCAGGCTGATGAATCGGCCTGGTAAACAAAGGGGGAAGAACAAAGGAAACCGCCTGTTTGTTGTTCAGCCCGATCAGCACGAG
>JAAYVR010000232.1 GCA_012517065.1 Verrucomicrobiota bacterium | reverse complement strand
GTACCCGGACCAGTATGTGAAAATGATTGCTCATCACACAGTGGCTCACCAGCTCGATACCGCAGAACCGGCACAGCCGCTTGATCAACCCCTCGAGCTTGTATTTGCACAGTTGATCCAGCAGATGCTCCTTGCCGACGATTCTGGACATGCAGTGATAGACGACGGTTTTACCCTGAAGTTTGATTCTGGGCAGTCTCATTACACCCTCCTTGATTTGTATTGTTGTTCTCCTTGCAACAGAGCGACAGGCACGCAGCCGTGCCTCCCATTGGCCGACTGGTTGGGCGGGTCCGGGTCAGAACCCCGGGCACCCAAATAACGTGTCTGTCCCTCTATTTGGGGGTAAAATTGCACAACACACTCCGGGAGTCAAACGGGGCGGGTGTGTTGGCGAGGCGCCGCGGTGAAGTGGGGGGCTTTGTCGCGGCATCAGATTAGTCTGTCACCGCTGCGGTAGCAGCTCCGGGCGAAATCCCGAAAACAACGGCCCGTCAGACCACAGATTGTCGCAGGGCGGCGCGGTGCAGTGCCAAGCCTGAAGCGAACGCCTTTATCTGGCGATAGTCATTCGGGCCGGATAGCGCAGGGCTTTGTTATGGCCTTTTTGCTGGTGACAGTGACCGGGCGAGCAACTGGCCTTTTCGAGAAAAATCGATGGATTCGGCAAGAATCCTCGCCGATTCCTGCGGCGCGTGGAATCCCATCGAGTTCTCTGCCTCGACGAAATCGAGGTAGAACTGAGCTTTGCGTTGAAAATCGCGGATCGGCGCCAGCTTGTCGTCGGTTTCACCTGCGTCTTTGGCTGCTTTGATGTCCTTGATCAGGTCGATTAACGCGTCCATGGCGAGGTTGCGCAGGTGATAGGTCCTTTCTTGGATGGCCTCTGCTCGGGCTTTCAATTCGGCTTCGGGCCATCTGTGGCAGGTCTGGCAGGCGTGATTGATGTTGAGCAAGGGGCTTCGGACATGATGATCGCTGATTTTGGTTGCGCCTTCGCGTTTGTATGGCATGTGGCAATCGGCGCAGGCGACGCTCGATCGCGCGTGTATCCCTTGGTTCCACATCTCGAACTCTGGGTGCTGGGCTTTGAGCGTTGGCGCACCGGTTTCTGCATGTGTCCAATCCTTGAAGCCGATTTCATCGTAATACGCGATGATATTGTCAACCTTGAGTCCTTTGGCCCACGGGTAAACGAGGCGTTTTTCCTGGCCTTTGAAGTAATACTCGACGTGGCACTGAGCGCACACGTAACTTCGCATTTCCTGGCGTGTAGCCATTGTATTTGGGTCGTAGTTTGCCACGCCTTCAGTTGCCTTGAGGGCGCGAATGCCCTCGAGGAACCCCGGGCGAGTAATGCGCAGTGCCATTGTAGCCGGGTCGTGACAGTCAATGCAGGAGACTGGGTGTGTGACCAGCTTGCGGGCTTCGGCAAATGGCATTTGGTTCACCTTGGCGAATCCGGCCATTAGATCGCCGTTTCCTTGCTTTTTGTATGGGACGTACACGCTTGCGTGGCAATGCAAACAAGCGCCCGGTTGTTGAACTACAAGCTGGCGCTCAGTGAAAGTCTGGTCCTCGAGCATGTAGGCGTGTCCGCGCTCCTCACGTGTGTCACGGGCGAACGCGTAACCAGCCCACATGACTTTCAAGCGTGGGTCTTCCTCGATCTTTGATTGCGAGACGATCGAGCGCGGATCGGCGCTTGTTGGTGTGCGTGGACGGGCTTCGCTCCCCCCAAACCGGGTGCGCACCTGATCGACGGTTCGTTTGTAGCTGTCGTATTGGAGCGGGAAGTTTTTGCCCCAAATCGCCGGGTCCTCGGTTTCGTCCGTGAGTTCAACGACGCGATAAAACGGATTTCGGGCCTCCTGTTTTCTTTGGAAGATGTTCACCAGGAGAGCGGTTGTGCCCGCTGTCACGAGGGCAAAAACGAGCACGAGCAGCACAAAAAATCGCCGACTCGCAAGGCCACTGTCCTCTTCTACGTTCTTGTTCATGTTTACCAAATCTTTGTACGACAACCTTAACCCGGAAATCTCACCGCCTGGCAGCTTAGGCACACCCAGTACGTCGTTCCAGTGAGATTTTCTGGCTCGACGAGATTATCCGATTTCAGTTGTGCCGTGCTGTGTTCACATTGGGTGGCCGACTGTCCCATGACAAAGCAGGCAATCCATTTGGCCGCGATGTGGATCAGGCGATTCTATGGCTTCTACGATTTGACCGTGGCAACGCCTGCAGGACGCCTGGACGATGGCACGGCTTCTGGCTTTCATGAAAATGGGTTCATGGAAGTCGCCGGTGGTGAATGCGTATGAATGCCAGAAACCGTGGTCGGCCTTCGTATAGTATTTACCAATCAGATTTGGCGGGGTGTGGCAGTCGTTGCATGTTGCCACTGCTCTGTGACTCGATTTGACCCACGCATCGTAATGGGTCTGCATGACGTGACAATTGGCGCAGGCCGCGGGATCGTTGGTGAAATAAGACCAGCCGTTTGCGTAAAAGAAGGTGTAACTTCCAATGCCAAGCCCGGTGCCAGCCAGCACCGCAACAGCCAGAGAAGCGCTCACGGTGACATTGCGCAAAGACTTTGAAATTGGCGCGGCCATGGGCTGACAACACTTTGCTGCTCGTCAAACAATCTCAATTTGCTGGCAACGGCAAGCCGAACCAATCATGCGCAGATATGACGTCCGAGTGTCAACAGCTTTGCAACAAAAAGTTGACAAAAATCAACTTAACCAACGCCACAGCGCTGCAGTCATCAGAGTCACAGCAAAACCGATCGCCAGTGGAATGATGGCCGAATACGCAGCCCACCGCGCACTCCCGGTTTCCTTGTAAATCGTATAGATTGTTGTGCTGCAGGGATTGTGCAGCAGGCTGAAAAGCATCAGGTTCAATCCCGTGAGTGTTGTCCAACCCGCCTGCATGAGAAGTGCCCTGACAGTAGCTTGATCTTCGACCTCGAACAACACGCCGGCCCCGCGCCCAATTTCATGGCTGCCAGTCAGCAGAACTGTCAGCATGAGAATGGTCGGAATAACAATCTCGTTGGCAGGAATGGCAATCACATACGCAAGCAAAATCACACCGTTCAACCCCATCAACAAACCCAGCGGGTTCAGAGTGTTGACAAAGTGCGCAGCCAGACTTTGACCCGAGACCGTCACATTTGCCACGAGCCAGATAACCGCGCCCGCTGGCAAGGCGAAAACCACGGCTCGCCAAAGAACGAACAAGGTTCGATCTATCAAGGACGTGTAAAGCGTTTGAAGTATCCGGGGCGGCCGATACGGTGGAAGCTCGAGGCTGAACGTTGAGACCTGGCCGCCCAACAACGACTTTGAAAGCGCCCACGACACCGTAAAAGTCATCACAACCCCCAACATGGCGACTCCTGTTACAGCCGCCGCTGACACGAATCCGGCAAGCGGCGCTGATACGAGGCTGCCGAGGAAAATGCTTGCCATCAGGAATTGCGCCGGCCAGCGCCCATTGCACAAAGCGAAATTGTTGGTGAGGATTGCGATTAGCCGTTCGCGCGGACTGTCAATGATGCGCGTCGCGACAACCCCGGCTGCGTTGCAGCCAAAGCCCATCATCATGCTCATTGCCTGTTTGCCGTGCGCGCCGGCTCGGCGAAACAAGGTGTCGAGGTTGAACGCGACCCGCGGCAGATAACCGAAATCTTCCAACAACGTGAACAAAGGAAAGAAGATTGCCATTGGGGGCAGCATGACGCTCACCACCCATGCTGTTGCCAGATACATTCCATCAACAACAACTCCTCGAACCCATGCTGGGAAACCGATTGCGACCACCGCCTCTCGCAGCCATGGATAAACCTTGCCCACGAGCAGGGAGTTGATCCAGCCCGAAGGGATGTTGGCCCCGGATATTGTTATCCAAAAGACAAGTGTGAAAAGGGCAACCATTATCGGGAACCCCCACAATCGGCTTGTTACAATGCGGTCAATGCGCTGATCGAGCGTGAGGCGGGTCGGCCTGTTGGTGCTGCCGATGACACGCCGAACGATTTCCGCTGCCTTGGCGTAAATGGCGGCCACAACATGCTCGTGAATATCCCCTGTGATTTCGGTGCGCAGACTTCTGCTGTTGCGCACGATCTCGCCAAGACGGCCGTCGGGATTGGCTTCTGCACGATCTACATTCGGGCTGGTGTTGGATGGATTTGCTGCCCCGGCCGCGGTTTCTGCTGAACCGCCGCCGCCGCCAAGTTCACCTTGGATGAGCGCGTGCGCGATGCTGTCGTCACCGGCCAGCAAACGCAAGGCGACCCATCGCGGGTTTGGCAATGCCGGCAAAACGTCTTGCAGGTCACGAACCAGATCGTTCAGTGGGCGCTGAAGCGCTGGTGGTTCGCTCAGCAGACGCACCGGCTTGCATGCGATCGCACCAGAAGCCACGCCGGCGATCGTCCGCAACAGCTGGTCAATGCCGCGCCCAAACCTCGCTGAAGCGGGCACCACCGGCACGCCGAGCTCGCGTGCCAACTGACGCTCATCGACAACAATGCCGTGGCGTTTTGCTTCGTCCACAAGATTCAGACACACTACGGCGCGATCTGTGATTTCGAGGATTTGAAGTGTCAGATTGAGATTCCGTTCAAGACGGGTTGCATCGACGACAATCACCGTCACATCCGGGCGCCCGAACAAAATGAAATCGCGGGCAACCTGTTCGTCCGGGCTTGCAGAAAGGAGCGAATACGTCCCGGGCAAATCAACAAGCCTGTACCGTTTCCCGTCATACAAAAAACCGCCTTCGGAGCGTGTGACGGTTTTTCCCGGCCAGTTGCCGGTGTGCTGTCGGAGGCCGGTGAGCATGTTGAAAACGGTGCTTTTGCCAACGTTAGGATTGCCTGCAAGAGCGACGACGTAATCCCACTGATCGACGTTCAGGCCGAGCCTCTTGAGGCTCGAAGCCCGGTGCGTTACGCAGGTCGCACAGGCACTGGCACGCTCGGTTTGCACCGTGTTTCCCTTCACGCTGCGGCCTCCTTGATAGCGTCGATCTTGATCAATCGGGCCTGTTCGCGACGCAGCGCCACAACCGCGCCCCGAACACGGTATGCAATCGGATTACCTCCGGGCCCGACAAGTTCAACCGAAACAGTTGTACCCGGCACGAATCCAAGGTCGAGCAGGCGACGCCGTTCGGCCCCGTGACACGCCGGGGAAAGCCCGGCAATTCGCGCAACTTGTCCAAGTCCGAGCTCAGTGAGTGACTTGTAGTCACCCGCTTCGGCTCTCTCGCTCTGTGACAGGGGCCGCACGGTGATGCTGTTGGCGAACAAAGGGGCGAGGACTTGTTCTTTCCCATCGGCCCTGAATCGTATTCGCTCGGGTGATTTCTCCGAAACCGTGACATTCATGCCTGCGTGGAGGCCTTGGGCGACAAGTTGGGCGTAAACTGTGCCGGGTTCGTCCTCGATATGTGATATTCTCATCGGGACGTTCAGCGCCGCTGTGTTCAATGGCTGGCCTGGCTCGGCTTCGAGTTTACCCCCCGGCTCAGGAATGAAATCCCCGTGCGGATCGACAATTGGGTGCCCAAGTCGGGCTGAGAGCGCGTCTGCTTCTTCTTTGGAAAGCAAATGCTCATGTTTTTCGGCTTCGGCGTGCCATTGGTTTTCCGGCACGCCTGTTTGGTCCGCGAGGTAACTTTCCCACAATCGGTGTGCGCGAACCACGTGCAGCGCAACTTCGCGCCCGGAATTGCACAGGCTCAGTTGGCCGCTTTCATGGGTTATGAGCCCTTTGTCTTCCATCTCGGCCAGGACCTGCGCTGCGCTTGATGAGCTGACATTCAGCGCTCCGGCAACACTGTCGATGGTGGGAGTTAACCCATTGGCTTCGGATTTGAGCATGAACTTGAGAGCGTCCTCCTGCCGGATGCGCCGCATTTGTTCGCGCACCTGGCGATACCTTGCGATCAGTCCAAATCTCGGCGCAAAAACCACTATGACAAGACATGCCAAAGCCAGAATTGCAATCACGCTGCTCATACAAGGTCAGAGCACATCCGATTCAATCTTCCGACAATCAGCCGAGTTGTTTGCCAAGCCACAATCACCTTGTGCAATCAAATAGGCGACCATGGACCGGTTGTCAAACTGTTCGAGCAAGGGCCTTCTGCGGATTGCACACGAGACGTCAGTAATCTATCTTCAAACCACCGGAAACAATGAGCATTGTAACCAAGACAGGCGACGACGGCACAACTGCGATCATGTACTCACGGCGTGTGCCGAAGAACCACACCCGGATCGAAGCCGTCGGCACCGTTGACGAATTGAATGCTGCGATCGGGCTTGCGCGTGCCCTCGACCCAAACTCGCCGAAAACAGACCGTCTTGTCAGGATTCAGAAAGACCTTGTCGCGCTCATGGGCGAACTGGCAACTGACATCGCAGACCTTGATCGGTATCGTGCGGACGGTTATTCACGAATCACCGCCGACAACGTTGCGTGGCTGGACAGTCTGGCGGAGGAAATCGAGTCCAAACTCGGCAAGCTCCGCGGATGGGCGATCCCTGGCCCACCGCCAGCGGCCGCTGCGCTCGATCTGGCACGGGCAGTTTGCAGACGATGCGAACGCGTGGTTTGCTGCCTCGTCGAAAAAGGGATGATCGAGAACAGGCAGATCATGGTCTATTTGAACCGGTTGTCAGATGTTCTGTGGTTAATGGCAAGGACTGACGGGCGACCAACCCCGTAAGCTGGGGACTCGACGATCACGGTGAATTACGAGCTGGTCAAACTCCAAAATGGCACTTTCAGCGTCCGGTCGATTGCCGAAGGCGAGACGTTTCATCCCGTCATAGGGCCTGCGGCTGAGGCTGAAACACTCTACGTGAAGCAACTGGCATTGCCGGAACGCATCAGAGCCTCCAGAGAACCTTTAATTGTGTGGGACGTTGGGCTCGGCGCTGGCGCCAACGCCATGGCAGTCATTCGCGCCACAGAGAGTTCTAAATGCACACTTTGCCTGCACAGCTTTGACCGCACACTCGAACCGCTTCAGTTCGCTTTGGAACACGCATCGCAACTCGGATACTTGTCGGGGTACGAATCGACCGTGCGCGAATTGATCGATTCCGGTGCCGCGCACATCCGCGAGGCGCAAAGAACGGTTCATTGGCAACTGCACATCGGCAGTTTCCCAGAACTTCTTGGGCACACGGAGCTGTTTCGAGACATCACGCCGCATGCGATTTTGTTCGATCCGTTCTCGCCGGCGACCAACCCTGAAATGTGGACGTTGAGCCTGTTCAGCCGGATTTACCAGCTATTGAATCCTGAACGGCCTTGCGCGCTTGCAACCTATTCGCGAAGCACAATGCTTCGGGTTTCTTTGTTGCTGGCTGGGTTTCATGTCGGCCGGGGCCATGCCAGTGGTGAAAAAGAAGAAACAACAATCGCTGCAAACACACCAGAATTGATTGCCCACCCGCTTGATCGACGATGGCTTGGCAGGGTCCGCCGATCAACAAGTGCAGAACCATTGATGGCTCCTGTTTATCGTCAGGCGCCGTTGTCGGTCGAAAGTTGGGAACGGCTGCTTGTGCATCCGCAATTCAACAGCGTGGCCCGATTGTGACGAGACAATCGCTTCCGGCGCGCGGCCGTCCTCGGCCGCATCAACCCGACGACCGATCTTACGGCCCGTTTCGATCACGCAAATCTGACGACCGAACGTTCACCGGCTGGGTGCGGCGAAGAATCGCCGCGCTCCTGCCAACGCGTTGGACAAAGCAACGGCGTCAGGAGCGCGGCCGTCCTCGGCCGCATCAACCCGACGACCGATTGTACGACCCGCTTCGATCATGCAAACCCGACGACCGAACATAGACCTGCTGGGTGCGGCGAAGAATCGCCGCGCTCCCGCAACGGGTTGGAAAAACCCAACGGCGGTCAGGAGCGCGGCCGTCC
>JAAYVR010000231.1 GCA_012517065.1 Verrucomicrobiota bacterium | reverse complement strand
GTTTGTTGAGGAGGTGTTCATGAGGCATCGGCCGCTGTTTGGTCCGAAGCGGAAGAGTGGAGCGAGGAAGATACCTGGGATGTTGTTGGGAGAGGTCTATGTGTTGCGTGACTTGAAGGTGAGAGCGATCGAGTAAGGGCTGGGAGGAGTAAGTCGAGGAAAAGGGGGCAGGGACGTTTTCAGAGATCGGAGTTGTGGGATGCCGAAGGCCTGGTGAAGGAGTTCGGCGATGGGGAAGTGTTTTCAAGTGATGGTATTGCCAGCTTGGTCGGTCTGGTGATCAGGGTGAGATCGGCAGTGGGAAGGGTGTTCAAGCCGGCTGAACAGGCATTGTCGGTTCATATCTGAAGTTTCCGAGGACTGTTGTGATGGGTCAGCGGGGGTTTTGCGGTGGCGGAACGAATAGAGTGACAGACACGATATTGTGGCCGCCGGGTTGGGCCGGGCTGGACTGGCGTTGTGGCGTCATGAGTGAAGTTACCGATGACCAGGGAGTGCCGTTGGCAGGGGTTGGCGCGGGCGGAACCAATAGAGTGACAGACACGATGTTTTCGCAGAACTCAGAGAGCCTGGCACAATACACAGCACGTATGACGCATCAGGTAACAATTGGCTGTCCTGTTCGATGAATGTGCTGCGCCAAAGGCGCTGCGCACATTAACCCTTTGCGACGCCCCGCGACCGGATGTCTTGCCTCAGGCGCTCAACCCTCAGATTTGGGATTGGTCTGGCTGGTCGGACGATAGCTTGTGACTACCCAGTCGTTCAACGCTTTGTCTGGGTGCTCGACCGTGTCAACGTCGATGGTGAATTCAGACCGACCGGTGTTTTGGTAAACGAGTTTCAGGCCGAATTGATAGTCTTTGAACCTTTCGGCACACAAGTTTCGCAACGGCTGATGAGATTTGGCAGCCAGCTCAATCAGCTTGTCGATCGCAGCCGTAGTGAACACAAGCTTGAGGCCGTGTTCCTTTTGGAAGCGGTCTGCGAACTCATGGACGATGCCCCGCAGAATTGCACGTTCCTCGGCTTCGTTTTCCGCGAGCAACCGTTCGAGAGCGGCCCGTGGGTTATCGACAATTTCGCGCGTGACGACGAAACGTTTCACGTGAGTGGATGGTAACTCGAACTTGAAATCGCGAAACACCCGCTCACAAACAGTCATCAAACCCCGCGCGCCGGTTTGTTCTTCCGCTGCCAGTTCCGCAATCCGCTGGAGGCCGTCGTCTGCAAACAACACCTCGATGCCATAAGCAGCGAACGTCTGTTCGTACTGCCGGATAATGCTGCCCTCGGACGATTTGAGAATGTTAAAAAGGTCGTCGGTCGAGAGCGGATGGCAATAGACACGCACCGGGAGACGGCCTATGAACTCGGGTTCGAAGCCGTACTCGATGAAATCCCGCGTGCTTGCGCGCGCGACGATCTCGTGATCGTGCGTGGGTGTTCCAGGGCGCGCGGCGAATCCGATCGTTGCCTCACGCAGACGGCGGCGCACGATGTTCTCCAATCCCGTGAAAGCACCACTGACGATGAACAGGATGTGCTTTGTGTTGATCACCTCGGGCGGTTTACGTCCACGTTGAGTAAATTCCATGAGCGCTTGGAGCTGGCCGGCAATGTCATTCGGCGACCGGGCTGAAACGTCGGTTTCCTCCATGAGCTTGAGCAGATTGGTTTGAACGCCGCGGCCGCTCACGTCCCGCCCTTGCACGTTTGGTGCCGCGGCGATCTTGTCTATTTCGTCGATGTAGATGATGCCGTACTGGGCGCGCTTGACATCGCCGTTTGCACGGCGCAGCAGTTCGCGCACAAGGTCTTCAACATCGCCCCCGACGTATCCAGTTTCCGAAAACTTAGTCGCATCCGCCTTCACGAACGGGACGCCGATTAAATCCGCCAGACTTCGTACGAGATAGGTTTTGCCGACGCCCGTTGGGCCAACCAACAGTATGTTCTGTTTGGCGTAGTTAGGCTGGCTGTTTCCCGCCAACGCAAGTCGAACGTGATGGTAATGATCGCAGAGCGCGACGCTCAGCACTTTCTTTGCCTCTTCCTGTTTGATGACAAACCGGTCCAAATATGCCTTTACCTCTTTGGGCGTGCGGCTGAACTCGAAAGAGGACTCGCCCTCCTCTGCGGTGGCGCCTTCACCGGCATCGGTCCGACTCCGAGCCGATCGCTCGCTCGCAAGATGCTGCTGCATTAACTCGGCGAGGTGACGTCTGAACTCTTCCGGAGTCACCGGGCCATCGGGAATCGCGTTTTTCATTCGTTCAATAATAGCACAACAACACCCAAAAGGCAGCTTTAGCGAGGCTCCGTTCAGACCGACCTGGCGTACGGCGCCATAATGCCCAACCGGTATTCGGCGATCTTGGCGCTTGGCCGGGCTCGCACCAGGCCAACAAGAAGCTCAACTTCGGCGCCAAAAAGTGTCGAGCGCCGGAAGCAAATCGCCAAACTGTCCGGCCTGGCCAGGTGCAGGCACCCGCTAATTCTGGCCGGTGTCGTTCCTCGCGCCGTCCAAGGCCGCAAACGGATTGTTTACGAAACCAGCTGGCGACTGGTCTTCTGCCGGGCGGGCTGGGAACTGCTGTGGGTTTGGGGGCTGACCCTGCGGTGCGGCCTTGTCTTGTTTGGCCTTGGGAGAATCAGCGGCGGGTGCCTCGGTCGAAGCGCGCGGATTCGGGGCGCGCTTGTGCCGTGGCAGGGGTGTGATCATGACTTTGATGCCTTTACCCTCGAGCCGTGGCGGCGCCACTGGCGTGCCGTAAGACGCCAAATCCGCCACGAACCGGTCCACAACCTGCCGGCCGATTTCTTGATGAGCCATTTCCCGACCACGAAACCGCAATGTTATCATCACCCGCATATCGTCGCATAGGAAATCGATGGCATGGCTGAGCTTGACCTTGAAATCGTGGGGGTCAATCGAAGCGCTCAGTTGGATTTCCTTGACGCGGCTGGCGTGCTGGTGTTTGCGCGATTCCTTTTCCTTCTTGGCCTGTTCGTACCTGTACCTGCCGTAGTCGATGATACGGCAGACAGGTGGGGTGGCATTTGGAGCCACTTCGACAAGGTCCATGTTGTTTGCGCGGGCCATTTTGATTGCCTCATGCAAGGGCAGGATGCCCACTTGGGCACCCTCTGGCCCGATAACTCTGACTTCGCGAGCGCGAATCTTGCCGTTGATCCTGACAGCAGGAGCTCGCGAAGACGAATGGGAACGATCTGGGCGACTCAAGGCGCCCTCCTCCAATGAAGGTGGTTCATACCTTTTCGGACAACTTCATGTACTGCCAAGCGACAGCCATTACGTGGCGAAATATATGGCCTCTGCCGGGGAAGTTTGCAAGTCCAATGTGCAGTTTGCCGTCATGAAACTGGGGAAGCCGCGCTTTCCGTGGTGCTGGGAGCAGCCAATGAAAAGTGGAAAACGGCCCCTTGTCCCGGACTGGATTCCGCCCATATACGCCCGCCGTGGCGATTGATGACGCGCTGTGCGATTGCAAGTCCGGACCCGAGACCTTCGAAGGCGCCTTCTGGGTGAAGGCGCTGAAACATGCCGAACAAGCGCTCTGCATACCTCGGGTCGAATCCAACACCGTTGTCGCGCACGTGATAGACAAGGCTTGCAGTCTCTGCACTGCCGGTTACTTCGATGGTCGGGTTCGGATTCTGCCGGGTGAACTTGATTGCGTTGGCGATCAGGTTTCTCCAAACCACACCCAGCAATTCGCGGTCGCCCCATGCCGGCGGCAGATCACCGAGGTTGAAGTCGAAAGTGCGGTTCTGTTCTTGTGACGACAACGCCGTGAAAGATTCGGATGCCAGGCTTTTCATATCCACGCGTGTGAGATGCATGGGTTGGCGTCCAATGCGGGAATAGGAAAGGAGGCTTCCGATCATGTCATTGAGGCGTTGGGCCTGGTTGCAGAGAATGTCCAAATGCCGCTTGCTTTCCGGAGTGAGCCTATCAGCACATCCGTCGCGCAATAGATCGGCGAAACCGATTATTGCCCGGAGCGGCGCCCTGAGATCGTGCGAAATCGAAAAACCGAGACCATCTAGCTCGCGTTTTACACTTTCGAGTTCTGCGGTGCGCTGCTGCAGAAGTGATTCGAGTCTCTTCAGTTCGTCACTCATTGTAACGGTCAGTGGGCCAAACAGAGGCCTGGTTCGCGCGAGGTTCTTTCCGGTCCGTATGCGCCCGGGGCCGCCCCGTTTCGCACCTTCTTCTGAACGGCCGGCGAATTCTCATTTGGCCAGCTTGCGCAACAGCGCTTCCGGACGTGCACCTGACGGGCACTGCGGAACCAACAGCCCCGCTAATTGCAGCGAATAGTAATCGCGTGCGCATCATTGGCAACAAAGATTCAAGTCGCTCGATTGAAACAACGAGCCTGGCACTCTATTCAGTCACGGATTGAATCCACGGCGGGACTGCAGACACACGCGCAGGAGGAAATTGACACTTGTTGCAACTCTATGCTACTGTGCCGGCAATTAGGTAGCTGTGAGTGCGTTTTTGAATCAACCTGTGCTAGTGCTCAACCGCCTGTGGCAGGCTGTGAATGTCTGTTCGGCGCGGCGCGCTCTCACTTTGCTATTCGAAGGCCGCGCACAGGTGGTGGTCGAATCAGAGGACGGTTCGTTTCAAACGTACAGTTTCACTGAATGGCGGCATTTCTCGAGCAACTGCGACGGTGAAGCGTGCGTGCACACGGTCTCTTTCCGAATCCGAATCCCGCAGGTGATTCTCCTGCTCATGTTCGATCGCCTGCCAAAGAAAGAGGTCAAGTTCACGCGCCACAACATTTTCGAGCGCGACAAGAACACCTGCCAGTACTGCGGGCGTGTGTTTGATCGGAAAGACCTGAACCTTGACCATGTTATTCCGCGCGATCGCGGAGGGCCGACAACATGGGAAAACATTGTCTGCTCGTGCATTGAGTGCAACACGCGCAAAGCCAATCGCACCCCCCAAGAAGCCGGAATGCACCTCATACGGAAGCCAAAGCGGCCACGATGGAGGCCTTTCGTCCAGGTCAACCTCGGTCTCCAGCTCCAGGAAAGCTGGAAGCACTTCATCGACCTCGCCTATTGGAATGTCGAGTTGGGCGAGGAACTCGATTAGCGTGTGTGATGCGGTCTTGGCGAGGGCGCTGCCTTGACACAGGCGGCATGACGAAGAAGGGTCTCAAGCGGGCTTGGACGACGCGCGCGCGCTCTCAATCAGTTCCCAAAACCGCGGGTCGTCCTGCAGTGCTTCGTCCTCCGCCAAAGGCAGACTGGACCTGAACTTGAAATCCTTGAGGGTGTTTTTGCTGAGGATGCGGTGCACCACCACGCCCAACTCGTGTTTCTCGAAATAGATTCTATAGTCGCCAAGCCGGAAACGATGGAGCACCTTGCCGCCCCGTTTTAGCCGCCCGAACCGTTCGAGGTCGGTGCTCATCACTTCCTGTGGGAGCCCGCGGAACTCGCCCAAGATTTTCAATTGCAGGTCCTTGGGCATCCGCGCCAATTCGGCGGCACTAACCGGATTAAAGATGATCTGGAAGTAACGCATCAAAATCTGGTAGCGCGTATGGGAATCGCACCCATCTTTCGGCCTTGAGAGGGCCGCGTCCTAACTGATAGACGAACGCGCCAACGAACGCAATACAGATACAGTCCAGGCCGACTCTTGTCAACAAGCGCTTGCCGTTGCCTAACCATTCCGTGGTTGAGTCAGGAAGTGCAACGGGGTAGTTTGTCGCCAGCCGGACATGATTTGACCAATATGCGCGCTTTGCATTCAATCGCTGTCGCACTGGCTTTTTCAGTTTTCGCCGCCAGTGCCGCAGACGCGACGGGCCGCGTCATAAAAGTCTTGCCCCAGTATGTGGACAAGAGCGGCCGAGTGGCGTTGTCGCCGAGCCTTTTCGAGCGCGACGCTTATCAGGCGCATCTGCGCGACCACCCGTCTGAATGCGCAGGCTTGCGCTTCAGCATCCAGTGGAAAGCGCGCAATAAGTCCGGTCCGGGGCTCAAATTGAGAACCGAACTGATTACCACGCGCCACACCAAAAGCAGTCCTCTGGTCATCGAAACGCCTGTCAAAGCCCGCTCTGGGTGGAGCCGTTGGACCAACCAAAGTCTTATGGGCGACGCTTTTCGCGAAGCTGGCGAGTTGATAGCGTGGCGAGTGAGTCTTTGGGCCGGGGACAAGCTGTTGGCAGAGCGCAAGTCATTCCTCTGGTAGTGGCAGGACATGAAGCGTGAAACCACAACATACACCGCACGGCGCGATTGTAACTCAACATTTGCCGCAGTTGACTTGCGGCCGATTGCAGATTACTAGTCTAATCAAACTGAATCAGTGAGAGGAGGTTTTGAATGCCACCCAAAGCAAGCGACAAACAACCTGAGAAAAACCCTGCTGCAGACACATCTCGTGCCAGCGCTGCCAGGCAACGTGACCTGGACGCTGCAATCTCGACCATCACCAAGACCTTTGGCGAGGGAAGCATTATGCGGCTTGGCGATTCCAGAGCCCAAGCCAAAATCGAGGTCATCCCGACGGGCGCGCTCGCACTTGACCTCGCCCTGGGAGTCGGCGGGATACCCCGCGGCCGCATAGTCGAGATTTTCGGACCCGAATCTTCCGGAAAGACAACCGTCATGCTGCACGTCATCGCAAACGCCCAGAAATCCGGCGGCCTGGCAGCTTTTATCGACGCCGAACACGCACTCGACCCTGCTTATGCAAAGCGCCTCGGCGTGAACCTCGATGATCTGCTCGTGTCGCAACCCGACAGCGGCGAAGAGGCGTTGACGATTTGCGAAACCCTAGCGCGCTCGAATGCCCTGGACGTGATCGTCATAGACTCTGTGGCGGCGCTCGTGCCAAAAGCCGAGCTCGAAGGAGAGATGGGCATGCCAACAATGGGAATGCAGGCGCGTCTCATGAGCCAGGCGTTGCGCAAGTTGGCGGCCATCCTCGCAAAAGCCAAAACCGCCTGTCTGTTCACAAACCAAATACGCGAGAAGGTCGGCGTCATCTACGGGAACCCTGAAACAACCCCGGGCGGCAAAGCGCTCAAGTTTTACGCCAGTGTCCGAATCGACATTCGGCGCAAAGACTCGATCAAGGACGCCGCTGGAAACGCGATTGGCAATCACGTGAAGGCCAAGATCGTAAAAAACAAACTTGCACCGCCATTCGCAGAGGCTGAATTCGACATCCTGTTCAACCACGGAATAAACCGCGAAGGTAGCATTCTCGACGTTGCAATTGAATCTGGCGTTGTTGAGAAGCGCGGTGCGTGGATGCAGTTTGCCGGCGAGTTGATCGGCCAGGGCAGAGAAGCCGCCCAAAAAGCGCTCGCGGAAAAGCCCGAGCTGGCCGCCAAAATTGTCCAGGAAATCATGAACCGTCGCGCGGCTGCGGCGGCTGGAACTGCTTGAAATAACCGGTGTAATCAACCAATCCTTGCCGGGCCTTGAACATTTGCCATGGGGTTTGACGTCTGATCTACCTGATGCAGTTGCATTGTAACTACTGCCAAACCAAGTCCGAGGTGTTGTCCATGGCTCGGCAATGGAACCTTGCGTTTGCAGAGGGGCTGCACTGCGAATACGGCGCTTTGCAGATCCGCAAACCTGATTTTGTGACCTTGGTGAACCAACTATACAGATCAGAGCGATCAAGCAGCCAGTCGGCTGCTTTCGACAAGCTGGTGCGGCGCTTGCCCCAAGCTCTGTCGCGAACCGTGCGACCGCGCGCCAGCACCCCAGTCAGCTTGCTTTGTTCGCTGCTGTTGCTTGGGATTCTTGCGAGCGGATGCACAACCTATCGCCAACAGAATCGGATCATTGATTATTGGACGCGCGGGGATATCGCCGGCGCACAGCGCGAAGCGGCTCAAAAGTCAGCTTCTGCCGGAAACGGCAAAGACGCCGTGATTTGGCGCCTCGAACACGCCACAATTCTGCGATCTGCCAGCAAATACGAAGAGAGCAACCGCGAATTCGACGCCGCAGACGCTCAAATGAATCGCTACGCAGAAGCGGCAAAAGTCAGGCTCGGCAGGGAAACATTGGCGTTGCTGTCGAACCAGGCGCAGTTGCCTTACGAAGGGCGCCCTTACGACAGAATAATGGTCAGCACCTATGAGGCGCTCAACGAGCTTGCGCTCGGCAGGCCAGACCGCGCGCGCGTCAACCTCATCCGCGCCTACCAACGCCAACAGGAAGCCGTCCAACTGAACCAGCGGCGCATCGAGCGCGCAAAGGAGGAAATCGCTGAAGCCCGTCAACGCGACGGAGTCGCCCAAGCCGAGGCCGATCCACAGTTCAAGGGCCGACTCGATTCCATCTACGCGCCGGTTCGCAACCTGCAGCCTTATGCGGACTACGTGAATCCATTCACGGTTTATCTCGACGGCCTGTTTTTCATGACCCAGGCCGCGGACGGCTCTGACCTCGAGCGCGCAAGGAAATCGTTCGAGCGCGCTCAAGCTTTCGCACCCGACAACCCGTACATCCGGGCCGATCTGGAGTCGATAGAGGACTTATTCCGTGGAAAACCACTTCCGCCAACAACATACGTGATTTTTGAAACCGGGCGCGCCCCTGTCAGGGATCAAATCAGAATTGACGTGCCGATCCTCTTTACCAAGGTTTCGTACATTGGTGCTGCCTTCCCGGTCCTTGAATTTCAGGGAGATTATCTGCCACATCTCGAAGTGTCAGCACAGGGAAAAACCCAGCGCACAGCGCTTGTTTCCAGCATGGACCGCATTATTGCGCAAGATTTCAACAACGAATTGCCAGCGGTCATTACAAAAACAATAGCCGCTGCTATCGCCAAAGGCGCGGCAGCTTATGCTATCAATACCGCTGCTGGCCGTCAGGACGAGGCACTTGGGCTGCTTGCGCAATTCCTTACGGCGGCATTCCAAGCCGCGGTCAACATAGCCGACCTGCGCACATGGACGACACTCCCGAAAGAATTCCACGTTTGCAGAGTGCCCACCCCACCGGACCGCAGAATTGAATTGATCGCCCCCGGAACCGGTCAAAAGGTATCGGTGGACTTGGCAGACGGGACGATTAACCTTGTCTATGTAAAGTCCATAACAACGGCCAGCCCATTGCTGGTCTCACAGGTCAAACTAAAATGAAGAACAACTGTTGCTGCAAGCTCGCAAGTAGAATTGGTCGTTTCAACGTGACCAACAACCTTAAGGCTTTTTCGACCGCTATATTGGCAGCCGGTTTGCTGGCCGGCTGTCACATCGGGAGCGTGAACACTGTTGAACGGGCCGAACCTGTCGCCAGACGGCAGTTGATCGTTGACAAGCGCATCTCGCACGATCCTTTTCTGAAGAAAAACCTTGGCATTGTGGCAGTCAACCAGGCAACTACCCCGGCCGGCCTGCTCCAGGTTCAAATCGAGGTGCTCAACCTCACCTCGAGCTACATGCGGTTTAATTACCAATTCGAATGGTTCGATGCGAATGGGATGCGGGTCAGCACACCTGCCAGCACATGGGTCACAACCCAACTCGAGGGCGGCGAGAGCAAGTTCATAACCGGCGTCGCCCCAAACCCGGCCTGTCAGGATTTTAGGCTCAAGTTGATAAAATCCATCAATTGATCACTGCGCAACGATTCAAGTCTCCGACGCAATGAGTTCTCCGATAAACTGTCGCCGCAGCACGGGCCGGCTGGTCTCACAGGTGAGATCATGCCAGCGGCCTCGGCGATCCAAAAATGACAAGAATGCCATGAATATGAACAAGTATCTGGTTTGTGTTTCGGTGTTTGCTGTTGCACTTCTAAGCGGATGCGGCTCGAGCGCCAAGTACGTCGAGACCGGCAGCAGACGCAATGTCGTAACCGTCGGTCAGATCAACATCCAAGATTACAACCAGGCCGCTGAAGCCATGATCAATTCTCTCCTGGCTTCCGGTGTCCTCGATCGCGTCCCTAACCCGCCGGCAATCCTCGCAATAAGCAGGTTCGTCAACAATACCAGCGAACAAATCGACATCGACCTCCTCGTGAAAAAAATCCGCGTCGCCCTCAACAAGAGCGGCAAGGCAGTTACGCGCACTACATGGGGGTTGGGCGACACCGCTGAAGATCCCCTTGCCAAAGAACTCGAAGCCACAGCAGCTACAACTGCCGGACGCAAGGCCGATTTCACCCTCTCGGGCAAGTTCATCGAGACAACGGTTCATGCCGGACGCACTCGCCAGAGCACGTTCAGCTTTCAGTTGTCGCTCTCTGATGCACGCGGCCTTGCAGTTTGGGAAGACGAAAAGGAGATAACCAAACAGGGCACACGCCCTTCGATTGGGTTCTAATACGGACAAAAGCACGGCCGCTTGAAAGCCTGTCTCATAAGCCAGAGGTGCGACGACCCTACCGAGCCGGATGGAGTTGGGTAATGCCCATGCCGCTAACAAGCAGACCCAGCAGGCCGAAGTACAACAACGCCATGATCGCCCTTTGTTGCGGCGTGACTTCAAAGTAACGACGCTCTTCCGTACTCTTCTCCTTGAACAGGAAGAACAGCCGCGGCAACGACGCCACTATCACCAAGAACAGGATCGGATTGAAGTGGTTCATCGCCAGCCAGATCATCACTGGCAACCCAACCAACCAGAGCCATGGCGATAACGCCGTCACCACACGACCGCCGTCCAGAAAACCCACTGGGGTTAGGTTGAACAGGTTCACAAAGAATCCAGTGTACGCCAGCACCCTGAACAACGGCATGCCCGAAATCGCATACACACCGTAGCAGGCAAGCGCCCCCAGAGAACCAAGTAGCGGCCCGCCAATCCCGACTTGTGCCTCAATCCAAGCGTTGCGCGGCGCTTCTTTCAGCGCAATAAACGCGCCCATGAAAGGAATGAACACAGGTGCGCCCACCTTGAGTCCGATCCGCCTTGCCGCGAGCAAATGGCCGCATTCGTGGACGAAAATCAGCAAAACAAATCCCACCCCAAACCGCCAGCCCATGTTCAAGGCATAAAACCATATCGTCACAAGCATCGAACCGCCTGTCTTGATAATGGCCGGAATGAACTTGAGCAGCGGAACCACCACGAACTTGAGTTTGCCAAGGTACTTGGCCACCACAAGCAGTGCCCCTGCCAATGGCAAGACAACTCTCTTCAGCCGTTCCCACAGAGATGGTTGGGGTGGCTTGATGAACGCTGGGGGTGGTTGCGATGCGTTCTCTGCCGGAACCGCCGGCGTTTGCCATGGCGGAACAACAGGCGGTGTTTGGTCTGGCTCAGAGTTCATGCTTCATGGGCCAGCGCCACGTCTCATTAAGCGTCATGCTGCCGCGCCGGTTCTGGCAAGACGCAAGGTGTCGATCATGCTCTCGAACACCATACGCCCGTCTTCACTCCCAAGAATCGATTCACAGGCGCGTTCAGGATGCGGCATCATGCCGGCCACATTGCGCGCTTCGCTGCAAATGCCGGCAATGTTGAGCAACGAGCCGTTCGGGTTCGCTGAATCTGTGATTTGACCGGAGGCATCGCAGTACTTCCACAGAATCTGCCCATTCGACGCCAGCCGCTTGAGTGTCGGTTCATCTGCGTAATAGCACCCCTCACCGTGAGCCACGGGTATCTTGAGAAGCCGGCCTTCCGGGATCGATCGCGTGAACGGCGAGTCGCGAGTCACGGTTTTCAAGAACACATGCTCGCATCGGAACTGCAAGGAACGGTTCCGAATCAGCGCGCCCGGCAGCATCCCGGCTTCACACAGAATCTGGAATCCGTTGCAGATGCCCAACACCAGTCCGCCATCCTCTGCGAAGCGTCTCACCGCTTGCATTACGGGACTGAACCGTGCAATCGCGCCGGTCCTCAGGTAATCGCCGTAGCTGAACCCGCCGGGAATGATCACTGCATCGACATTGCCCAACGAAGCTTCCTTGTGCCACACATAATCCGCCGAATGCCCCAAAACTCGGATTGCATGGACCGCGTCCTGATCGCAGTTCGAGGCAGGGAACTGAATGACAGCAAAACGAAAGATCGACATGTGCTCCTTTCGGTTGTTCAAGGGACGATTTCTAAATGATAGTCTTCGATTATCGGATTGCTCAGAAACTTGTAACACGCCTCGTCAAGGGCTTCTCTCGCCCTTTGCGGGTCAGTATTCGACGCGAGTTCGATTTCAATGTACTTCCCAACATGAACCGCGGTCACATCGGTGTAACCCAGATGCGCAAGCGCGTTCTGCACAGTCTTGCCTTGTGGGTCTAATACAGCCTTTTTGGGCGTAATGATTATTTTCGCTTTCATCGCCGGGTTGCGGGATTACCCCGCATATCGTTTGCCACGAATCTTGGGGAAACCAATTACGCAATGCCAGTGCAAACTCCGGTTGCCCCGCAGCCCGGCGCAATTCCAACCTCAGTTTTAACCGTCGTCATTATCTTCGGCGGCAAATCGGCTGGTTGCGTTGGCAAAGAGGTAGCGGCCTTGATGTTACCCTTGCGGGGCTGAGAGTGCGCCGCCCGGTGTTGTCGCGTTTGGGCTGCTCGAGCACAGCCAAGGCTGACAGGACCGGTATCGCTGCAACTGCCTCGATATCTAACCTGCAAACCTCACCGGCTAGCCAGCATATTTCATACCCTGAGCAGTCTGCGAAACGGGTGTCTTCAAGCAACCAAGGAATATGCTGGCTCCGGAAGTCTCACCGGAATGAAGCTTTGGGTGTCTTGGGCTGGTCAAGCGGTGAGATTTACGGGTTAGGCCGGGCTGCACGATCATATTGAAAAGCCCTTCATATTCGCGAAGATTCTCACGCTACGAGTTTGGTCAGTTTCTCTTTATCTGCTTCTCTCGCAGCCGGCCATAGGTCACAACGGCACGGCCCTTGTGGGTGAGTCAGATAAGGTGACAGGCTCGTTGTTTGGCTGCTGCCCCCCGGATTGTGGCATGGTCCGTAGATTGTCCCTTGGTCCAATCGGCGGTTGCTGAAGTCTGTGGAGTAAGCCCTTGGCTGCCGATATGGGGACAGACACGGTGTTTGGGCATAGAAACAAAGCGGCAGCAAGCTGCCGCACTCCAAGCGCTTCGCGCCCGCCAACGCCCACTGCATCCGCGGCAGCGGGTCAAAAACCATCGAGATCGGCGGCGAGATCGGATGGGACCGTATGGGGACAGACACGTTGTTGGCTTGGAACGCCGCGGACGGCCCCTTGGCGCGGGCGCAAAGCGCCCGCTTACCGCAGTCAGGATCAGAAAGATTTCACTTTTCCGCGTAAACGCGGGACTCTAACGGCGATCGGTTGTACCGCGCATTAGGCGATGCCAGGCCCGCGGCCGCTAGAGTCCCGCCTCCAGGCGGAAGAGTTTCATCTGGGTGGGGTTACTCTGGCAGTGGCGCGTGCAGTGGGGGCTTGGTCAGACCGCTTTTCCCGGCCACGGGGTCACAACAGATATTGCTCAGACCGCGTGGCATGCAGCCCAGGGGGCAGAAGGCGGGGCACTGGCCGCAGGGCAACTGTGGTTCCCGCTACGCCGGTCTGGGAAGCCGGTCCGGGAAATATGCGGCCTAAAGTTCTTGAGGTACGCGCTTCTCTCCTCACTCCGGGTGTCAAATATGTGGGGCTGCTAAGGTTCACAAACCATGGCGGCGCTCATTTGACAATTTGAAAATCCTGCGCATATTCCATGCTCGAATTGGATGAATAGCAGGATCGAACAACAACAACTGCAGGCGGAACGCGCCCTGAGCATGCTGTGTAACGGCATGATTCATGGGCTGCGCGAAAAGCCAGGCGTCGTGGGTGGCAGTGCCTGAACCACATTACAGATTCTGACCGAAAAACCCACGATTGCCCGCCAATCGTGGGTTTTTTGGTCAAAGAGCAAGAATCACGGCGGATTCCTGCTACAACGGTAACACACCTTGCGATGGAGAACTTATGAACAAGCAGACGACGATAGCAAAACCGGGTCGGGCGCCGACGCGGTATGCGCCCGATGCAGAACTTGAGTTTGCGAGTGCCTCGCGTGGACAGTGGCGTGCCATCATCCACGAGGAACTCGAGCGGCTCAAGAATCGCCTGTTGCAGGAGTACTTCAGCAAGTGCATTGATTTGGCGCTGGCTCCGGCAATTCGCAGAGCAGCCAATGAAGCCGCCGCTCTGGCATCAATTAGCCCTTATCCGCTGCTTGTATTCCCGACGTTGTTCGAGGAAAAAGCCGAGGCGGCTGTCCGGTATCATCTTCGTCAACAGCTTGTTTGGGACCGGAGTAGGCGTCTCATGTCCATGGCAGCGTGAGATTCCCGTTGCCATCGAATGACATTGGTTGTGGTTCGCTGCGCGCGACAATCCTGCCGTCAGCTTCAGGCAGAGTCAGGCAACTTTCTGACGCCTGAAAGAACTCGACTGAGAGCGTGTCGCGTATGCGAACCACTCGTGGCGAGAAATGGTCCAGTTGCGGCAGCGTCAAAAGTGCTTGCTGGATTGCCTCCAAGTCGGTGTCGAAATGAATCGGCACCTTGGCGGCCTGCAGTGAGAGGGCCGTCAACGCATTCAAAGCGGTGGCCCGCGCGTCGATCGCCCTCACAAGCCGTTGCGTGGTGAAATCGGCCAGGCCGATGCCGATCGCGTTCCCGCGGCTTTCGGGCGTTAGTTCCCGCACAAACAGCCGGCGTACCTTGGGTGGCGGATGACCCGGCAATTCCTCCAGTGAATATCCGTGCACGGTCCGACCAATTATGGCCGGGTCCATTCCAGTGCCGCTTATGTTCTTGCCCATCCGATCGACAATCAAGAGGTCTATCGAATCGAACGGCAATGTGGGCATCACTTCTCTCGCCATCGCGCACAATGCTTCGTCCCGTTGTTCAAATTCCTTTGGGCTTACAAAGTCGATTCGCGCTGTTGCATGGCGTTGGTTTTCGACGATTGCAAGGCCGCCCAACAACGGCAGATTCTCGAGCAGCACTCGCGCGCATCTCCGCAGCACAGTTTCATGACCGAGCGCCGCGGCGGCGCGGTGGAAATTGGTAGCTCCGGCGCGCTTTCCAAGACCAACCACGAGCATTTTCAGCAGGCCGCTGCCAATCCCCCCTGAGAAATCAGTATGCGGTTTGACACGCGAAATCAGCAACACAGCGTCCGCACGCAGCGCTTCCACACTGACAACAACCGGGATGCCACCTTCAGCGACTCCGACCAGTTGTGTGTCCATTGCAGCTCTGATCGGCACGCCCAGTCGGCTTTGCGTCAGACCAAAATCTGCAAGCAGAGCGGTTTGGCCTGTCGATGTGCCGCCGCCGTGACTGCCCATCGCCGGGAGAACAAAAGGTTGAGCACCCGCAGACTTGAGAGTTGCAATCGCCGTTGAAACAATTGCCTCAAGGTTCGTAATGCCACGGCTTCCAACGGCCACGGCGACTCGCGCATTCGGTTTCAGTGTTCTTGCGGGGCCGGCCAATGCCTGCCGCACAGTCTCCTGTATATCGATTGCAGGGTTCTCAGGGAAAAGCTGTTGCACCATTGCCATTCGCGGCAACACAACTGCCGATGGCGCGGATATGTTCCCGTTGACGGTCACGGCATTGGTTGTTTGGAAAGGCTCCAAACCGGCCGGGTCAACCCTCGAATTTTCGGGCTACAAGGCACGCATTGTGGCCGCCAAATCCGAACGAATTGTTCATGACAGCTCGCACCCTGCATTCTCGCGCCACGTTTGGAACATAGTCCAAATCACAGGCCGGGTCCTGGGTTTCAAGGTTTATTGTGGGTGGCAAGATGCCGGTCTCGAGCACTTTGAAACACACAGCCATTTCAACTGCGCCGGCTGCACCCAGCATGTGACCTGTGGCGCCTTTTGTAGAACTGATCGCCACTCGGCGCGCGTGCTCGCCGAAGACAGCCTTGATTGCACTGGTCTCGCACACATCGTTGTGCGGTGTGGATGTGCCGTGGGCGTTTATGTAATCGATATCCTCTGGTGCCATGCCGGCACTGCGCAGGGCGCGGCTCATACAGCGGGCTGCGCCTTCACCACCCGGCGCAGGGGCCGTCACGTGGTGCGCATCGGCGGTGTTGCCGTACCCAACCAGTTCGCCGTAGATGCGCGCGCCTCTGGCTCGAGCATGATCCAGTTCTTCAAGGACGATCACCCCGGCACCTTCGCCCATCACGAAACCATCGCGTTGAGCATCGAACGGGCGCGACGCTTTCTTGGGCTCGTTGTTGCGGGTGCTCATCGCCTTCATTGCGCAAAACCCCCCAATGCCGAGCGGTGTGATTGTGGCCTCACTCCCGCCGGCGAACATCACCGATGCATCGCCCATTTTGATTGTGCGCCATGCTTCACCGATGGCGTGGGCAGAAGTGGCGCAGGCCGAGCAGGTGGCAAGGTTCGGGCCGCGCAAACGATGATAGATCGAGAACAACCCGGACGCCATGTTAAGTATCAACATGGGTATCATGAACGGTGAGAGCCGGTCAGGGCCGCGATTCATCAGCACCTTGTGCTGTTCCTCAGTGGTTGCCAAACCGCCTATGCCGGACCCAATAATCACGCCGATCGAATCCCGATCGCATCGGTCGAGGTCCAGCCCGGAATCTTGCAGTGCGAGAAGCCCGGCTTTGAGCGCAAACTTGCTGAACCGGTCGGACCTTCGCTCTTCTTTGGGTGAAGGAAAGGCTGGCAGCGGATCAAAATTGCGAACCTCGGCGGCTATTTGGCAATCGAACTGGGCTGGGTCAAACAGCGAAATGCGGTCAACGCCGCATTTCCCGGCGATGAGATTGTTCCAAAAGGTGTCAATGGTCTCGCCAATTGGCGTGACGACACCCAGCCCGGTGACTACCACCCTGCGCTGTGTGCTCTCTGTTGCCATAAAACAAAAGGGCAGCACGCCAACATCTCAGCGGTGGCTGCCCTGGAAACTGTCAAAGGACATTCAGCCCTGGTGGTCCTCGATGTACTTGATGACATCGCCGACAGTCTGCAGCTTTTCGGCTTCTTCATCAGGTATTTCCTGTCCGAACTCTTCTTCAAGAGCCATGACGAGCTCCACCGTGTCGAGCGAGTCGGCCCCAAGGTCCTCGATGAACTTGGCTTCCGGAGTCACCTGCTCCGGTTTCACACCCAACTGCTCAACAATGATATCCTTTACTCTTTGTTCAACTGACTTTTCAGCAGACATGCGTTGCTCCAATTGTTGTCTTTTTCGGCTGTGTCTATGCGAGCCGGTCCTGTGCGTCAAGTCCTGATTGAGAAGTTTCGCACAAGCGATCCGCTCGCGACCTCGTTCACATAACCATACCGCCGTCCACGGTCAACACTTGACCTGTAATGTACCTTCCACCGGGGCCGGCAAGAAACACGGCCGCAGCCGCAATGTCCTCCGGCTTCCCAAAACACCCCAGCGGTATTCGCTTCATTACCTCGCCCCGCACGGCCTCATCAAGCACAGCCGTCATATCAGTCTCGATGAACCCCGGCGCCAGCGCGTTAACGGTAATGCCGCGGCTGGCCAACTCGCGGGCAAGCGACTTGGTAAAACCGATCAAAGCCGCCTTGCTCGCCGCATAGTTGCACTGGCCCGCATTTCCTGTCAAACCCGCCACAGATGCAATGTTAATAATCCGCCCGGACCGCTGCTTCAGAAACTGCCGCGCCAGCGCTTTGGTGACAAGGAATGCCCCTTTGAGATTGGTGTTCAAAACCGCATCCCAGTCAGCCTCAGTCATGCGCAGCAGCAGCCCGTCGCGCGTGACTCCGGCGTTGTTGACCAGAATGTCCACACGCCCCGCTTGCTCCAACAGCCATTCAACCGCCGCAGAAACGTCAGTTGAACTCGAAACGTCAACTGCTCTTGACCACGCCCGCCGGCCAAGCAACCGCACTTCCGCGGCCACCTTGTCAGCGTTCTCAGACGTGCGCGAAAGGCACACTACGTCGGCCCCGGCCCCGGCGAACGCCAGTGCTATCGCGCGTCCGATCCCCCGACCGGCTCCGGTAACCACTGCAATCTGATCCGTAAGCGGTTGCATCCGCCAGCTCTTGTGGCGACTTGTGGATCGCTTGTCAACTCCTAACCCCGAAATCTCATCGGAATGACCCGTCGGGTGTCTTGGTCTGGTCAGGCGGCGAGATTTCCCGGCGAAGCGAATTAATTGTCGATTCCAAACTCGCCATGTCTTCAACGTGAAGCGCCTTCACGCCGGGCGCGATCCGCTTCAGAAAGCCGCTCAAGACCGTTCCGGGTCCAAGCTCAATGAAGTGCGTGAAACCATCGCTCACAAGGTGCCGCATGGATTCCTCCCAGCGAACCGGCGATATCACCTGATCAACCAACAGCTTCATCGTCTCAGACGGCAGGCCGTGCGGGCGAGCTGTCACGTTCGAAACCACCGGCACCGACGGTTTCGAAATCTCATGTTTGGTCAGTTCTTCGGCAAGTTTGGACCGAGCAGAAGCCATGAGATCCGAATGAAACGCCCCCGCAACTTGCAATTGCACCGCACGCTTTGCTCCCCGTGCTTTGGCGAGGTCGCACGCCGCTCTTACTGCAGACACACGACCAGAAATCACGATCTGGCCCGGGCAGTTCAGATTCGCAATCCGCGCACCGGTCTCGTCGCAAACGGCTTGCACTTGCGCCTCGTCCATGCCAAGGATCGCTGCCATCCCACCTTCGGTCTCCAAACACGCCTCCTGCATGAATAATCCCCGACGCCGGACCAGCCGCAGCCCGTCGGGAAACGTGAGCGAACCGGCAGCCGCAAGTGCAGCATACTCGCCCAGGGAAAGACCCGCCGTTGCCTCAAAACGCAATTCCGGCATCGATTGTCTGAGAACCTCGAATGCCATCCAGCTCACAAGGTAAATGCCCGGTTGGGCGTGTTCCGTCTTCACCAACTCGGATTCGGGCCCCGCAAAACAGATGCTCGCCAGATCGTAACCGAGGACCGAGTTGGCCTCTTGTGCAATCGCACGCGCAAGAGTGGAACCATCAGCAAGGTCCTTTCCCATTCCCACGTATTGCGCGCCCTGACCAGCAAACAATAAAGCAATTCTGTTCATGCTCCGGCTCCGATTACCACAGCAGACCGAGCGCGGCCAAGCCGATTCTCATCCAAGACAAACATGTCAGCATCACCCCCCGATTCCCTAAAGCCGCCGCGAAAACCACGCCAAACCTTTAATGAAATCCTGAGTGAGGCAGCCTGGACGCTACGCGCACACCGCAAAGAACGTGTCGGCACCATATCGGCATGACGCCGAAAACAATGTGCCTGTCACCGTATTTGCTCCGCCAGCGCCAACCCCCAACCCAACGGCACTCCCCGGTCATCGGTGATTTCACTCATGACGCCACAATGCGCGCCCAGCCCAGTCCAACCCAGCCGCTACAATATCGTGTCTGTCACTCTATTTGTTCCGCCCGCGCAAAAACCCCTGCTAACCCCTTTCAACGCCCCTCGGAAACTTTACCTCTGACGCAACAACGCCTGTTCAACCGACATGAGAACCCCTCCCACTGCCGATCTCACCGTGATCACCAGACCGACCAAGCTGCCAATGTCATCACGTGAAAACAATCCCCCATCGCCGAACGCCTTCACCAGGCCTTCGGCATCCCTCAACTCCAATCTCTGAAAACGCCCCTGCCCCCTTTTCCTCGACTTACTCCTCCCTGCCCCCTTACTCGATCGCTCTCACCTTCAAGTCACGCAACACATAGACCTCTCCCAACAACATCCCAGGAATCTTCCTCGCACCACTCTTCTGCTTCGGACCAAACAGCGGCCGATGCCTCATGAACACCTCCTCAACAAACGCCCTGCTCCCCAACGCCACTCCGTCTGTTATGTGCCTGATCTTCAATCATCAGTGCAGCCCCAAAACTCAGTTCCCCAGCTTCCTTTATCACCTGCCTGAAGTTGGATTCTGGGCAGTCTCATTACAACCTCCTTGATTTGTATTGTTCTTCTCCTTGCAACAGAGCGACAGGCAGGCAGCCGTGCATCCCATTGGCCGACTGGTTGGGCGGATCCGGGTCAGAACCCCGGGCGCCCAAATACCGTGTCTGTCCCTCTATTTGGGCGTAAAATCGCACAACACACCCCGGGAGTCAAACGGGGCAAGTGTGCGGCTTCGGCCCTTCCACAAACCAGGAGGGTTCTGGCTGAGTTCTGCGAATGTTAGGTCGTATGGATGCCAGAATGACCGTCGAATGACAGAACGACACCAAACACGAGAAACAGGATTTGATTGTGGAAAAAG
>JAAYVR010000230.1 GCA_012517065.1 Verrucomicrobiota bacterium | reverse complement strand
GTTGAAAGTGACGTACTACGGCGGCACAACGACGAATGCTCTTGTTGCGTATGACGGCAACGGCAACGTGATGGCGCTGGTGGATGCCTCGAATGGCAACGTGTGCGCTCGGTACGAATACGGTCCGTTTGCCGAGCCGATACGAGTTTCGGGGCCGATGGGGAAACTCAATCCGGTGAGATTCTCGAGCAAGTACACGGATGATGAGTCAGGGTTCTTGTATTACGGGTATCGCTACTACAGTCCGGGTACAGGCAGGTGGCCATCGCGTGATCACATCGGGGAGAGGAGTGGATTGAACCTGTATGGCGTGGTCGGGAACAACCCGATTTGCCGGTATGATGTCTGCGGGCTTTACGGGAAGGGAGACCATCACACGCTGACGACAATGGCACTGAGCAGTGTGTCTGGATGGTTGGGGACAACGCCCAAGTGCATATCGCGCATCCAGAAAATCTTGCTCGACGCCAACGATAGCCAGGATGGTTGGGGCGTCGGAGGGAATCTGTGGGACAATTACCGGCACTACAACAGGGATACCACGCAAACCGGCGTAGTCGGCGACACGGCTTACGGGAATTACCTGGCCAGCGAGCAAGCCGAGTTTGCCACCAAGTTGCAGAATCCCACCAAGGCTAATTGCAAGGCTGCCCTCCAAGCACTCGGTCGCTTGTCGCACTCATGGCAGGACTTCTTCATCCACTCCATCCGCCGTGACGGATTGGGAGGTAAGGAGAACAGTTCTTTCCCCGGATGGACGGCTTGGTCCGTTGGGGTGACAGGAAACCCCAGCAGCAGGGGGAACTTCTTCCCTTCAAGCTACTCGGTCACGGGCGGTGGAGAACATCCACCGACAGATGAGCCGGTATTGCCAAGCAGTGCCGAATGGCAACCACGATTCAATGGCGCTCTGACCTACACCACTCAGGAGTTCATGGGTACGCTGTTTCAGTGGCTTAACGGCTGCCGTTGCAGTTGCGAGCAGTCTTGGTGGTATTAGGCGCTCCAGAAAAGGGCGAGGCAGCTATGGAGATTCTGAAGCGCATCCTGAAGTTCGTCTTGCGGCACCCGATTTGGACCGGTCTTGCCATCGAGGCCGTAATGGTCTTTCTCTTTTGGTTGTTTCCGGCTGGGGCTGGCAACTCGCCTCTGATCGGTGTAGCAGTCATCTACGCCCACTATCCAGCGCTTCTGTTCGTGGAGCGGGTTCTTGGCGTCCCGTATTCTGCGGTGCAGTTCTTTGCTTCGGTCGGGTTGATGGCTCTGCTGTGGATTGGACTGCTTTTTGTGATGCGGTGTTTCCTCGGACGGACCAGGAGCGCTGTTGAGCGGGACGCCACCCGAGCTGGCCATGACGGGTAACCTCCCGGAATCGCTTCTTGCCGAGGTTACAAGGCACGGTTTTTGGGGCGTGATGGTGGACGACACTCTTGACGCGGGGTAAATGGGGAAAACAATGGGGTCGTGTCTAAACAGTTTGATTGCGCTGAAAAACCCCCTGGTTTCATGCGAAAAGAAGGCTCACTTCGCGCGATGTATCCCCGATCCTTTCCAGGGCCGCACAGGCCCTAGTATGGAGCTTGCAGGGCATTCCCATACGACATGTCGAGATGTCTGAAGATCGGCCGTGAAGGCAGTTTTTCAGCAGAATCAAAACTGGAGATGCGACCCAGTTGTTCCGCGATTGTTCCGTTTGATCTGGCGGATCGCAATGATAGGAGTGAACTTACACAGCGGAACAAAAGACAGGTTCGGCCCGCGACGCGGGATGATTCCAAGTCCGTGCTTCCGCGAGTCGGGGAGGATCGCTCTTTTTGTCAACGCTGGTAGAAAGAATTCGAGCGCGGATTTGGCTTTGAATGTGCCCAAGTGTGCTGCACAATGCCCAACCGTGACAGTTGTGAGCCAATACGGCGGCGGTCAGACCGAGACCGGCAAAGTCTATGTTCCGCCTGCGACTGAATCGTTCACGCACGATGCGGATGGGAATTTGACCAGTGATGGTCGTTGGACGTACAGTTGGGACGCTGAGAACCGATTG
>JAAYVR010000229.1 GCA_012517065.1 Verrucomicrobiota bacterium | reverse complement strand
CACGTAGTTTGTGATGTGCGCGGAATGTCCGCCTGCTTCGTGCAAGGTTACATGTACGTGACCGTGAGCACTGTTCGGTGAACTGCCTGTGTTCCGCGTAAACGCGGAACTCTGGCAGCGATGGGTTGTCCTGCGCATTAGGCGATGCCGCGCCCACGGCCGTCAGAGTCCCGCCTTTAGGCGGCTTTGAAACGAGCATTGATCGAGCAGGAATACCTCTGAACGTTGCACGTTGAGCGTTGGACGTTGAACGTTCTCAAACGGAAGACCAAACTGATCAAGCTATCGACACTTTCAACGTCCAACGTACAACGTTCAACTTACAACGTTCAACCGGGCCGCGGGTTTGCCAACCGAGTGGCGTTGTCCCCCGCGGCCGCTAGAGTCCGACCGGGACCTTTTCAGGTATGACCTTGAAAAACCTGCCCAGATCGCGATCCGTGTTCGGCACGGCGGGTTTCATTACGATCCAGTCGTTCAGCGCTGCGATCCGCAGCGTGTTCGCCTCGATCCATCGCCACAGTTCGGCGTGTCCATCGGCAAAACTGAGCGCTCCGGCACCTCCATGCCGCGTGGCAGGAAAACTAACCCACGTCCATAAACTGCTCCCAAACAGTGTAAGCGAATCGGGCGCGTTAATCCCAAATGCGGATTGTTGAATACTTTTCTCGTGCTCGTCGATGAACACGGCTGCCCGTGACGGCCCCGGATTCTGAATCTGGCTGCCGCGATGCCAGCAGGTCGCATAACCGCTGCTTTCCGGGTCCGGCTGCCAGTTCATATACATGCTCATCGACACACTCCGAGTCCGAAGTTGTTGTCCCTTGTCGCGCACGGTGGATTTGTCCGACGGACAACGGTAAATGGCCGTTGATTGGTTGTAAGGAAACAGCACTCCCGCCTGAATGTTCGCGTGAGTCGCATCTGTCCATGCATTCCCCTGAAGCCATGAACAAGGGTCCGATGTCCAGCTCGCCCTGTTCTCCATGTCACCAGGATTCATCGCCACGTTGTGTGGAAGCCTGTCGTTGTTGTCGTCAACGTACATCTGCCAGCAAAGCTGAAGTTGTTTCAGATTGCCAAGGCAGCCAGCGGCCTGCGCCTTCACCTTGGCCCGCGACAACGCCGGCAAAAGCATCCCCGCAAGAATCGCGATTATCGCTATCACCACAAGAAGTTCGATCAACGTAAAACCGCGGCAACGCACAAACTTCCCGTCCCCCACACGGCTCTCTGGAACACCGAGCTCTGCCTTCATATGACTCATCATAAAATGAGGCGGGAGCTCGACCGCGTTGCGCGTGCGCACAAAATGAAACCACCCCGATGCAATCATGCCATTGTTCAGCCACATGTTAATGTTCCGCCTAAACGCGCGGCTCTGACTTGCCGTAGCCTCGACATCGCCCAGTGCACAGTGCAACTGATCGCCGCCAGAATTCCGCACTTACGCGGAAATGCGCGAATTTTCTTTTTGATTTCGGGCGCGCACCGAAGTGCGCGCCCCACCTGCAACAAGAGTTTCGATGTGGTCAGGCGGGCGCTCCCTGCACGCCGCATTCGGCTGCCAGTCAAATCCAGAGCGCCCGCGATACACACTACTGCCTCACCTTCGTGTACTTCTGCGATTCGACTTCCTCGTCCGACCGCTCGCGGTCAAAGTTGACAGCGACCGTGAGCGCGTTCCAGCCGGCCGAATAGACTATCGTGCGATCGTCGCTCGTCGGCCAAAGGTCATTCTCAGATTGGCCTCCCTCAATCTCAGTGAGCTTGATCACCTTGAACGGACCAAGCTTTTCAACGCTCGCTTTCCCTTTTGCATACAGCACCGTCGAGTTCTCCTTGTCAACGACCCTGAATGTGAACGAGTTGTTCTTGAACTCGACGGTCTGAGTGACCTCTCCATAACGCGGGTCTTTCTTCTTCAATGTCCATTTCCCTTCGATGTCAGAAAAAGACTGGGCAACCACATTGCCGCAAACAACTGCCGCAACCAACAACGCCAAAGGCAACCTCGCAGACACACCCCGACACCCATGGCGCGTCCGTACAAGGTTCCAGTCCCGATGCTCGTTGCGCAACATGCTCACGACCCGTTTCCGCCAGTCTTGCAGTTTCATCGTCATTGTTTTCATGCCTTATATTCCTTTCCCTTGTTTTGGTGTTGTCGAAAAGCCGCGAATCCATTCCTTACCTTGGTTTGAGGCCTGCGCTACCGAAAGCACCATGCCATCCGATCAGTCCCCAAGAAATCCCTTCTCGAGCGATTCAGCGTTGAGTTTCTCGTGTGCAAGCCGCTCGCGCTCCAATTCCAGTTGCCTGAGCCGGCTTGCCTGCGCCGGAGTCAGCTCGCGTTCAATGCGCGTGTTTGTGCTGCGCACAAGAGCGCTGACCCGATTCGCAGTTTCCAGCATCAATTCCCGGTACTGTACGCACGCCTGACGAACAATCGGCTCGACCCTCGCCGTCTGATCCGCCGTAAGATTCAGCTCCGATCTCAGAATGCCCATCAAAGTCGAATGGAACCGGTCAATGCTCAGCCGTTGCTCAGCCATTTTCTGTCCGACGCCGATCGAATTGACACTCCCCGTCACAACTCCGGCAACGAATATCGCCGCGATCATCAATGCGTTTTTGACTCGTGCTTTCATTGTCATTTCGGGAGGGCAAGCCAAACCACCGCTTCGGCTGCAAGTTGTTCAAATGAATCCGCCTGACGCCACACGTGGAAATTCAATGCAATACTCGCAACCATCGCCACGCTGGCAAATGCAAAGCCATACCGTATCGACCGGTTCCATGACGCACGGCCATTCGCTTCCGTCGTCGCAGAAAGCCAGCGTTGCACAACCCTGCGACAAAACATCGCCGGCGCTTCCGCCACGCGGTCCGGCTCATCCGAGCGCGCCATTGCAAACAGTTTATCCAGGTTCGGGTCCGGTAGATTCATGGTTTCTAATCAGTTCGGACAAAACACGCCGCAGCTTGCGCCGAGCACGATATACCCGAACACGAATGTTGATCTGGCTCCAGCCGGTCAATTGGCTGACCTCTTCCAGGCCGCGGTTTTCCAGATTGATCATTTCGATCAATAGCCGTTCTTTGGCAGACAGGTGTGAAAGCAGCAATTCGACCAACTCGCGCCCGCCCGCCCGCTCCGCAGGTGAATAATCCGTGTCGCCCCTTCCTAGCGCATCCAAAGCCGCGCGTTCGTCCTCCGACAAATCCGCCCAGCGCACCTCCGGCCGGCTTCGTTGGTACCGATGATGATCCAGACACGTTCTGAAAGCCGTGCGTCTCAACCACGCTTCGAGTTCCCTCGGGCCACCCCGAAAATCGTCCAGCCACTGAAACATCTTCAGAAAAACTTCCTGCGCAATATCCTCCGCATCCACCGATTTCGGACGTCGCCTCTCCACCACGGCCATCACTACACCGTAGAAAGCTGCAACAAGAGCCTCCGCCGCGGCCGCGTCGCGAGCCCGCGCGCGGGACAACAACGCAGCCAGAGCCTGATTCGCATCGTCCATCGACCTGATAGCCTGCCAAGGCCATACACTGCTGTAAGACGCGCGCAGCAGTCGAGTTGTTACATCTTAAGTCGCGTATTTCCCAGCCCGCCGTAGTCGGAAACAAAGTCGCTTGACGGGCAACGCCCCCGGCTCTTGGCCCCCGCACCTTCAGGCACCGCGGGCTGGAAAAAATGCTCTGCGACTCCCACGCAAGGAAGAGCGCGGTGATCCCAATCGTTTCTCACGCGCTGCCGCGGATGCCCTGGGAGTTGGAAGGCGCGAAGCGCTTGGAGCGCGGCCGTCCCCGGCCGCATCAGCCGGACAACCGATCCTTCACCAGTTTCGATCACCCAAACCCGTCACCCGCACGTTGACCAACCGGGGATACCCAAACAACGTGTCTGTCCCCATATGCATCGCAGTCTCGCGCCTGTCATCGACTCCTTGCACAATCCCTTGCCAAACTCTTGCAGGTGCGTATGGTCAAACCGTGAAACTGAACTCGACGGCGAACAACTCCGATAATGCTGTTGAGCCGCGCACAGCATTGCCGCTACAGCACAAGCGCCGTTTTGCTCTGCCGCAACCCAATTGGCCAATGTTCTCATCCAGAATGATAAAGTCAGCACTTGAATGTCTGCTGGCAGGGTTGGGCTTGACTGGTTGCGATCTGCGTCCGACTGTGACTCCTGCCGTGGCCACCGAAGACAATTACGCCAATCAACGTGAACGTATGGTCCTTTACCAGCTCGAAGCACCGGGCCGCGACATAAAGGATCAGCGCGTCCTCGACGCCATGCGTCGCGTGCCGCGGCACGAGTTCGTCCCGGAAGAGTACCGGGACCAGGCCTATGATGATCATCCCCTGCCAATCGGCTATGGCCAGACCATATCCCAGCCGTACATCGTTGCTTTCATGACCGAACAACTGCGGCCAAAACCCACCGACCGCGTGCTGGAAATCGGAACCGGGTCCGGATACCAGGCCGCAGTCCTGTCCCTGTTGGTCGCCGAAGTGTACACCATCGAAATCATCGAGCCACTGGCACGCCGGGCTGCGCAAGACCTCGCCCGACTCGGTTACAACAATGTCAAAGTGCGGCACGGCGACGGTTATCTCGGATGGCCCGAGGCCGCACCGTTCGATTCAATCATCGTCACATGCGCGCCGGACGAAGTCCCTCAGACGCTCATTGACCAGCTCAAGGAAGGCGGCCGGATGATCATCCCCGTCGGCGACCTCGGCGATCAAAACCTCTGGCTGCTTGTCAAAGAGGGCAATGCCGTGAGGCGACAGGCAGTCTTGCCCGTCAGGTTCGTGCCAATGATCCGCGGCAAAGACACAGATGCCCCACCTGACAGGTAAAGCCAAGACCTCAGCCAAAGCCCAAAACCCCCTCGCAAATCAACGCCATGTTCAAAGCACGACTTCTCACCCGCTGGCCAACAATCGCCACCGCGTTCATTCTCATTCTGACCGGACTCAGCTTCGCCGAACCTCCAAAACCGTTGCCGAATCACCCGGGCAACGTCTTCATCGAAGGCGAACCCGTGTCTGTCCAACCCCCGCAAGCGCATGCCGCAACATGGCGGCTGGTGGACTATGACGGCCGCACCATCGGGTCCGGCCAGATAACCTCAGACAGCATTGCACTTGGCCCGTTACCAATCGGCTGGTACGAATTGGTTTCGGGCGACGATTCAGCTCCGCTCACCAACCGCCGAAGCATCGCTGTCCTTGCCCCGCTGAAACAAAGCCCCACTGCATCTTCACCAATCGCAATGGACGTCGCCATGGCGTGGTTCTACGCCGCCGAAAAAATGCCCGCCGCAGCTAATCTCTGTGCCTTGACCGGCGTTAGTTGGGTCCGGGACAGACTTCGCTGGGACGAGCTTGAACCCCAACGCGGCCAGTTTGCCGACGACACTCGATACGACAAATCCGCTCAAATCCAAACCGCTGCCGGCCTCCGACAACTCCAGGTCATGCACATGTCGCCAAACTGGGCAAACCCGGACCGCAAACGGTTCCCCTTAAACCTCCGTGATAGCTACCGATTCTGGCGCGAAATAGCCCGCAGATGGCAGGGCCAAATGCTGGCTTTCGAACCGTGGAACGAGGCCGACGTGGAAACCTTCGGCGGTCACACGGGCGCTGAAATCGCTTCACTCCAAAAAGCCGCATGGCACGGACTCAAAGCCGGCAATCCAAAGCTCATCGTCTGTCAAAACGTGTTCGCAGTTCAACAGGCTCAAATACTCGAAGACTTCCACGCAAACCGCGCCTGGCCGTACTTCGACACGTTTAATTTCCACCACTACGTCCAATTCGACGTCTATCCCCGGTGGTACGCCGCTTTCAGAGCCGTCTCGGCCGGCCGCCCACTATGGGTCACAGAATGCAGTTTGCCAGTTCGATGGACCGGCGACGAACAATTCAAGGAACCCAGCCCGGCTGACCTCAAAGTCCAGGCCGAACGCGTCGCCAAAACCTTCGCTACCGCACTCCATGAACAGCCAGCCATGGTCTTCTATTTCCTGTTCCCACATTACGTCGAAGGACAAATCCAATTCGGCATCGTCCGACCGGATTTGTCACCACGGCCCGCTTATTGCGCTCTTGCGGCAGTCGGCAGGTTGCTCGCAGAAGCATCACCGCTCGGACGACTCAAAACTCCCGAAAAATCCATCCGCGCCTACTGGTTCACGGCCAAACCCGATGGACTCGAGCGCGAAATCATCGTCGCATGGTCCGAGACAAATACCGCTACACTGCGGCTCTCAACAACGCCCCTCCTAATTTTCGATCATCTCGGCCGCACAAACACCCTCCACGGCAATGAGCTTGTCCTATCCCAAGCCCCGCTGTTTGCAGTGTTGCCAACGAAATCTTATCGACAAGCCGACCTCGAACCGCCTCCGCCACGCGCCGCATTCCTCGAAGGCAAACCTTCGCCGGTCGTTTTCCAGGCGCTCTGGCCAAAGTCAGACGTCAGCCTTGCCGATTCAGCCTACAACATCCAAGCTGGCAAAACCGTTCAGGTTCAACTCCGCGCTTACAATTTCAGCGACAAACCAGTCAGCGGAAAACTGCAAGTCAGTGCACCGCCAAACTGGCTGGCCAATGTCAAACCAGAACTCGAACTCGCCCCCAATTCCGACATCGACCTCCAACTCGAACTCACACCGCCGAGCGACGCCGACTCACAGTTCGGCCGCGTCACCATGACAGGCGAATTCGGACCCGACAACCAGTCAGTCCTCTCACTCCGATTCAAGCTCAGCCGATGAACAATCCCGAACAAATCAACCAAATCCACACTCAGACCATGCCATCGGCGCCCGCCGGTGAGCACAACCGCATTGCCGCCATAGGCCAACGCGTCCTCGAAGGCGTCCAAATCACCCCACAGGAAGCACTTCACTTGTTCAACCTTGAAAACCAAGCCGACATTCTCGACCTGATCGCATGGGCAAACCGCATTCGCCAACATTACCGCGGCAACGGCATCCACCTCTGCTCCATTGTCAACGCAAAAGCCGGCGGATGCCCCGAAGATTGCAAATTCTGCGCGCAATCGGCCTTCTACAAAACCAACTCCCCACGCCACGACCTCATCGATCCCGATTCAATGTTGCAGGCCGCCGCAGAAGCGAAACGAAACGGCGCCGCCGCATTCGGGGTCGTCACCGCATGGAAAGAACTCAGAGAAGGCCAATCGCTGAACAGAGTCTGCGACCTGATCCGCGCAATCGCACGCAAAACCGCACTCAGGCCCGACGCTTCGCTCGGGCTCATCAAAAGCCAGCGGGTCGCCGATCAGCTCCGTGAAGCCGGGCTCAAGTGCTACAATCACAACCTCGAAACCTCGCGCCGGTTCTTTCCTTCGCAGTGCACAACACATTCGTTCGACGACAGGCTCGAGACAATTCAATACCTGAAAAACGCCGGCATCCGCGTATGCTCGGGCGGCATAATCGGCCTTGGCGAAACCCGCGAAGACAGGTGCGATCTCGCGTTCGCGCTGCGCGAAATCGCACCGGACTATGTGCCGATAAACATCCTGGCGCCGATCCCCGGCACGCCATTTGAAAGGAACGCTCCGCTGCCCCCCATCGAAATACTCAAGACAATCGCCTGCTTCAGGTTCATTCTGCCGCGACAGGAAATCCTCATCGCCGGTGGGAGGGCTGTTAACCTGCGTGACACACAAAGCTTCATATTCGCTGCTGGCGCCAGCGGCCTCATGATCGGCAACTACCTAACCACCATAAACAGATCACCCGAAGACGATCTCCGCATGATCCGCGACCTCGGCCTGACTCCGAAATCCCACCCGCCACACTAACCCGGAAATCTCTCAGGAAATCCAAGTTTGCGTGGTTCGGTCCGGCCAGGCGGTGAGATCTCCACCTTGGTCGGCGGTATCAATCTCCGGATTTGACGCTGTAAAGAAACAGAAGCACACTTGCCGGCGCATGAGTCGAAGTTTCGATGTTTTGCCGCTCAAACAGCAGCGCCGGGATATTCTCCGTTTTTTGACCGTACCTTACAGTGTTTACGAAAATGACCCGAACTGGGTCGCTCCGCTTTTCTATGACCTCAAAAAGGTCTTTGAACCCAAAAACCCGCTCTTCCAACACGCCGAAATCCAAATGTGGGTCGCCACCCGCAACGGCACCGACGTCGGCCGAATATCGGCCCTGATCGATCACAACTACATCAGCTTCCATGCCGATCAGGCAGCGTTCTTCGGGTTCTTCGAATCCATAAACGCCCCCGAAATAAGCACCGCCTTGTTCGACGCTGCCATCGATTGGGCCCGCAACAAAGGCATGAAACGCATCCTCGGCCCAATGAACCCCACTACCAACGACGAGTGCGGCCTCCTGGTCGATGGATTCGATTCCCCGCCCACGTTCATGATGCCCTACAATCCAAGGTACTACACCGACCTTGTAACACACGCCGGCTTTGCCAAAGCAAAAGACCTGGTGGCCTATATCGTCCCACTGTCAAAAACTCCCCTCGACCGGCTCGCAAAGCTCGCCGACAAAGCACGCCGCCGTAACCCCGACCTCACCGCCCGCGCCGTCACAAAACAAAGTCTCGACCGCGACATCAACCTCATCAAGGAAGTCTATAATTCCGCTTGGGAAAAGAACTGGGGCTTCGTCCCAATGACAGACGCAGAAATAGATTTCATGGCCGACCGACTGAAACCTTTGCTCGTCGAGGGTCTTGTCTGGGTGGTTGAATCTCCAACAGAACCAGTGGCGTTCCTCCTTGCCCTCCCCGACTTCAACCAGGCAATCAAACCACTTCGCGGCCGGCTCCTAACACCACGCGCGCTAAATCTCCTGCCTCAAATGCTCGGCTGGCGGCTTCCCAAACTCTGCCGCGTAGTCACCCTCGGCGTTAAAGAAGGCTTTCGCAATCGCGGCCTCGAATCGCTCATGCTGTCCGAAGGCCTCAAGGTCGGATTCAAAATCGGATTCACCGCCGCAGAAGCCTCATGGATTCTGGAAGACAACATCAAAATGCGCAGAGTCATCGAAGTCTGTGGCGGGCACACTTACAAGACCTACCGCATTTACGAACGTTCTCTCTAGCCCGTATATTCCTTGGTTGTTTGAAGACACCCGTTTCGCAGACTGTTCAGGGTATGAAATATGCGGGCTAACCCTCCGCTTTCACCTTTGTCTGTTTCGTTGGCACAAGTTTCTTGGTCGGGTAACCGGAAACTTTCTCGCCCCGTGCGCGCAGCGAGTCGGCCAACGCGAACTTGAACTCCTCGGGCGCGGTTTCCATGGCTTTTCGCAATGCGTTGGTCGCCTTTTCTCCCGGGATGCGCGTTAGCGCGCATCGTGCATCCTCGCGCGCCTGAACGTCCGACAGCAGCTCTGCCATTGGCGCAACCGCGTTGTCATCGCCAATCTCGGACAACATCCATGCTGCGTGCCGGCGCACGTTGACATTCAAGTGCTTCAGCAGTTTCACAAGTTCGGCCTGGACCGATTTCCGTTCGGCGTCCGCACCGGGACGTCCTGCGTGCCTCACGATTCGCTCGATGGCGCGCTTGGCCGAACGGGCCACTTCAAAGTCTGGATCAGACATTACATCAGCCAGAGGCACAACTGCCGGCGCGCCAACGGGCCCGGCGCCTTGCCATGCCGGACCACGCACCGCGTCATCCTTGCTTCGGATTCGGGCAATCAACTCGCTCACCGCTGTCGAATCCGCAGCGTTGCCAATGCTCGCCGCAGCGACCCCGACGCTTGCCGCTGTCTTCACAATCGATTCAGTTTTCATAAACACAGAGAATCTATCTCAGCACGGTTCTCAGAGCACATACGGATACCGCTGCGGCCGGCTCATCAAACGGCGCGCAGCTTCGTCGCCAATAATCTCCTGTTTGACCGGGTCCCAGTTCAGCTTTCGGCCCACGATGAGCGAAAGGTTGCCGAGCACACAAAGGAACGCCGTGGCAACTCCAGCCTCGATGTTCATGATTGTCTTCCGTCCCGTCTTGATTCCCTCGAACCAATCTTCGTGGTGGTCGAATCGCGGACTCTTTGGGACATCGATGCCTCCGGGCGGTTTCACGAACTCGACTGCTTTCTTTTCGGTGTAAACCTGGCCATCTCCAACCCAGACAACCAGTTTGTCTTTGTCGCCGTAATACACCGCACCGTAACCCTCGCGAATGCCTTCGCGTTTCACACGCTCACGGTCAAAGTACGGCACCATTTCCCCTGGTTGCGCCCAAATAAGCGTCCAGTCAGGGTTCTTGAACTGGTACGTCACTTCCATTTCGATTGCGCTGTCCCAGAGGCCGCGTGTTGGCACACGCCCTTTTGTTTCTATCGATACTGGCCCGGTGTTGTCCGCGTTCATGAAATGGAGCGCATTGCTCATCACATGCGCGCCGCGGTCGCGGATTTGTCCGCCGCCGGATTCAAGCACCCAGCGGAAGACACCATGCAAGTAACGCTGATTGAACTGGCGCCATGGCAAAGGCCCCAACCACAAATCCCAATCAAGCTCCGGCGGCGGATCGCTGTCGGGCACCGGATTGTCGTCAGACGGCGTTGCATAATGCCAGCACTTGACCGTGTGGACTTTGCCAATCATGCCGTTGGCTATGTACTGGTGCGCAAGGAAAGCCTCGCGCTGCGACCTGCCCTGCGAACCAACCTGGACACAAATCTTGTTGTCGCGCGCAGCCCGGACCATGGCTTTGCCTTCTTCGATGGTACAACAAGCGGGTTTCTCGACATATACATGCTTTCCGGTCTCGCATGCGTGAACCGTCTGCACCGCGTGCCAATGATCCGGCGTCGCTATCACCACCGCGTCAATGTCCTTTCGTTCGAGGATGTACCGATAATCGCGATACGGCGTGGCTTTTCCCCCTGTGCTCTTCACCGCAGCAGCCAAACGGTTCTCGTCAACGTCGCACACTGCCACAACATTCACTTCCCCTCGAGATTGCCGGGCAAGCATATACCCAAGATGACCGCTGCCCATACCGCCAACTCCTATGTGCGCGATGTTCAACCTGTCTTTTGCGCTGGGCCGCGAATACGAAGCACCCAATACACGCGAGGGAATAATCTGCGGCAACCCAATCGCACCAACACCTGCAACTGCCGCCCCGGCCCGCCCGAGAAAACTGCGTCGTGGAATTCGATTCATGTTAGTCGAGACATTATTATCAACGCGTTGTTGCGATGTCATTTCAAATGTTCAAGCCAAACGACTCGGACGAGCACCCGCATGCGCAGTGGTTCGCGCGCTGAGTATGACTCGCGAGAGACTGCGATCGGAACTACTCCGCCGACATCGCCGATTTTCCTTTCAGCGACGATTGCTGTCCGCCCATTAAGGAACAGCATCCTTCTGCTCTGAAACTTCGGGAGCTTTGCCTGTTCACTATTTTGGGATGCTCGACCGCTCCTGAATCCACGCCACATCAGGATTGTTCGGCGATGGCACGTTGAGCGTGATCGGCGTTCCTTTCTTGATCGGCGGGGTGGTTCGCGGATCGCGCCACCTCTTGATTTCCGCATGCCCGTCTGCAAAGAGAATGCCCGCCGCCCCGTTGTGGTAACTGGCCGGATAATCAACAATCCGAGCAGCCGCGCCCCGATTCTTCAGGTCGGTCTGAAAAAGGCCGTCGTTGATGCTGTCTTCGCGTTCGTCAATCAACACCCATGCCATCGACGGCCCGAGCGCCAGAATGTCGGAGTATTTCCTGAAGATGACGTATTTGTCCTGCCCAATGTCCACGTCGAACAGGTAGTTCATCCAACAGTTCATTGACACGCTGCGCACGCGCGGCAGCGACTTCGCCCCGAACGGCGCCATGCTGCGGTCTGCCGGACACCGATACACCGCCGGCGTTTGCACATACGGCCCAATCTGCGAAAACCTGGCTTCGGTCAAGTATAGAGTGTTCGTGTTGTCAGGATTGTTGTTGCTGAAATCAAGCCACCCTGACACCCACGTGTTCGACCCCGCAAACGACCCGCCACTGACCCCAGGCAACCTGTCGTTATTGTCTTGGGTGTACATGTACCACGCCACCTGCAACTGTTTGAGGTTGCTCATGCAACCGATGCCCTGCGCCTTGGTCTTTGCGCGACCCAACGCCGGCAACAGCATCCCAGCCAATATCGCAATAATGGCAATCACCACCAGCAACTCGATCAAAGTAAACGCAAGTTTCCCGGCTCCCTCCATCTTCACGCCGCCCATGGCACAACTGGGACGAATGCTGGGCGCAAAACCAGCCCGCGCAACAACCCAGCCGGGCTTTCTCAACCTGCGCTCCACCCACCTGCCTGTTAGGTTAACCACGTTGAACTGCATGTAGTTGATTCTTGGTCACCGCGGCCGGCAAATGCAAGGCCGCTTCCAGTTGCGTTCGACAAGGATTTCGTATGATGGCATCTCACAAGACCAGCATACTCATGCCGGTCTTTCTTTTTCTTGCTGTCGCGAAACCAAGGTGGACATGTCGATCTTGCTTTCGCAATGGCAAGTCGGTTGCCTCTGCACCGCGTTTAGCTCCGGACCCGAAAATCTCACCGGCTGATCGGTCAAAGACACCCAGAGTTGCATTCCACCGAGGTTTCCGGGTTAGCAACAGCGTTTTCGGCGTCACGCCGATCTGGTTCTACGTACGTTGTTTGTGCATGGAACAAAGCGGCAGCAAGCTGCCGCACTCCAAACGCTTCGCGCCTGCTAACGCCCACTGCATCCGCGGCCCTTCAGGTCCCGCCTTTAGCCGGCTTTGGAACCAGCATTCATCGAGCACTAATCCCTCTGAACGTTGCACGTTGAGCGTTGTACGTTGAGCGTTCTCAAGAAGACGACCATGCTGATAAACTTATGAAAACTTTCAACGTACAACGTTCAACTCGCAACGTTCAACCGGGCCGCGGGTTCGCCAACCGAGTAGCGTTGCCCCCCGCCGCTGCCAGAGTCCCGCCTTTAGGCGGCTTCAAATAAGCACTCATCGAGCAGTATCACATCTGAACGTTGCACGTTGAGCGTTGCACGTTAAACGTTCTCAAGAAGACGACCATGCTGATAGACCTATGAAAACTTTCAACGTACAACGTTCAACTCGCAACATTCAACCGCGCCGCGGGTTTGCCAACCGAGTGGCGTTCCCCCCGCGGCCGTCGCAGTCCCGACTCGAGGCAGCTCTGAATGGAGGGCCTGTCATTTGGGCCGATGGCCCAGGCTGGTATGGCGGCGGGCCTTCGGCCCTCGAGTTGCTGGTCCACGAACACCAACGGTCTGCAACACAGTCAGGGGTGTTCATGGCTGAAACAATCAACTGCGCTGCCATGCACAATCCGGTTGTATCGGTCGGTCATCGAAGCGCCAACGGCGCGGTCCATACCAGCGTGGGGCGAAGCCCCACGACAAGGACCATCTCGACATCACTTTCCACAATCCAAGGGCTGAAAGCCCGTACTATCAGAGCAACGTTTTCGTGTGTTTGGTGTATTTCGTGGTTGGCACAATGCCCCTCCAAGCCCATTCGCCCTGACTTGTCATCCGAATGAATCTTTGGGTGTCGTGGTCTTATGAGACGGTGAGATTTGCGGCCTGGGCGGGATGGTGTCATGCAACCGAACGGATTCGGGAAGGCGCGACCGATAGTTTGGTTGGTTGTAACCACGAAAAACGCGGAATACGCGAAAGCGGTTTTGCGGATGACGAGGCATGGGGACAGACACGTTGGTCGAGCATAAAAACAAAGCGGCAGCAAGCTGCCGCACTCCAAACGCT
>JAAYVR010000228.1 GCA_012517065.1 Verrucomicrobiota bacterium | reverse complement strand
TTACCCTGAAGTTTGATTCTGGGCAGTCTCATTACAACCTCCTTGATTTGTATTGTTGTTCTCCTTGCAACAGAGCGACAGGCACGCAGCCGTGCCTCCCATTGGCCGACTGGTTGGGCGGGTCCGGGTCGGAACCCCGGGGCGCCCAAATAGAGTGTCTGTCCCTCTATTTGGGGGTAAAATCGCACAACACGCTCCGGGAGTCAAACGGGGCAAGGGTTTTAGCCAAGCGCCGCTTCAGGCCGGCAATGCATGCAGTTCCATAATGCCCGATAAGTAGTCGCTGATCTCGGTGCCTGGCCCGCCTCGCTGACATGTGTTGGGTCCGTGGCCGTTTCGGTCTTTGGCAAGAAGCCCGGTTAAAAGAACGGTCCATTACACGCTACCAGCCACACATGCACCTCCGAGATCTGGACGGGATACTGACAAGCTATCTGGTTGTTCTGCATGCTTCGTAGTTGTTCTGCATGCTTCGACGAGAGTTAGGGCTCACGGTCGCCGCGAGCCGAACTCAGTAGAGAAAGGATTACATTCGGCGGGCCGGGGACCGCACGCTGACCTTGGCTGCGATCGATGGTCTCTGGTCCACCCCGGAAATCTAACCGGCTCACCCGGCAAATACACCCGAAGCTGATTCCGGCGAGATTTCCGGGTGAGGACGATGAAGCTTGGCACGGTTCAGGCTTGTTACGTAATCTCCTCGCGCTCGAATCATGACAGCGCCAAACACATTCGCGCATTTTTTGGCAGGCTGGCTTGCCTTCGCTGCCACTTGTGCAGCGCAAGCGACTGCGCAATCGGCGTACAAATTGCAAGATTCTATTGCTGACACCGGCCAATTGAAGGAGCGCGGTGCCGTGTCTGAGGCGTTGTTGGCTGCAGAGACGGATCAATCAGTGCCTGTCGTTGAGACCATCATTCCCGTGCCTGGTAGAACTCTGCGCGAGCTGTATTCGATCGAGGTGCAGTTTGCTGAACCTGTGATTGGCGTCGATGCAGGTGATCTTCTTGTCAATGGTGTAGCGGCAACCAATATGATCCAGATCGCGCCCTCGGATTTCTTATTTACCTTTCCTCAACCTGGAGACGGGTTGGTGCGAATCGAGTGGAGCGCGAACCACGGCATAACGGATCAAGCAGAACCCGCTCATCCGTTCTCCGGTGGTTCGTGGACCTACGCGCTCGACAGCACATTGCCATCGCCATCGCTTTTCATCAGTGAGTTTATGGCCGACAACAAGGACACGATCAATGACGAGGACGGGGACAGCAGCGATTGGATCGAGATTGGCAATTCCGATTCCGAGCCCGCCAGTTTGGCAGGATGGTATCTGACGGATAACCCGGCAAATCCAACAAAGTGGGCTTTCCCCGAGGTCGATGTCCCAGCGCGTGGGTTCATCGTCGTGTTCGCTTCGGGGAAAAACCGCGCGGACATTGCGGGAAAACTTCACACCAACTTCAAGCTTGCAAGCACAGGCGGTTATCTTGCCCTTGTCGATCCGCGGACAAATGTGGTTTCCGATTTCGCCCCGGTTTATCCGAAACAATTCACGGATGTTTCGTACGGGCGCGTGCCCGGTGAAATTACCACGATCGGGTATTTCACGAGGCCGACGCCTGGCACGCAGAATACAAGCGGCGGGCCTGGTTTTGCTCCGGCTGTCGAGTTCTCGAGGCCAAGCTGCACATTTACCACGCCTTTCGAGCTCGAACTGAGAACGTCATTGCCCGATGCAGTGATAAGGTACACGTTAGATGGCAATCTTCCGACGAACAGCTCGCCGGTTTATGCAGGCCCCCTGTGGATCACCAACAGCGTGCAGGTTCGTGCCCGTGCGTACCAACAGGGTTTGCTACCCGGCCCCCCATCCAGCGAAAGCTACATAATACTGCACACAAATGTCGTTGCGTTCAGTTCCGACTTGCCTGTCATCGTGTTGCACACTCTTGGCAAAGGCACACCCAACGCGAGTCGCTTGACGTTTGCTCACATGTCAGTTTTCGAGCCCGCAGGTGGGCAGACCAGTCTGACCAACAGCCCCACATTGACCAGCCGGGTCGGCATTCAAATCCGCGGTTCGAGCACGGAAGGCATTGCAAAGTCTTCCTACAAACTCGAGGTATGGGATGAATTCAACGCGGATCGCAAGCTGGGGATACTTGGCATGCCGCCGGAGTCAGACTGGGTCTTGTACGCGCCAAACAACTTCGAGCCGGTGCTGATTCACAATCCGTTCGTACACCAGTTGAGCCGGGACATGGGACGCTATTCGCCGCGGACGCGGTTTGTGGAGGTTTACCTGAACAAGTCCACCGGCCCAATTACGCCCACGCACTACGTCGGCATCTACGTGCTCGAGGAGAAAATCAAGATCGGACCGGACCGCTTGGACATCGGCAAGCTCGAACCTGAAATCACAACACCGCCCGCCGTTACCGGCGGGTACCTGATGAAGATCGATCGATTGGACCCCGGCGACACTGGATTATCTGCTGGCGGGGCGAACATCGCCATGGTTGATCCGAAGGAAAAAGAGATAAAGAGCCCACAGCGAATCGCCCAAAAGAACTACCTCGTGAGTTACCTCAACGCATTCCGGACGGCACTTTACAGCACCAACTGGCGTGACCCTGTTCTCGGGTATAAGCCTTACATAAATGTTCCCGGCTGGATCGATTACCACGTGCTCGAGGTTTTGAGTGGCAACGTCGATGCGCTGGTGCTGAGCGCTTACTTCCACAAGCCACGCAACGGCGCGCTCAATTTCGGTCCTCACTGGGATTTCGATCGCGCTCTTGGTTCGACCGACGGGCGCGACGCCAATCCGCGCATGTGGAACACGGGCCCGTTTTTCGGCGCCACGTGGTGGAGCAGGCTGTTCACAGATCCGGATTTCTGGCAGGCGTGGGTTGACCGATGGCAGGAACTTCGCGAAACCCATTTCGCTCTCACCAATCTTCATGGGTTGGTGGACCGCCTTGCGGACGAGGTCCGGCAAGCGCAACCGCGCGAGTATGCCAAATGGCGCGTTGTCCTCCGCGGCGGCAGTTACCAAAGCGAAGTCAACCTAATGAAAAACTGGCTGTCGAATCGGGTCGATTTCATCGACCGCCAACTAACTCAGCCGCCACGACTGGGATCGCACGGTGGCAGGGTTGAACCGGGACACATGCTGACGATTGCCGGTCCAACCGGCGCGACCATCTACTACACCATGGACGGGACAGACCCGCGCGCACCGCAGGGCGGCGTTTCCGCAAACGCGCGCGTGTATTCGGGGCCGATCGCAATAGATTCAAACGCACGGGTTGTGGCTCGGGCACGGGACCCAAACAAACGCCAGACAGGCGGCCCGCCGTCGTCAACACCGTGGTCAAGACCAGTCGCCGCAACGTTCGTTGTGAACCTGCCACAATTGTTGTTAACGGAGATAATGTTTCACCCGGCGCCTGCGCCGTTGGGCGCCACGAACAGCTCGGCAGACTTTGAGTTCCTCGAGCTGAAAAACGCAGGTGACACCCCGATTGCCCTTCCCGGTTTTACAATCACAAATGGGATTCAGTTCACGTTCACGACAAACAGCGATGTGACGCTGCTCGACCCCGGCGACCGGGTTCTGCTGGTGAAGAATCGCGCGGCGTTTCAGGCGCGGTACCCCGGCACCGGCCAAATCGCAGGCGAATTTACGGGAAGCCTCGACAATGCGGGTGACCGCATCACCCTTTACGGCCCGCTAGGTGAACTGGTGTGGGACATTGTCTATGGCGACGCATGGGCGCCTCTGGCGGACGGATTCGGGTTTTCCCTGGTTCTCGCAGACGAAAGCGTGGCTCCTGAGCAAGTCAGTGAACAATCCTCATGGCGCCTGAGCGCAGTCGTCGGCGGTTCGCCAGGGATGGCAGATCCGCCGCCTCCGTGCATCTCGAAAGTACGGATCAACGAAATCCGAAGCCACCCAATCACGCCTGACTTGGACGCCATCGAACTGGTCAACCCGTCGCACGAGCCCGCTGACGTTTCCGGTTGGTATCTCACCGATGACTTCCGCGAACCGTTCAAATACCGAATAAGGCCCGGCACAATTATCCCACCGCGCAGCGTGATTGTGATTGACGAGTCCGCGTTCGGCGTTGGCTCGAATGGTTTTGCGCTCAGCGCGTGGGGTGACGAAGCCTTTCTGTTTTCGGCTGACGCAGCCGGGAATCTGACAGGGTACTATCACGGAATGGTGTTTGGGGCCTCACCTCAAGGCACAACATTTGGCTGGTACCGGTCAAGCGACGGAGTCGAGCACTGCGTGCGCGAAAGCCAGCCGTCGATTGGCAAATTCAACTACGGCCCGAGAATCGGGCCCGTGGTTTTTTCCGAGATTATGTTTGACCCGCCCGATGTGGGAGTTCCGGACAAGAGATACTACGAATACATCGAACTGTTCAACGCCTCCCACGATCCGGTTTTCTTGTTCGACACCAACCATCCGGCGTCCACTTGGATTGTCAGAGGAGCTGTTGAATTCGAGTTCCCGGCGAGAATCGTTATGCGCCCGGGCGAATGCGTTTTACTGGTAGGGTTCAACCCGGCCACCGACCCCGACGCATTGGCCGAGTTCAGGCGACACTACAATGTGGGCCAGGATGTGAATGTATTCGGGCCGTGGCGTGGTTCACTTGGCGCATCTGAGCTTCCGATCCGCCTTTTTGAGCCGGGCAACCCTGTGTTCTCCGGCACGGAGGGCGCGGGCGATGTACCGTACTATTTGGTCGAAGAGGTGCATTTCAGACTCAGCTCGTTCTGGCCGGGCGGCAATTCTGTAAAGGGCTTTTCCCTTGGACGACGCTCGCCGCATGTGTTCGGCGACGACCCGGCGTCGTGGGTCGTAAGCCGGCCAGGACCGGGGATTATCGACAGCGACGGCGACGGACTCCCGGACGATTGGGAAATCCGCTACGGATTGAGTCCGTTCAGAAGCAGCGGTAATGACGGCGCTGATGGCGATCCGGATGGGGATGGCATCCCCAACAAGGACGAGTACAGAAACGGCACAGAACCATGGCTGGGGCCTGCGCACCTCGAATGCCGCAAAAGCGCGGCTTTGGGCCAGACCGTCGAAGTGGAGTTTGTCAGCTTTCCATTTCGCACAACAACTCTCCTGGGCAAGCCATGGCGCGAACAAAGTGGATGGGAACCGCTAATCATCATCCCACCGCTTCCAAATCGTGCCACAAACCTTTACTCTGAACCTGCTTCTGAGACCGGCCGGTTGTACATGCTGCAGATAGAATGAGGACCACGCGTCGAAGCTGCCTTTGCACGCGCGCTGCAACAGGAGATGTCACGTTGACTCTTGTCATTGGCGTTCTCAAGTTCTTCCTTTGCGTGATCACGGTGCTGGTGGCACTGGACCACAGCACGCACGCCGCCGGTTTTAGGAAGCATCGTCCCACGCTCGTCCAAGAATACCTCACCACGCCGTCAACCGAGTCGCCAGCGGCAGCCGAACAGCGGCATCAACTTGTTGCCGCAAGGCGGAAAGGGCCGCTGATCATGGCGCATCGCGGCGCCACCGCTTTCGCCCCTGAGAACACCCTGGAAGCTTATGCGGCAGCAATGGACCACGGCGCCGACGGTTGCGAGATTGACATCAGGCGCACCGCAGACGGTGTGTTGGTCCTGTTCCACGATGAGACCCTCGACAGGATCACTGAGGGATTCGGGACTTTGGACTCGATAACCTTTCGTGAACTCGAAAGCCTCCGCCCCCAAACCGCCCACGGACGACCACAGGCGGGCCTTGTTCCGACTTTCGCGGCGCTCCTTGATCTGGCACGCGAAAGAATCATGCTCCTCCATTTGGACCTGAAGGTGCCCGGGATCGAGGATGAAGTCGCCCGGTTGCTCGACGCCGCAGACGCATGGGACCACGTCGTGTTCGTTAACGAAACAAACGCAGCCAGACTCCGCCAACACCCAAAACTGCGTTTGCTCCGGTATAAAGCCCCCGGATTGTACGAATGGCGGCACGACATCGATCCGGACGCCGTTGCACGAGCACTTGATCAACCGGGCGACATGATACTTGTTGATGATCCGCGCGTCGCTGCAATGGTTCTTGGCAGGAAACTTTACTCGCCCATGCCATTTTCCAAGGTTTTTCGGCTTACTGCCAGGCCTGAGTCCCAGCAACAGTTGTCGCAATCGAACTGTTTCGTCCCGATGACCCTGGTGCGCGAGTTGCAGGAGAGTTTTGCAGAATCGCGGCCGCAGGATTTGCTGAGGCTCATCGAGTTTTCGCCCGGCACCCGGGAAGGCGGTTTGGCCGAACCCATTGCTCACAATTCTGATGAGTTGGCCCGCAGAACGGTGAAGCGCGCATGGGCTGCGCAGCAAATCGCGATCCGGGGCTTGCGATCAGACTCAGCAATCGCACGTCTGGAACGGCTCGTTCGCTTCCCGAGTTGGCACACGAATGATTGCTACACTGCGTTGGACGGAGCCGCTGCCGCGCGCGCTCTTGGCAAACTGCGTGCAACGTCTTCAGCCCGTTGCCTAATCCAAGCCTGCCAACATCAGCTCGCATTCGGCTCGCTCGCCGAAGACTCTGCGACCAACATAGCCCATGCTGTGGGCCAACACCGGCTTGTGTTGGCAGCCGTGCAGGCTCTCAGCGACCTCAAGTGCGCGCAGGCAAAAAGGTTTCTCAAACATTGCGTCGATGCCGAACCAAACAGGCCATCGTCCCCAAGCCCCATGTTGTTCAAAGAGGCCACACTTGCGCTTATGCGGCAAAAGGTAACATGGGATGAAATCGCCGCATTAGCACGCCACCAAAACCCGGCCGTGCGAGGCACCGCGATCCTCGAGTGCATCGATCACCCCGGCGAAGAGCGATTGCAGGGCTTGCGCAATGCTGCGCCGTGGGCTTTGGCTCTCACGCGCAAGAGGTAAGAGGGTTGAATTCGGCTTCTTACGCGGGCGATTCAGTCGCCGGCCGCTGGGCCAACTCGAGGTACTGCTCAACCCTGTCAACGACCGCCGATTCGCTCAGCTCGCTGAACACCAGTTGTTGGGCATTCTCAACCACCTGGCGGCGCAGTGCAGGCTGAATCTGCAGTTCTTGAACTCGCGATGCCAGTTCCACCGCGTTTCCTGCAGTGTAAGTGAACGCAGTCTCGCCGTGCCTCAGCAATTCGTGGATGCCTCCCGCCCGACTGCAAACGACAGGCAGCCCGGCCGCGCATGCCTCGAACGGCGCCTGAGCAAACGGCTCGTCCCACTCCGCCGTATGCAGGAAAACGTCGTGTTGCCGGTATATTTCGACCAAATCTCGCTGCGTGCTGCTGAGTGTGAGAAACTCGACCGGCAATTGGTTCGCCACGACAAATGATCGCAGTTTGGCGATATAGTCGGACCGTCCCCAGCCGTATATGCTCAGTGAAACGTTGATGCGCATATCGCGCAACAGCCGCCATGCCTCCAGAGCAGTCATCACTCCGCTCTCAGGAATCAAAGGCGCCACAATCAGAAACTTCTTCAATGGGGCCGATTGCGGTCTTGGTGATGCGGCAAAAGATTCCGCGCGCACCCATGGATAAATAACCGCGGCGTGTTGGACCTGGAAACCGGCGCGCTCGGTCTGCCCTTTCAACAAGTAACTGCAGAAGTAAATGTGCTCAAACCTGAAACACGAAATCGAGTTTGGCTGCACCGCCGATATGTCTTTCTCGCTCCCGTACAACTCGGGCAACCTTTCGTAGCCAGGCATCATTCGTGTAGGCGTTTCGAGGTCAATCCGGTTGCGCCTTCCGCTCAGTTCCAGGATAAACCGCCATAAACCGGACAAGATCGGGCCGGTCGGCCGGTTCCACCATCTGAGCCACGGGTCATGCCGGATTCCGTTTGCAATCCAATCGTCGTAAACCGCATAAACCGTCGGCCGTGCCAGCCTCTGAAGTGTATAGATCAGTGCCTTCGACAATCCGTGCAGGCCCCACACATGGATCACGTCCGGTTGGAACTCCGCTACTACTTCGCGCAGCACATTGTTGTTGTGCCGCTCACGGTTCCGCAACTCAGCGAATCGCACCAAGGGCGGATGGCCGTGTACACCCTCCAAAAAAAGCCGCCGTTCAATTTCCTGATCGCGCTGGCCAGTGCCAGCCCCGTGGTTGGATGTGAGCACGCGTACTGTGTGCCCCCGCCGACCGAGCGCTTCCGTGGTTTCCTGGCAGCGAAAATCGCGAGTGCCCGCGTCGTGCGGCGGGTACAGGTTTGTCAGCACAAGTATCCTCATCGCGCCACACCCCTGTACCGCACCCCATCGACAAATGCAACCTTACATGTCCTCAACCACAACTGCCGTCCCATACGCGAGCAGCTCGGCCGCGCCTCCCATCAGCACCGAGGTGGCAAACCGAACCCCAACGATCGCGTTGGCGCCCATCCGCGTCGCATCGGCTTTCATCCGGTCAAGCGCCTGTTCGCGAGATTCTGCCAACAGTTTTGTGTAGTCGGTTATCTCGCCACCGACAATGTTTCGCAGCAGCGCCATGATATCGCGTCCGACGTGGCGTGCGCGGATTGTGTTGCCCTTTGCCATGCCCAAAGTCCGGACGATCTTTTTACCGGCTATTGTTTCGGTGGTTGTGACGATCATCTTTCAATCTCCTTGTACGGGTCGGTTTTGTAAGTCTTGATGCGTTCGCGTATCAATTGGCAAAGCAATATCACAAATCCGAGCACGATCGCTGCCATGGCAATCTTCGCCGGCAGCTCTTCTTTCCCGCTCGTGAGAACCTCATACACCCCATATGCAATCAACGAGGCGTAACCGGCGATGATCATAACCAACGACGCGTTTCTGGCAAACCGGCTGTAAGGGCTTCTCCAGACCTGATCAAGCACGGCATCTTCGGGCTCTTTGAAAGACATCGAAGCGAGCTTGCCGGTCGTTTCACGCAATTGCTCGTATTCACTCCGGCACGCTGCGCATCGCGCGAGATGTTCGTTGATGCGGACTGTTTCCTCGGGGGTTAGTTCGCCGTCCAGCAACCCCACAAGCAGCCCTTTGTAGGATTCACAATTGTTCATAAGCTCTTCTCCTCTGGTTTTGCGTTTGGCGCTTCGTCGAGTTTCAGAAAAGCTTCGCGGAACGCCATCCTTGCATGGTAAAGCCTGCTCATCACGGTCCCGCGCGAGATGCGGAGCGTGCGAGCGATTTCATCGTAACTGTGTCCGCAGACGTATTTCATGGCGAGGATTTCGCGGTGCTCGGGCGTGAGCGATGCCATGGCATCCCACACCCGCTGTCTGTCTTCACTCTGTTCCATAAGCTGCGCTGGCGTCGCCGTGTCGGTTGACCGGGCTGGGTTCTGCTGCTCCATGGCGCGGTAACGATCGGATGTCTGTCGCCGCGCAATCAGGTTGAAGCAGCGGTTGCGCAAAATGCAGTAAAACCACGGGTAAAACTGCGGCAGGTCGCTCAGCCTCGGAATGGCAGCGAACGCTTTCGCAAACGCGTCCTGACAGGCATCGAGGGCGTCCTCGGCGTTCCCCAGAAGTGCAAAGGCATGCCGATAAGCCTCACGCCGATACTTCTGTACAAGGAACTCGAAACCCACCGGGTCCCGATGCTTCACACACAACTCGATTGCGCGCTGTTCGTCCATGCAAAATCTGGTCTTTACTCAATGAACCGGTGACTCCCGACAATATTCAATGCGGCGCGGCAGAGCTGCAACCGAATGATCCCTACCAGATAAAGCCGTTCGTTGCTGGCCGGGCGCAAAGCGTTGCTTTCTTTCGCGCAACATGCCATGCTCCGCCCGTTCGCGACCAAACAACGTCGAATGAACCAGAAACTTCTACAAACCGTTCTTCTGGCAGCCGGCGTGGTGTGCAACCCAATCAATGCACAAACGCAATCCGGCCCAGCCAACAGAACTTCAACACCCCAACTATCAGGTATGACCTTGGATGTGTCCAATTTCGGCCATATGCCCGACGGTTCACCCGTCCGACTCTACACACTGCGCAACAAGAACGGGATGACTGTCAAGGTGACAGAGTACGGGTTGATCATTACCGAACTGCATGTGCCGGACAGGAACGGCAAGCCGGGGAACGTTGTGCTCGGTTTCGACAACCTCGACCGCTATTTGAAAGGACACCCGTTTTTCGGCGCTATTGCCGGCCGTGTCGCCAACAGAATCGGAGGCGCACGCTTCACAATCGACGGCCGGGAATACACCCTCGCAAAAAACAACGGCCCAAACCATCTCCACGGCGGATTGCAGGGTTTCGACAAGAAACTCTGGAACTCGAGACCGCTGCCGTGCACGGAAGCTGAAGCTGCCGTCGAGTTCGAATACACAAGCCCCGATGGCGAAGAAGGGTATCCCGGCAACCTGCGAGTCATCGTGCGTTATACGCTCACCGCCGAAAACGAACTGCGAATCGATTACACCGCCACAACCGACAAACCAACGCCCGTCAACCTCACAAATCATAGTTACTTCAACCTGGCGGGTGAAGGTGACGTGCTCGGACATGAACTAATGATTGCCGCTGATTTCTACACGCCAACTGACGACGGATTAATCCCCACCGGCGAGATTCGCACTGTACAGGGAACGGCACTCGATTTCACCTCACCAGTGAAGATAGGCGCGCGAATCAATGAAACAGGATTGAAACCCGGCGGATACGGTTACGATCATAACTTCGTCCTGCGCAGCGGCGGCCAGTCGCTCGCTCTGGCAGCAAGTGTGTATCACCCTTCCACCGGTCGCGTCATGGAGGTCCTGACAACCGAACCGGGCGTTCAGCTCTACACCGCCAACCACATGGACGGCTCGGTCGTCGGAACAGGCGGCATCCGGTATCCACGCCATGCCGGCCTTTGCCTCGAAACACAGCATTTCCCGGATTCAATCAACAAGCCGCATTTCCCGCCGGTGCTGTTGCGCCCCGGCCAGACTTATCGCAGCACAACGGTTTTCAAGTTTGCCACGAGAACCTGACGTACCGCCTAAATCCAATTTTCTTTTCGCATCCAAGCCATAACGGGAACTGAAAACCTATGAACACTGACACATTCAAAATACTTCCAGTGGATATCGTCGTGTTTGTTGCTTTCGTCATTGCCGTCGTGAGCGTCGGCTTGATCAAGAGCAAGAACGAAAAAGGGAGTGAGGATTACTTTCTTGCCGGGCGTGGATTGCGCTGGTGGTTGATAGGCTTCTCGCTGATTGCGGCGAACATATCGACAGAACAATTCGTAGGAATGAGCGGCAACGCTGCACAGCATGTCGGCCTGGCAATAGCAAGCTACGAGTGGATGGCTGCAATCACGCTTGTGGTGGTTGCCTTCGCGTTTCTCCCGTATTTCCTGAGGGCGGGCATCTACACAATGCCGGAGTTCCTCGAGTACCGTTACAACGCCACCGCAAGAACAATCATGGCGGTGGCAACGATCCTGATTTACCTGCTGCTGTTGGGATCAGTCACCTATTCGGGAGCACTCACAATCAGCACGCTCGCAGGCAAGGCGAATCACCAGCTCAGTCTCGCCGCCGGAGCGGCAGTAATAGGGCTGATCGCCATGATTTACGTAACGGCGGGCGGCTTGAAAGCATGCGCATGGGCGGACCTCATCCAGGGAAGCGCGCTCATCCTCGGCGGCGCTGTGATCATGATCTTTGCGTTCAAGAAGCTCGGCGCAGCAACCGAAGCAGCGATGATCCTGAGCCCTGACACAGGCGCGGTTGCACTCAAAGCACTGGCGCCGGATGCAACCGCCATCGAGAAATTCTGGAGCCTGAACAGAACGCGAATGAACATGTTCCTGCCCGGAGCAGACCCTGTCTTGCCGTGGACCGCTCTGCTGCTCGGGCTGTGGATACCAAACTTCTACTACTGGGGATTGAATCAGTACATCACTCAGCGGACGTTGGGTTCGGCGTCTCTGGCACAGGGACAACGCGGAATCGTGTTCGCCGCGTTCCTGAAGCTTCTGATTCCGTTTGTAATCGTCATTCCTGGCATTATCGCGTTCAACCTGTATTCGAACAACATGCAGCTCGAAGCCGTCAGCGACACGGCCCGCAGTCTTGCTCGCTACGTGAAAGCCAACCCGGAAACCAAGGCTGTCGTGGTCGTGCAATCGCCAAGCGCAGCCCAGATAGAATCGTGGCAGCCGGGCCGGTACATGTTGGCAGTTTATTCAAACTCGACCGCATTGGCGGCCGTGAAAACGCACAATCCCTACGTATTACCGCTGACGCAAGATGCGTTTGACAGTCTCGTGCCCGCCCCATTCACCCTGTTTAAGACCGAAGACAAGGCATGGAGAAACGTCAATCAAGAACTCGCACGCGAAATCGAAGCTTACAATGAGAAAACCGAACAGGCTGCAAAAGCTGCCAAAGCAACGCCCGCCGTCGAGAAGTTGATAGCATTCAAGTACGACACTGCGCTGGGACAGTTACTGGGCCACGTGCTGCCTCAGGGCGTGGGATTGGTGGGGTTTGTCACAGCCGCGTTGCTCGGCGCGGTGGTCAGTTCGCTTGCAGCAATGCTCAATGCGGCTTCAACGATCTTCGCAATGGACGTGTTCAAGAAACACCTTGCGCCACAAGCAGACCAGCGAACAGTCGTGCGGGTTGGACGCATCTCGGTGATCGTGTTTGCTGTGGCGGCAGTGATTCTGGCCCCGCAACTCGGAAATCCCAAGATCAGCAACAGCATATTCACCATAATCCAGGCCGGACAGGGCTTTATCTCCCCCGGCATTCTGGCCGTCTTTGTCTTCGGTCTTGTAGTGCGGCGTGGACCACCCGTGTGCGGCGTGGTCGGCCTGGTTACAAATATGATCGCTTACGGCCTTATGATGGCTTTCATGCCCAAACTGCAATTCCTGAACCGGATGGCTGTTTGTTTTGCACTTTGCCTTCTTGTGATGGTTGTCATTACCCTGCTGAACCCGTTGCCCAAACCAATAGAGTTCCAGCAGAAAACCACAATCGGATTGGAAAGCTCCCGGAGCGCCAAAATCGCCGGCCTTGTGGTTGTGGCCATCACACTGTTGCTTTACTTCATCTTTAGCCCCGCTGGTCTCGCGAAGTAAGAAACTCCGAGCCTCGTTACGGCCTGCGACGGAGTCGCAGCAGATATTTCGCAGCCTGGCGTGGCAGACTGCCCCGAGGGGCGCAGGCACCGTGTCACTGCCAGTCAGGCAACCTTGGTTTCGGCTACGCCGGGCTGGGAAATGTGCGGGCTAAGACTCCAGTCGGGCCTCTCGCTACTATCCCTTTGTCGCTTGATCACCGATACCTGAGTCGCTTCCCCTGTTCGCTCCACCTCGCCGGGAAGTCGCAGCTCGGTGGCCTGGTGGTTGATAGCTGGTGGCGACCACTCCGGTTTGTGCCTCAGGACCTCGACTGGTCTCTCATGTTTCCAGGGAACTCTCTTGCGCCTTTGCCATGCTCGCTGACCATGGCCTGCTCTATCCGGTGCTCTACTAGGAAATCGAAGCCTAGCGGGGAACAGGCTTCTGGCGGGGTACGGCTCACGAATACATGGCCCACTTGCGTGTGGCTTGCGACGCCGCCAAAACGGCCAGCCGCAACACGCAGGTCATCTTGATCGGCTTCTCCATTGCTGGCCTGTTCGAGAACAACCCTGCGGCCTGGTCAAGAAAACCGTGCTGGACACGGTCGCGCGCAAGCTCGGCAGCTTTTACGCTATGGAGAAGCTGGCACTGGGCCAAGGCGTGTATGCCTACACGTTTGACCTCGTTGGCATCGGAGGCGCCGAGGTCACGGTGCTGTGGCATGGCGATGGCCACCATTACCTGCCCGGCGAAACGCCGCCCACGCGGTCCGTGGCATTGTCCGTGTCGCCGCAACCGTATCGGTTCTCGCTCATACCTGCGGAGCAGGATGTGCCCTTGCCACCCCCCAACGGTTCGTGCCCGTTAACGCCAAGCTGGCGTTCTCGCTGAGCTTTACGCCGCTTTTCCTCGAACTGTGGAACGAAGACCGAAAACGGGAGAGCGTGTTTTCATTCTTGATTATTCTGAGGCGACTCTTTCCAGCCAGCCACGTTCGGACAAAGCGAGCAGACCCGGAATTGCAGCCCGGCGCGCCAACGTTGATTTGCCCGGTTCGCTGATTCTTGAACGCGGCATGTAACCGCGACACCAGAAATGAATTGACATCCGACGCCGCCTCTGATACAAGGTGCTAGACTGCTGTAAGACCGAGTGTGACAACACCGCGTCGGAGGTGCCCATGCGAATGGAGCGATACGGCGCTCGTTGCCTGTGGCGCGTGTTGATCATCGCGCCGGGATTTGTGGTGTGCTCTGAATCTCTCCCGCTCCCAGTCATCCTTTCTGCATGTCTCACGCGTTTCTTTCCATCAACAGTGCAGCCACGGTGGCACATCTGGGGTTGGCGGCTTGGAACAGGCGCCGCAATTCTGGCGGCCAACGCGCTGCCCAGCGTGGCTGCCCCCTGGGCGGTCGTCTCACTGCCACACCAAACGAACTGCCCGAATCAGCAGTTCATCGAGCCAACACCGACCGGCAACAAGTTCTACCGCCTTCACAAACCGTGAGGCGGAAACCCGAAATCTGAATCTCGAAGTCCTAAACAAGACTGAAACCCAGAGCCCGAAATGCCAAACCAAAGTCAAGACCATGAAAACCAAAACCATCATGAACACCCTGCTGCTGGTTTTGGCCAGCAGCGTAGTCTCGGCCGTGGCGCAAGGCACGGCCTTCACCTACCAAGGGCGGCTGGAAGTCAATGGCCAGCCTTATACGGGCAATGCCGAGTTCCAGCCCACGCTCTGGGATGCAGCCAGCGGCGGCACCAAAGTGGCCGACAACACGCCTCCGCAGCTAGTCGTGGCCGTCAGCAACGGCCTGTTTGTGCTGCTGCTGGACTTTGGGACAAACTTCCCCGGCACAGACCGCTGGCTACAATTGGAGGTGCGCACATCCATCGGCCCGTTCACAACACTTGGTCCGCGTCAGAAACTGACTCCCACGCCCTATGCCATTACTGCCAGCAACCTGAGCGGCACCCTGCCCGCCAGCCAACTGAGCGGAGTGATTCCCTCGGCCAACCTGGCTGGCACCTACTCTCGCGCAGTGACGTTCAACAACGCCGCCAACAGTTTCAGTGGCAGCGGCGCCGGGTTGACTTCGCTCAATGCCGGTCAACTGGCCAGTGGAACGGTGCCGGACGGGCGTCTGGGGCCCAACGTGGCGCGGACCAACCAGGTCTGGCTGCTGAGTGGCAACGCCGGCACCACGCCAGGGACATATTTCTTGGGCACAACGGACCGCCAGCCCTTGGAGTTGAGGGTCAACGGGCTGCGCGCCCTGCGGCTTGAAGACCCCGGTGATTCGAGCAGCGACGGAGACACTACCCCTGACGGTGCGCCGAATGTGATAGGGGGCTCGCCGTGGAACTATGTGGCTGCGGGCGTGGTGGGCGCGACCATTGCTGGCGGCGGGGCAACCAATTACGATGAATTCGCCCACACCAATCGTGTAGAAGCCGACTTCGGCACGGTGTCGGGGGGCAAGGGAAACACGATTCAGCGCAACGCCAGGTACGCGACCATCGGCGGGGGCTCCGACAACACGATTCAGCCCAACGCCTGGCACGCAACCATCGGCGGGGGCGAGGGCAACACGATTCAGACCAACGCTCTGCGCGCGACCATCGGCGGGGGTCAGCGCAACACGATTCAGACCTACGCCTGGTGGGCGACCATCGGCGGGGGCGAGGGCAACACGATTCAGACCAAGGCCTGGTGCGCGACCATCGGCGGGGGCTCCGACAACACGATTCAGACCAACGCCGAGTACGCGACCATCGGCGGGGGCGAGGGCAACACGATTCAGACCTACGCTCTGCGCGCGACCATCGGCGGCGGCTACTACAACACGATTCAGTCCAACGCCGCCGGGGCGACTATCGGTGGGGGCTACCTCAACACGATTCAGACCAACGCCGAGTACGCGACCATCGGCGGGGGCGAGGGCAACACGATTCAGACCAACGCCTGGTGCGCGACCATCGGCGGGGGCGGCGACAACACGATTCAGACCAGCGCCCGCGCCGCGACCATCGGCGGGGGCGAGGGCAACACCGTCGGGGACGGTGCCAAGTATGCTACCATCCCCGGCGGCCGATACAACTTCGCCACCAATTTCGCCTTTGCGGCGGGCTCCCGGGCTAGGGCCATCCACACCGGTAGCTTCGTCTGGGCTGACTCGACCGACGAGGATTTCGCCACCACCGGAACGAATCAATTCCTGATCCGCGCCACTGGCGGGGTGGGTATCGGCGGCCCGCCGACCAATGCCCTGCTGGACGTCAAAGGCGACGTGCGGATCAACGACAAAGACCTGCGCTTGCGGGGCGGCACCGACACTTACCAAGGCCTGGGCTGGTATGGGTCGGGCAAGACGTTTGCCGGGCTGGCCCCGGACGGTCCGGTGCTCTACGGCTGGGCCGGCGGGGTCCTGGGCACGCACCGCGGGGGAGCCAAAGCCGTGTTGCGATGGGACGACGGCAAGGTGGGCATTGGCCGCACCCCGGCCGCCAATGCGCTGGAGGTGGAGGGCAACGCCTCCAAGACCACCGCTGGCTCGTGGCTGGCCAACTCCGACGCACGCATCAAGACTGACGTTGCCACGGTGACCAACGCGCTGGCGACCCTGGCCCGGGTGCGACTGGTGAGCTTTCGCTACACCGACGCCTACCGGGCGGCGCATCCGGAGGTCAAGGATCGGCGGTATCTGAACGTGGTGGCGCAGGAGTTTGCCCAAGTGTTTCCGGAGCATGTGCACCGCAGCGGCGAGAAGCTGCCGGACGGCTCAGAGATTCTACAGGTGGACACTCATCCACTGACCGTTTACACGGCGGCGGCGGTTCAGGAACTGCATCGGGAACTGGAGGCGGAGAACCGGGCGCTCCGGGAACGGCTGGCTCGCCTAGAAGAGCTTGTCCAACAACTCCAGAAAGCAATCGGAGGACAGCCATGAAAAACTCGAAATCCGAAACTCGAAGCCCGAAACAAAGAACAAAAGGATTAAAACGAGCCAACAACGCAACCAGTGTCGGCCTCCGCCAACTGGGCAGACTCTTAGCTCAGAAATCTCAGCGCCTGACCAAACCAACAGACCCAAAGGTTCATTCCGATGAGGTTTCCGGGTTAGGACTTTTTCCGGAGCCTTGACGGTGGGCAAAAACGTGGCATTTTATGTGCACACCGTTTGACATGGGGGCGCACTGGTTTCGACCTGTTGGATGCGCCGGTGGCGGCATGCCGAGGATGATCCGTTGGCCTCGTTAATCATCGGATCGAACCAAAACAGCCAACGAAGAATTGGCACTCGCGGCCTAATGCCGCGACGTTCACCGCCTGACACCTGCTGGGGTGGCTGAACGAAGGCAGCAGGTTGGGTCGGTTGTGGCGTTTGCTGCGCAGCCGGCCGAGATAAAAACAGCGAAATAGACTTGGCGGCTCGCGTCGGATCGGTACCGCCGGTCGAATACTCTTATCCGACTAAGCATGTAGTCGCAGCCGGTTATTCTGTCAGGGACGCGGGTTCGATTCCCGCCGCCTCCACCACTTTCAAATAACCTGAATCCATTAACCTGAATCGAGTCTGGCCACTCAGGATTAGTCTAACCCGGAAATCTCACCGGAATGAAGTTTTGGGTGCCTTGGCCTGCTCAGGCGGCGAGATTTCCGGGGCACGCATATTCCTTGATTTCTTGAAGACACCCGTTTCGCAGACTGCTCAGGGTATGAAATATGCGGGCTGAGGCCTGTTGATTTGTGCCGTTGTCACAGCGTGTGAAGAACCAATCCTATCCATTTGGCCGTGGTGCACAGGCGATCCTGAAAGTTACAAAAGCCAGACGTTGTGCTTGCGGCACAGGGCACGCATTTCTTCGGGCCAAAGGCTTGCCTGGATTTCGCCTATGTGCGCCTTGCGCAGAAAATACATGCAAAGCCGCGACTGCCCAATTCCACCGCCGATCGACAATGGCATTTCGTCGTTGAGCAACTTGCGATGCCAAAGCAGCTTCACCCGGTCTTCGCACCCGCGGATTTTCAATTGACGCAGCATCGCTTCCTTGTCCACGCGAATTCCCATCGACGACAATTCGAAGGCGGTTTTCAACACCGGGTTCCACACGAATATGTCACCGTTCAAGCCAGGGCGGCCGTCCATGCCAGGCGTTGACCAGTCGTCGTAATCCGGTGCGCGACCGTCGTGAATGGTGCCGTCAGCAAGCGCACCTCCGATGCCAATTATGAAAGCCGCACCGCACTTCCGGAGAAGGCGTTGTTCGCGTTCTCTAGGGCTCAACCGCGGATATTGCGCGCGTAAATCCTCCGCATGAACAAATACTATTTCTTCCGGCAATTCGGGTCGTATCGACGGGTATCGTTCATAGACGTAGTGTTCAGTGCGTTTGAGAATTGAGTATATCTTGCGCACGATTTTCTTGAGGAACTCGACGTTCCGTTCTGTCGGCGTGATAACCCGCTCCCAGTCCCACTGGTCAACATACAACGAGTGAGTGTTGTCCAGGACTTCGTCCGGTCGGATGGCGTTCATGTCAGTGTACAGACCGTAGCCGGGTTCGAAGCCGAGCTCAGCCAGTTGCATGCGTTTCCACTTGGCGAGCGATTGGACGATCTCGGCGCGCACGCCAGCCATGTTCTTCACTTGGAAGGTGACAGGACGCTCGACGCCGTTGAGATCGTCGTTAATGCCCGTGCCGCCCTCGACGAAAAGCGGCGCTGTTACGCGACTGAGGTTCAGTTCAGTCGCCAGATTCAACTCGAAGAAATCCTTGAGACTCTTGATCGCCCGTTCGGTTTCTTTGACGCCGAGAATCGATTTGTAACCTTTTGGTATTATCAATGCCTGATTCATTGGCTGCACCTGTTGGTCCTGAGAGCGTGGCGACCGGCAAGGCGCGCGCTTCGAATGACCGGGGCGCGCTACATCACAATACCCGGCAGATTTGCGCCTTTCTTTGCACATTCTTGTCGCCTTGTGCAATGCCAGCCGCTTACGCGGGCTCATTGTCGAGGACTTGGCATGCAACTGCCAGCAAAGATTTTTTGCGCAATAGGGTTTATTGACCGGTACACCATGGCGTGAATTCGACCAACGATGGCTCCGTTCACGGCCTTCCCCTCGCCGAATCTGAAAGGCACCCAAACCCACAGAACCCCCATATTCATGTTGACAATCGGCACCAAGGCGAAAGAGTACCGATCAAGCGTGAAGTCTTCACCTTGCCAACCAGAAAACCTATGAAAGCACTGAACACCAGCCTTGTGATCGTGCTCGCGTTGTTTGGCGGAGAATCCTTCAGGGCCAAAAGTGCCGATACCAATCGGATTTCGATTGCCCGTGACGCAGGACAATTCGTGATCAGATGGGATGGGAACGGTATTCTGGAGAAGTCAGATTCCCCACTGGGGATCTGGCAAATCGTAACCGGCGCTGTCAGTCCCTATCGTATTGAAGCATCAGGCAAGGCGGCCTTTTACCGCGTACATAATCTCTTCACGCTCACAGTCACCAAGCTCGGCAACGGCAGCGGCAGCGTGAGGTCTGCCCCTGATGGCATTTTCTGCGGGGAGAACTGCAGTGCCCTCTTCCCTGGTGGTGCGGTGGTAACTCTAACTGCCACGGCAAGTTCAGGCTCCCGCTTCGCGGGTTGGGGAGGCGACGCTTCGGGCATAGATCCCTGCGAAATCACAATCGACGCATCAAAGAACGTAGTCGCGACATTCGACCTTGCGCCGCCCCCTGTCGGTCTGGCGAACGGGGACTTTGAAGACGGTCCCGAAGTGGGATGGGAACAAGCGCCGGGCCAGTTGATTTATCCTGCGTCAGCACTTGGCATCCAAGCGGCCTCAGGGCAGTACGTCGCCTACCTCGGACCTATCGGCGGGAGTCATTCGGCACAAATCGGCCAGATGGTTGCTTTGCCCGCGGCATGGCCGCTCTATCTCCACTTCGCTGTCTGGATCGACTCGCAGGAAACTTGCGAAGTCGGATTGTGGGACACGATGGGGCTTTACGTGAATGGGCAACCTGTGATCGAAAACAGCCGGCTTTGTTGGTCCGACAGCACGGAGGGATGGAAATGGGGAAGCGCAGATATCAGCTTGTGGGCTGGGCAGACAGTCGGGATCGTTTTCGCGCTGTCGTCGCCACAGTTCGACCCTCTGGGGAGCCAGGTTGTGCTGGACGCCATTTACTTGGACAACCAACCTTGAGGGTAAGGACCGTGCAAGTTATGAGCTTTGTTAATTGGGCTGCTGCGGCGTTGCTGGCCCAGGCTGTCGGGTGTTTTCAGAATGCGGCTGGCCAGTCCGATCTCAAGCCGTTGCGCGTGGGAACCGCATCGGTGGAACTCGATGCTGACGATGGAATGGTCATTGCCGGAGGCATCACTGCAGGCAATGCTCAGGGCCAGGAAGCCCCTCTGCGGGTTGTGGCGGTTGTCATCGAGCAAGAGCCGTTCGGCAAGCTGGGGATTGTGTCTTGCGACGTGCTTATGCTCACGAAAGACTTGCTTGAACCGGTTTTTGGCGAGATCGAGCGCGAGGCGGGCCTGGCGAGAGGCCGCCTTCTGATTCATTGCACGCACACCCACCATGCCCCAAGCACGGTGCTCGTGCACGGTTACGGAGCAGAAGAATCTTTTTGCCGCACTCTGCAGGAGGGGATCGTAAGAGCTGTCCGGTCGGCAAATGCCAATCTGACGGCCGAGCCGTGCACATTGTTTTTTGCACAAGGAGAAGAGAATACAGTGGGCGAGAACAGCCGGTTGCGCCTTGCAGATGGGCAAATCTACTGGGTTGGCCCGCGCACCAACGTGGTGCGCCCGACCGGACCTTTTGACGCTGAGTTGCCCGTGCTCGCTTTTCGTGGTCAATCGGATCAGCTCCGGGCGCTGATCTTCAATCACTCGACGCACAACATCGGCACGAGGCAACCAGGGAAACGGTCACCTGGCTTTTACGGTCTGGCGGCCCAGGACCTCGAATCAGAGTTGGGTGGCAAGGTGTGTTTCCTCGCCGGCGCCTTCGGTTCAACGCACAACCTGAAGTTGTCCGGGGAAACCTTGGCGCAACGGATCAAGCAAGCCGTCAAAGAAACCATGGCAATGTCAAAGCCATTCCCAACGCATCAACTTGCCGCGCTGAGACAGCCTTTCACGTTCAAGGTTCGGCAGTTTGACGAGGCGGAGGAAGACGCTGCTGTGACGCGGTATTGCCGACAGTATGTTCCATCGCACGCTGATCCGATTATCGAGGTGTTTCGGTCCATGCGACGCCAGTTGGCCCCGTTGCAAGGACAGACCAAGACCACTTGGCTGCAGGTCATGCTGATCGGCGACATCGCCTTTGTGGGCGTGCCATCCGAGCTTTTTACTCAGCTCGGAATCGACATCAAGAACCGGTCGCCATTCCGCTACACGTATGTTGTTGGGCTGGCCAACGACTGGATCGGCTACGTCCCCGACATGACGGCCTTCAAGCTTGGCGGATATCAGGTCTGGACCGGCTATCACAGTTACGTTGAACCCGGCACCGGCGAGCGGTTGATCGATCAAACAATAGAAATGCTGCGGCAGTTGGCTGCAAGGCCATCCAAACCCGAAGTGCATTGAAACCACCTTGCCATCACCACACTGAGCCCTGCACACACGGAAAGCCTGAGCCAGAACTTAGCGTGGCTCTGCTTTAGACCGACTGGGCATGCCGTGCCACAATGCCCGCCGGATACTTGCCGCTCTCGGCGCATGCCCGCCTCGATAAAATGTGGCCGCTCCCCGGCCAGTTCCTCCCGCCGCAACCGAATGCAGCGACAAAAGAATTGATTCTGATTCAGCACATGCCCCTCGCACCCAAGCACATCAAACAAGGACTTAAATAGAGTGACAGGCTCATTGTTTGGGTTTTTGCCCCAGGATTCCGGCATGCTCCGGAGATTGTCCCTTGTTCGGAGCCGCGGTTGCCGAAGTGTGTGGAGGAACGCCTCGGATGCCGATATGGGGACAGACACGTAGTTTTGTAGGTCATTCCGATCTGGTTCCAGGCACGTTGGTTGTGCTTAACAACAAAGCGGCAGCAAGCTGCCGCACTCCAAGCGCTTCGCGCCTACCAACGCCCACTGAATCCGCGGCAGCGCGTGAGAAACCATCGGGATCAGCGCGCTCTTTCTTGCGACGGAGTCGCAGGGCATATTGCCCAGCCCGGCGTGGGTGAAGGTCCGGAGGGTGCAAGGGCCGGGGGCGTTGCCCGTCAGGCGACTTTGGTTCGGGCTACGCCGGGCTGGGAAATATGCGGTCTAATTCAGGTACTTGTCCGCGTTTTCGCGGGTCACGAGTTGGAAAGGGATGTACACCTGTGTTTCGAAAGGTTCTTTTCTGATGATCTTGACCGCCAAATCAACCGCGCCCTGTCCCTGGCCGCGGGCATCTTGGAACACGGTCGCATCCAATCGGCCTGCTTTGACAGCCTGAAGTGCATCAGAAATGGCATCTACACCAACCACTATCACCTTGTCTTTGAGTCCTGCTTGCTCAAGGGCCAACAGCGCCCCCATTGCCATTTCATCGTTTTGGGCGAACACGGCATTTATCTTCGCACCGAGCGATTGAATCCAGTTTTCCATTAGGCTCATGGCCTTTGCGCGGTCCCACTCGGCGCTTTGTTCGGCGATGAGCTTCAAGCCGGGAAACTTTGCAAGGGTATCCTTGGCACCACGATCGCGCTTGATCTGCGCGGCTTGTCCCATGAATCCATGCATCATGACCACGTTGCCCCGGCCGTCCAGCCGCCGGGCAATGTACTCCATTGCGAGCCTTGCCGATTCCTCATCGCGCGACCCAACAAACGCTGTCGGCGCAGCTCTTGTTTCCGAATTGACGTTGATTATGGGAATGCCGGCAGCGATTGCTTTCTCGACAGCGGGCGAACTGGCCTCCACTTCGCAAGGGTTCAGGATGATCGCGTCCACGCGCTGCGCGATGAAAGTCTCGACCTGCTGGACCTGGCGGTCTGCGCTTCGCTGTGCGTCATTAACGATGAGCTTCACTCCCAGCTCGGCGGCGCGGGTTTCCATTGCACGGTGCAGCATCACAATGAATTCGTTCGACAGGTTCAGCAATGAAACCCCTATCAACACGCGCCCTTCATCGGACTTGCGCTGTGCGCATCCGGACAATGCAAGTGCCAGAATGAACGCCAAAAGCCGTTTCACGATTTCTCCTTGCGCTGGTCCAGCCAGACTGCACCGACGATGATTATGCCCTTCACGATGGCCTGATAGTACGAGGACACGTTAAGCAAATCCAGCCCGTTGTTGATCACTCCCATCAGCAGCGCGCCAAGAATCGTGCCTCCAACGCCACCAACGCCCCCGGACAAACTGGTGCCGCCAATCACCACCGCCGCTATTGCATCGAGTTCGTATCCAACCCCGGCGTTTGGTTGGCCGGTCGTGATGCGCGCCGCAAGCACAACCCCGCCCAAACCCGCCAGCGCGCCACAAATCGTGTAAGCAAACAGTTTCACGCCTTCGACATTGATGCCGGACGCGCGCGCAGCGTTCTCGTTGCCACCAACCGCATACAGGTGCCTGCCCAATCTCAGATTCGACAATAAAACCCACGAAACACATGACACCGCCAGAAAAACAATCACCGGAACTCCGCCGCTGCCAATCCATCTGAAACTCTCCCCAAGGTTTGAAACGGGTTTGCCACCGCTTACAACCAATGCAACACCACGTGCGGCTGTCATCATGCCAAGCGTGACGATGAACGGCGCCACGCGGCCTTTTGTTACGACCAATCCGTTGATCCCGCCACACGCAGCCCCTACAAGAACACCCGCAGCCACCGGCACAATCACAGGCCAATCCCCCGGATGCGCAAAGATAGCAGCAACAACACCGCTGAGCGCAACCACCGACCCGAGCGACAGGTCCACTCCACCTGTCAACAAGACGTATGTAACGCCTACAGCAAGAATCCCGTTTATCGAAATCTGTCTAACTACGTTCAGCAGATTCGGAAATGTGAGAAACACCGGTTTGACAATGCTAAGTGCTGCGCCAATGCACAGCAACGCAACCACAAGACCAAACCGTGACAACCATGTTTTCATCGCTCTTTTGGCATCGCATGCCTGAGGACGGTTTCCTGCGTAACACTTCGTGGATCAAGTTCTGCACCAATCCGCCCCTGGCGCATCACCAACAGCCGTGTGCTCAAAGACAGCAACTCTGGCAGCTCGGACGAAATCAGCAACACAGCCATCCCTTCCCGGGCTAGCTCGCGAACGAAAGCATGCATCTCGGCCTTCGACCCGATGTCAATCCCGCGCGTTGGTTCATCCAAAATGAGAATCGACGGCCGAGGCAGAAGCGTTTTAGCGAGGACAACCTTCTGCTGATTCCCGCCGCTGAGTGTGCCAGCAAGTTGATTCCTGTCCCGCACCTTGATCGAGTAGGCGCGCAGTTGTTCATCCGCCATCGCATTCTCGACCGTGCGGTTTATCCACCAACCGCGCAAGCCTGCCAGGGTAATGTTGTGTTTCACTGACATCACATGCACCAGCCCGAACTTGTGCCGGTCCTCTGTGACCATTCCTATGCCGTGTGCAATGGCGTCTCGGGGGCTTTCGATCTTCACCACTCTGCCGCGCACGCGCAACTCGCCCGCGTCGGGCCGGACAAGGCCAAATATCGCTTCCGCAAGCTCGGTTCGTCCCGCGCCCATCAACCCCGCCAAACCGAGTATTTCCCCCTGCCGCAACGTGAGATCGACCCCTGTGAACTTGCCGCGCTTGGTCAGCCCGCGGAGTTCCAGCGCCACATCACCCGTGGCTGTCGCAGAAGGCCCGACGGTCTCCTCGATATCTCGTCCGACCATCAAAGTTATCAGCGTATTTCGATCAGTATCAGTAATCGGTCGGGTGGCCACGTGCTGTCCATCGCGCAAGACCGTTACCGCGTCTGAAATCCGAAAGATTTCGTCTAGCCGGTGCGAAACATAAATGACACTTACCCCGCGTCGTTTCAGGTCGCCAATGATTGAAAACAACGTCTCAACCTCACGCTCTGAGATGGCCGATGTCGGCTCGTCCATGATCAGCAAATCTGCATTGTGCGCCAGGGCCTTTGCGATCTCGACGACCTGCATCTGCGCCACGGTAAGGTCTTTCATTCGTGTTGTTGGTGGTATTGGCACTCCGATTTGGCCCAGCAACCGTGCCGCCTCGCGCTGCATCTTATTCTTGTCCAGCCACCCGAACCGAAGAGTGGGTTCATGTCCAACGAAGATGTTTTCTGCCACTGTCAGTTCCCTAAATGGCATCAATTCCTGTGGAATCATGGCAATCCCGGCTTTCAGCGCGTCATGAGGATTGCGCGGTCGAAACTGCCGGCCCTTGAAAAGAAGCTCGCCCTCGTCTGGCTGGGTCAGGCCGGCAATGATCTTCATGAGAGTCGATTTCCCTGCACCGTTCTCGCCAACAAGCGCATGAACCGTTCCGCCGGAAACATCCAGCCGCACCCGATCAAGTGCACGGATGCCGGGGAATGATTTCGACACGTTTAACACATGCAGCACGCGCATTCTCTTAACACAGCACAGATCGACCGCAATCGAATTCCGGACACCTGCTAACTACGGAATCTCACCCAATTCAACGCCTTGGTACATCTGGCTGCAGATATGGGGACAGGCACGTTGTTTGTGCATAAGACAAAGGTTGTGGCGAAGGCATCGACAAAGACAGCATGACTGTCGGGTATGGTTGGCGCTCTGTCGCGCACCGGAATCGGTGCAGATGACATTCTGTGCCTGGCACAATATACCTATCCGCGTCGTGTGTGGTGTCTGTGGTCGATGCCCTAACCTAAACTTTTCTGTTGTGAAGAGGTCCGATAAAAGGTAGGGGAACTGCAGCATGAGACCGGGAACTTTCTCTAACGGGCTTTGCAGCCGGGCGCTGATCACTGCGATGTGCGCCGCTGTCTCGCTGCAAGCGATCACAGCCGAACGTTTAGATCGGGGTGTTGTTGGCGTGCGCCGCGCCGACGGCGCCAATTACATAAGCTGGCGGTTGCTGGCCGATGACCCACCAAGTATCGCGTTCAGGGTGTACGGCGCAGCCGAAAGCGGAGAAAGTGGCACCCTGCTGGCGGAGTTGCGCGACAAGTGCGATTTTTCCGATCCCGCCCCGGGCAATCGGCAGTATTACAGAGTCGTGCCCGTGGCCGACGGCCGTGTCTTGGATTCCACCGGCACCACAAGAATCGATCAAAGTGCACACGGATACGTCCGAATACGGCTCCAAGGGAATTATCGGGCACAGAAGATCGGCCTGGCCGATTTGGACGGTGACGGGCGGTTGGATTTCATCGTTAAACAGCCGGACTTTAACACTGATCCGTACCAGCAGCCGGGTTATTGGAAGAAGAGCGAAGACACTTACAAGATCGAGGCTTACAAGCATGACGGCACATTCCTGTGGCGGTACGACATGGGCTGGGCAATCGAGGAGGGAATCTGGTATTCGCCGATCGTTGCGTACGACCTCGACGGCGACGGGAAAGCAGAGGTGTTCTGCAAGGGCGGCGAAGGAGATCCGCGCGAGCCCACCGGGCATGTCAAATCCGGTCCGGAGTTTTTGGTCGTGCTTGACGGTCCGACCGGCCGCGTGAAACAACGGCTGCCGTGGCCGAGCCGGGACGGCTTTAAAGATTACAACTATTACTCGAGGAATTTGCTCGGCATTGCGTATTTGGATGGTCAAAACCCCCACCTCATCGTCGAACGTGGCACATACACGATTATAAAACTGGAAGCCTACGGTCCCGACCTCAAACTGAAGTGGCGATGGGAAGCCTCCGGCGACTGCGCGTCTTACCGCGGTCAGGGCATGCACGGAATGCACGCGGCGGATGTGGACGGCGACGGCCGCGACGAAGTGGTCATCGGTGCGGCTGTAATTGATGACGATGGCCGCCCGCTGTGGAACACGCGATTTGGGCATCCGGACGTTTGTTACGTGGCGGACATTGACCCGATCAGACCTGGCTTGGAGATATTCTATGGCATTGAACCACGGCATAACAGCAATGCTGTTTGCCTCGTTGAAGCACGCACCGGACGCCTCATTTGGGGCAACCCGGAACGAACCGTCCATGTGCACGGACAGGGAATGGTCGGAGATATCATAGCGTCCGAGCCTGGCATGGAATGTTATGCTGGCGAAGCCAAGGGCGGCACCAATTACTGGCTTTACACGGCGGCGGGCAAGTTGATTGGGCACATCAATCTGGGCGATCTGAGTCCGAAAGCCGTTTATTGGCATGAAGGATCGACAAAAGTGTACGTTGTCGGGCAGCGAGTGTTTGTCTGGCCGAGCCGCGAGATCGGGCGGATCGAAGGCCGTGTGATTGGAATTGCTGACTGCATTGGGGATTGGCGCGAGGAGATAATCACCGCACTCGAGGGCGAAATCCGCATTTACACAACGACGACCCCGGCGGCTTTCCGCAGGGTTTGCCTCATGCAAGACCGGCTTTACAGGAACGACGTTGCTGTGCAAACGATGGGATATTTTTATCCGCCCCAGCTCGGCAAACCGCTCCGATGAAAACGCCCCAGGTGCGGAAACGCTCCAAAACAGAATCACAACTTCCCATACTCGGCCCGCCATGAATACTGTGAGATCTCATCTCATCGACAAGATCGCACAAGGATATCGAGCAGCTCAGGTTCTGTTCGTCGCCGTTCGGCTTGGCTTGTTTGATGCGCTTGGGAAAGGTTCAATGACTGCAGTGCAGCTCGCGAAAGCACTCCGAGCCGACCAACGGGCAATACGAATGCTGTCCGATACGCTTGTTTCCCTCGGGATTTTGGTCAAGCGCGGCCCTGCATACGCGAATTCGCGTCTGTCTGAGTCATTTCTGTTGAAGAACTCGCCGACCTCGCAACAGGCATTGATTATTCATAACGCAGCGCTTTACGAGCGTTGGGCGTGCTTGTTTGATGCAGTGAAAACAGGGACGCCGGTGCCGTCGGATGTGGGAGATCGACGGCTTCGCAGGGACGTTCTGGCGTTCAGCCGGGCGATGGCCGCTTCCGGGTCAATCCAGGCAGCCGAAACAGCGGCGAAGATTGATTTGCGCAGCGCAAAGCGCATGCTGGACATCGGGGGTGGCCCGGGGGTTTACGCAATAGCGTTCGCCCGGCGTTGGCCGAAGCTGCACGTGACGGTGCTTGATTGCGCGGAGGCGATCGCCCTGGCTCGCGAGAACATCAAGAAAGCAAATCTGGCAGGCCAAGTCACAACCTTGATTGGCGACGCTTTCGAGGTGGATTTGGGCGGACCATACGATTTCATTCTGCTTTCGAATGTGGTTCACCAGTATGGTCCGGAGTCGAACATGCGGCTGATCGAGCGCGCAGCACAAGCCCTTGCGCCCGGGGGCAGACTCGCGGTCAAGGATTTTGTCTTGCGTAACAATCGGACAGGCCCGGTTGGCGCGAGTTTGTTTGGGATCAATATGCTGGTCAACACTCCGCGCGGCGATTGTTACAGCGGGAAAGAGATCAGGGATTGGATGCGCAGCGTTGGGTTAAGACCGTCCGGCACCGTCCGGCTGCGGTATCCGTCAGTGGTTGTGCTAGGCCGGAAACCGCAATTGACCGTTGAAAATGGCGGTTAACGCGGCTACCTTGAACGCGCAATGCTGAGTGACCGACCATATTTGCGTGACACTCCGACGAGCCGGCGCTGGTCAACGAGCGTCGTGCTCATCATTGCAAACGCGGTTGTTTACGTGCTCATTCTGATTGCGCTCCAATCACGGCAGCCGTTCGTGAGGGACATCATCGAATGGTTGCCCCTGGATCCCCGTGCTTTGGCGCGCGGGCATGTTTGGCAACTGTTGACTTTCCAGTTCTTACATGCGGGGACTTTTCACCTCCTGATCAACTGCGCGATGTTGTACATGTTTGGGCGGCCTCTGGAGATGGCCATGAGCCGCAGCGCGTTCCTGAAACTGTATTTCGGAAGCGGCGTTTTTGGCGGCCTTGTGCAGGTCGCGGGCGCGTGGTTGTTGCCGAACCAGTTTGGGGTGGGACCCGTGGTTGGGGCATCTGCAGGGGTTTTTGGGCTGATAGCGGCTTTTGCATGGATCAACCGCGACACTTCGATCACCATGCTGCTTGGCTTCATCATTCCTGTGTCAATGAAAGCCAAGTACCTGCTTGCGGTCGAGGTGGTGCTGGCGGTTCTGGGTCTCTTGAGCGGTGACAGCGGAGTTGCACACGGCGCACATCTGGGCGGCATGGCGTTTGGTGTGGCGTACGCGAACTACATTGTTCTCGGGAATCTTCTGCGGTTCTTTCCAAAGAGGACGCGCCGGACAATTCGCCCGCCAGAGCTGATCCGGACTCGCGCATCGAGAGGGAAACGAGATTTCAGCAATTCCGGTTTTGATGACAAGGATTTGCCGCCCGAGGAGTTCATAAGCAGGGAAGTCGATCCAATCCTTGACAAAATCAGCCAGCACGGAATACAAAGCCTCACCGAGCGCGAGCGCAGAATACTTGAGATGGCTCGCAGCAAAATGAATCGAAGATGATCCCGCGTTATTCTCGTCCCGCCATGCGGGACTTGTGGTCCGAACAGCGAAAACTTGAAATCTGGCTGCAGATTGAACTTCTGGCAGTCGAAGCACTTGCGAATGCAGGGCTCGTCCCGCGCAAAGACTGCGAAGTGCTGAAAAGCCGCGCATCGTTCGACCTCGAGCGTTGCAAGGAACTCGAGCGCACGCTCAATCACGATGTCATAGCGTTCACCACCTGCGTGGCCGAGCGCGTGAACGATCCCGCAAGCCGCTGGCTGCACTTCGGCCTGACAAGCAGCGATATTCTCGACACCGCCTTTGCAGTTCAGTTGGTTCAGGCGGCGGACCTGCTGATCAGCGACGTAAAAGAGCTCCTGACAGCGATTGCAAAGCGCGCTCGCGAACATCGCGACACACCCTGCATCGGCCGAAGCCACGGCATTCATGCGGAACCAATCTCGTTTGGACTGAAGCTGGCTTTGATGTATGACGAGTTCAGTCGGGCGTTGCAACGCCTTGAAAATGCACGCAAGACAGTTGCAGTGGGCAAAATCTCCGGCGCCGTCGGCACCAACGCGCATCTGTCGCCAGCAATTGAAGCTCAGGTTTGCCGCAAACTCGGGCTGCGCCCTGCGCCCGTTTCAAGCCAGATAGTCCAACGAGACGTGCACGCCGAGTTCATGCTCGCGCTCGCTTTGGTCGCAGCGAGTGTGGAGAGATGGGCGACAGAATTCCGTCATTTGCAAAGAACCGAGGTTCTCGAGACTGAAGAGTTTTTTGCAAAAGGACAGAAAGGATCGAGCGCCATGCCGCACAAACGCAATCCGATCACATTCGAGCGTTTGACAGGGCTGGCGCGTGTTATTCGCGGGCACGCGATCACGGCGCTCGAGAATGTGAGTCTGTGGCATGAGCGCGACATCAGCCACAGCTCGGCTGAACGCATAATATTCCCCGACGCATGTGCTCTTCTGGATTACATGCTGGTCACGCTGACGAACCTGATGCAGAACCTGCTGGTGTATCCGGAGAACATGCGGCGGAATCTTGATCTGTCGCTTGGCTTGTGGCATTCACAGGCCGTGATGCTGGCGCTGATTCGGAAGGGGCTGACGCGTGAACAAGCATACGAAATCGTCCAGCGTGTTGCAATGCAAACATGGGAAGCTAAACACGCAGGACGCACTGACGCCGATTTCCTTTCCCAGCTCAAACAGGATGCAGAAGTCGCGCGGTATTTGGACTCGAAGGAGATCGACAGGATTTGCTCGCTGAAATTCCATCTGCGTCATGTGAAGACCCGATTCCGGAAGGTCGGGCTGTAGAGCGAATTTGCGGGGAGCCTCGCGCAGGTTCAGAGCCCAATGCAGTTCGAGTGTGTGCGCCACACCAGGAGCGCCTAATCCAATCCGCGGTCGCGAGTGACCAAAAAGAGGGAGGCGGAAAAATGAGTAAATGTTCCGCGCAGCCGCACACACGGTCGCGCACGTGTGCGCCGATCTGACGCCCAGCCTCGCCGAGTTTCAGAACTCGAACTGCACCGACCGCAATCTCCGGCCCAGCTCGGTCAACACGCGTTGTTCGTCTGCGACGTCACGCGCCGCAAAGGTCACACTGAATCGCAGGTATGCACCAACGTCGTCCCATGGCACCGTAGAAATCAGGAGATTCCGTATCAGCCATTGTGAAACTTCCTCTGCCGACTTGAATTCTACGCGCGTGCCGTTGGAAAGCTGCGCTGCACGAGGGGCTTTGGCGTAGAGGAAAAACGACGCCTTCGGTTTTCTCGCACTGAAGCCCGCGTCGCGGAGCGTGCGAACCAGGCCGTCCATTCTGCGGGAGTATTTGGCGGCGATTTTCTCGGTTATCTCGGGGTGATCGAAGCAATATGCCGCGGCGTGCTGGATGGCAAGGAACTGGCCGCTGTCGGTGTTGTCCTTGACGTCTCCGTAAGCCCGAACAAGCAGTTCGTTCCCGGCAACGAACCCGCAGCGCCAGCCTGTCATATTGAAGCTCTTGCTGCAGGAATGGAGTTCAACCCCGACGTCCTTTGCCCCGGGCACCGCCAGAAAACTCAGTGGTTTCCCTTCGAACACAAGGGCCGCGTAAGCAGCATCGGAGACAACGACGAACTTGTGCCGCTTGGCCAGCCAAACGACCTTCTCGTAAAACTCGGGCGTGGCGGAGGCGCCGGTGGGATTGTTCGGGTAGTTCACAACCAGCACTTTCGCCCGTTCAAGAGTCTCTGTGGGCACTTCGTCGAAGTCAGGTAGAAACCCGTTTTCCTCGCGCAGCGGCAGATTGTGGACAACCCCGCCGTAATAGCGCGCGTGCGTACCGAACACGGGATACCCCGGACTGGTCATCAACACAAGATCGCCGGGATTCACCAACGCAGCCGGCAAAATCGAAAGTGCCGCTTTGCTGCCGATGCTGTGAATCACCTCGCGTTCAGGGTTGATGCCTTTCACGCCGCAGACCCAGTCAAGGTAACGCGCCGCCGCTTCTTTGAGGACATGATCGCCGTTGTCAGCGTACCCTCGGTTTTCGGGCTTGCGCGCCTCATGGGCCAGCAGTTCGACAACCTCAGGAAACGCCATTTCGTCAGGTTCACCCACGCCAAGGTCGAGAATCTCTGCGCCCGGATTTGCCGCCAGCGCGGCGCGTTTGGCGCGTTTGATTTGCTCGAACTTATAAATTGCGGTGCCCTTTCCGTAAAGCCGACCGCCAATTCGCTCAGCGAACAATTCCTGGATATATGACTCAGCCATTGACCAAACTCCGTGCCGTTTTCTTTTGCCTGACAAAAACCAAATGCCTTGCAAACGGCGCGGGGCATTGACCGTACCTTCCCCGTCGCCGCATGACAAGAAGTTCCCTGGCGAGGCTCCGCCTCAGACCGACCAGCTTGCGCTGCTATAATGCCCAACTGGTGCTCGCCGCTATCAGCGCCTTGTTCGCCCCGCTAAAAGGTGGTTGCTCCGCGGCCACTTCGCCCCTTGGCAACCGAACGCGCCGGCAAATGAACTGATTCAGTACATCCACCTGCCACATACGCACATCCAACAAGGACGCAAATCCGGGTAGAGCCGGTGGTCTCCCACCGGCTCCCCCACAGACCCGTGCGAGCGGTTTTCCCGCACACGGTTCCTCCAGTTACGGCTTCGCACCGTAGATGCTGTGAACAATGCGCACTGGCGGAAAGACAAATGTCTCGTCCAAATACCGCTGCATCCGTTCCCAACTCAGGCTCTCAGAACCTCGACTGCGCCTCGCTAACCATTTCCGCCACACTCGTCGTGCCCCGGCTCGAACCTGTTCAAGACATCGCCCATTGCCGGTTATCCCGTAAAAGGCATAATGCCCCTCCAGCTTCCTCACCAGTGCCACAAACTGGTCCAACATCCCGCTATGCCGGTTCCGTCGGCACCAGTCGCCTATCGACTTGAGTGTCCGTCGTAGTCGCTTCCTCGCAGTCTTGCGCTTGATCACCCAATACCCTCTCCAGGATTTCCCCCAATAATGAGTAAACCCCAGAAAGTCGAACGTCCCAGCTCGATGTGGCCGATCCCCGTCCAAGCCCCCTTTCTCAGGTCGCCCAAACGGCACCAGCCGCGTCTTCTCCGGGTGTAGCTGCAGCCCGTACTTCGCGAATCGCCGGAAAATAACCTGATATACCCGCTCCGCATCTCTCCGATGCGTGAAACCGATCACCAGGTCGTCGGCAAACCGCACCGCCACCACCTTGCCTTCCATCCGCCCACGCACAACCTCCGCAAACCATTTGTCGAAGACCTCGTGCAGGTAGATGTTCGACAACAGAGGTGATATCACCCCTCCTTGCGGTGTCCCTGCTTCGGGATAGTGCAGTTGCCCATCTTCCATTACCCCCGCGTGGAGCCACTTGCTCACCAGCCGCAGTATCACTCCATCCCCGATCCGTCCACTCAGTATCTCCATCAGCTTCTGCCGATTCACACTGTCAAAATACTTCCGAATGTCCACTTCCAGCACCCATCGCACCCCATGCTCGGTGGCCCCTCGCCAAAAGGCTTCCAGGGCCTGATGCGGCGATCTGCCGGGCCGAAATCCGTAGGAAAACTCGTAAAAGCTCTCCTCCCAGATCGGTTCCAGTATCATCGCCACTGCCCGTTGCAATACCTTGTCCTCGCAGCTCGGTACCCCAATGGCCCGCTTCTCATTGCTCCCTTCCTTGGGTATGTACACCCGCCGTACCGGCGGAGCAACGTAGCGCCCACTCTTGGCCCGTTCCAACAAGGACTTGAGGTTTTCCTCCAGGTGCTCTCCGTAGTCGCTGAATCTCTGCCCATCAACCCCAGGCGCACTCTCAGGCCTGATCCGCCAATAGGCTTCCTTCAGCCACTCTACATCCAGATAGTGGTTCAGTGCGGTCAGCCGTTCCAATGGATGCTGACGTGCTATCTCCGCTATCCGCCGTTGTTTCGTGCACACGATTTCTGACCTCAGTGTGTCTTTCATGTTTCCTCACGACGGTCCCGTAACCGTGTCTGCCCCTTCCCTACTCCCCGGCTCCGGGCGGCCCCGTTCGCCGGCTTTCTACCAGTACTATGAGCAGACTAAGACTCCCGCCGGGCTTCTCCGCACTCTCCCTTTGTCGGTTGAGCACGGATACCTGAGTTGCTTCCTCTGTTCGCTCCACCTCGCCGGAAAGCGGCAGCTCGGTGGCCTGGTCGTTGATACCCGGTGGCGACCACTCCGGTATTTGTCTCAGGACCTCGTCGGGTCTCTCATGTTCCCAGGGAACCCTCTTGTGCCTTTGCCATGCTCTCTGACCCCGGTCGGACCTGCATCCCTCACCATAACGGGACTTCGATGCTGCCCCCGCAACTCTAACAACGAAGGCTCCAGCAACACCTTTATTTCGAGGCTCAATCACACGGCTTTGACACTGGCTGTTTACGCTTCGTGCCGTCATTGCTGACAACTACGCAAAACTCGCTTCCGGCTGGTGGTTAGCCTTTGCCGGGTGGGATTGGTTACCCACAGAGTTCCGTTTGAGAGTTTTGTGCCCTTTCGAGCACGCCCCTCTCACTGGGCTTTTCATGACGCGATAGAGTGCCAGGCTCATTGTTTGGGCGTGGCCCCAAATAGAGGGACAGGCTCGTTGTCTGGGTTTTGCCCTCGGATTGCGGCATGGCCCGCTGACTGTCCCTTGTTCCAATCCGCGGCAGATGAGGTCTGTGTGGCAACCCCCCGCATGCCGATATGGGGACAGACACTTTGTTTGTGGTGTGCGCGGAGCGCCCGCCCTGGCTTACGCACGATTTCATGAGCAGCAGGGGCGCACGGTTCCCAGCGCGGTGGAGCTGGGACAGACCGTTTTCTCGTTAACGCGTAAACGGGGAACTCTAACCTCGATAGGTTGCCCGGCGCATGCGGCGATGTCGAGCCCGCGGCTGTTAGAGTCCCGCCTTTAGGCGGAAGAGTTTCATGTGGCTTTCAAAGCACGTCAGTGCATCGGCGTGTGTTCACTTTGCGTGAAGACGCAAAGTGCCGGACTGTGCCGTCTTCCTCAAGCGGCCTTTTCGGTGAGAGGCAACGCGAGGATTGAGGCCCAATCACCCCGCTGAAAGCTTGACTCGAACACTCAAGATTGTGCTTCGTCAGCTTATTGCTTGCTACTGCTGTTGCCGGGGGGTTTCATATCTTCTTGTGAGCGACTGGCCCAAGACATTTAAGGAAGCGTTTTGCGAGCGTTACCACTGTCCCTCGGACCAGTACTTGCGGCGAGCGTTTCGGAAATGCCTTTACCGCCGTGCGGTTTTACTGGCGCCGATAATCATGGCAGTCAGTCCCGCGTTCTTCCAAGTGGACATGGATGTTATCGAGCGAATTGGGAGCGCCCGAAGCTGGAGAGAATTGCACGCTGAACTAAAGGCTTTTTCAATCAACAGCCGGCTTCGCACACGCCCGTTGCGGAGCGAGTTTCGATTGCGCGTATCGGGAAACCGAATCTGCAAACTGGCAGAACTGCTGTTTGGGCCACAAAAAAGTTCGTCCGGCGGCGGTTGATCGGCAAGAGAATGCATTAGCGCGGCTTCGCCGCACTACTCGACGTTTTGGACTTGTTCGCGGAACCGCTCGAGCTCGGCTTTGAACTCAACCACCGCGCGTGAGATCAGCGCGTCGTTTGCTTTCGAGCCGATCGTGTTAATCTCGCGGTTGATTTCCTGCGCGAGGAAATCAAGGGTTCGGCCCACAGGCGCTGTTGACCTGAAACACTCGTCGCACTGCTTGAAATGGCCTTCGAGCCTCGTGAGTTCCTCGCTGATGTCAGAACGGTCGGTGAACAGCACAATTTCTTTCAGCAACCGCTCGTCGTGCGTGTTTACCGCAGTGATGCCGGCTGCCTTCATGCGATTCAGCAGAGCCTCTTTGTACAGAGCCGGGAGCTTGGGAGCGCGGGCGGCAATCTGGCGCGACAATTGGCGAAGCCTGCGCACGCGAGCTGCAAGGTCGCGAGCAAGATGAGCGCCTTCTCTGGCTCGCATGGCAGCAAGTGATTTGAGTGCTCGCGACAATGCCTTGTCAATCAGCGGCCAAATGGCTTCCGGATCATTCGTGGCAGAGGGTGGCGCAACCACACCTGGCAGACGGATCACACACTCGATAGTGAGCGGTGCGGTCAAGCCAAGCTGTTTTGCAAGCAAGCTCAGTTCCTCTGCATATGTCTTCGCCAGAGATCGATTGAATCGCACTTTGCCGGACCATGCTCTCTCGCCAATTTCGAGTGACACTCGGACGGTGACCTTGCCGCGCGAGACACACTCGTTCACACGATCGCGGATTCGGCTCTCAACAAGTTCGAGCTCGCTCGGGATGAACACCGTGATATCGCTTTGTCGGCGATTCACCGAGCTGATTTCGACCACAGCCCGTATGCCCTTGTTGGCATACTGGCCGCGTCCGTATCCGGTCATCGAGTTCATTTGACAATGCAAATACGCAAAGCTGATTGGCTGCGGGCCGGGCTGGGTCAGAACTTCAATCGAGCCGCAACTTGTTCCACGTCTTTGTCGCCGCGCCCGGACAGATTGACGATGATGATCTGATCAGGGGCCATCTTTGGCGCGCGTTCGATGGCGGCGGCGACCGCGTGGGCTGACTCGAGAGCCGGTATGATGCCCTCGGTCCGGGCAAGCCGGAGAAAGGCCTCAAGCGCTTGATCGTCAGTGGCATACGTGTATTCAACTCGGTTTTTGTCTCGCAACCACGCATGCTCAGGGCCAACCGCAGCGTAATCCAGACCCGCAGACACGCTGTGCGTGAGCTGAATTTGGCCGTGCTCGTCCTGCAAGACATACGACCGCGTGCCTTGTAACACGCCCAGCGAACCGCCCTGAAACCGGGCTGCGTGTTTGCCGGGAACAATGCCTTCGCCACCGGCTTCGACTCCTACCATGCGAACTGATTCGTCCTTCAAGAACGGGTAGAACAGGCCAATCGCGTTCGACCCGCCGCCAACGCACGCAATCAACAGGTCCGGCAAACGCCCTTCCTTTTCGAGTATCTGGCGTCGCGCTTCGTCGCCTATCACACGCTGAAAGTTGCGAACCATCATCGGGTACGGATGCGCGCCGTACGCGGTGCCAAGCACATAATGTGTGTTGCGGATGTTTGTGACCCAGTCGCGCATGGCCTCGTTGATCGCCTCTTTCAGCGTTTTCTGCCCTGCGTGGACCGGCACGACCTCGGCTCCGAGCATTCGCATTCTATAGACGTTTAACGCCTGGCGTTGGCAATCCACAGCGCCCATGTAAACCGTGCATTTGAATCCGAACATGGCGGCCACAGTGGCGGTTGCAACGCCATGCTGGCCCGCGCCTGTCTCGGCGATCAATCGGGTCTTGCCCATTCGCTTCGCGAGCAAGACCTGGCCCAGACAATTGTTGATCTTGTGCGCGCCAGTGTGAAGGAGATCTTCGCGTTTCAGATAGATGCGCGCGCCACCCAGTGAGCTTGTAAAACGCTCCGCATAATAAAGCGGCGTGGGACGTCCGGCAAACTCGCGCAAGTAATAGTCAAGTTCCTTTTGAAACTCGGGGTCTTGCGAGAAACGGGTGTACTCTTTCTCGAGCTCGACAAGCGGATGCATCAGCGTCTCCGGGACGAACCGTCCGCCGTACGGTCCAAAATGACCCAGTTCGTCCGGTAAATTAGGGGATGCTGATGTGTTCATGGCAGACTCTTGAGCGAGCGGGATTCATTGGCGCTGCTCATGCCGCGACTGGCAGCGTAAGCGCCGACGCCGGCCAGCGCTGGAGGGCGCGGGAGTGATTTGTGCGTGTGCACTTGCGCGTTGCCGGATTGTTGCGGTAACTGCGGACTCATCCCGCAAAGAGGGACAGCTATTGCGGCAGGTCGGGGTTTCACAGCCCGGCAGGATGGCATGCCGATTCTGCACGCAGGGCTGACCAAACACCTGTCGCAAGCCCTGTATGTCTCCATTGCTGTTGTCACCTCGACTCTGCGCGTCTCAACAGGGCTCTGGCGCGCCTGCCGAGATCGGCGTTGGTTGTTGATTCCGCAGCTTTACGCAGCGCCGGCAGAATCTTGTCAGCTTTGGCTCTATCGTCGCCGTCGCGCAAAATGGCCTCCGAAACTGCCACAACCGCGGCGCTGGCCTCTTCTTTGGCCGCAGCATCATCGAGGTACGGGGCGATCATGGAAATGGAATCGGTCGTGTGTATGCTTCCGAGCGCGGCGAGCAGCAGCTTCTTGTGTTCGACACGCTCGATCAAGCTGGAGGCCTGCTGGCACATTGAAAGCCGCGGTTCGGGCGGCAGTTCGGCGTTGTTGGCAAGGCCAAGGTACGCGGACAAAGCCACCGACCTGTCGGTTGCGTCAGAAGCGTTCTTGGCAAGATCAAGCAGGTCGGGTGCGGCATCCAATGTTTTCCATGATCCCAACGAACGGATTGCAGCGGCCCTGACCTCGGCGTTGCTGTCTTTGCAAGCTTCGCGAACCGCTTTCAAAGCATCGGGTCCGCCCACAGATGCCAGAACCCGAACCAGAGCCGATTTGGCTTGTGGCTGCGCAGCGCCAAGGCGAGCGACGATCGTTCCCACAGCCGACTGGGGCGCGTCCGCGCGAGAGACAAGCATGGTAATTGATTCTTCAGCGGCGTTCAGGTCCGCGTTGTCAGTGGTGCGAATCAAGAAGTTGAGAAGGTCGCCAAGTTGAGCGGGTTCACCCAGCTCGCCGAGTCGTTTCAATGCAGCCGTGCGAACGCGGCCATCGCCATCACCAGTTGCCTTTAGCAGATTAGGGACGGCCGATTGCATTCTGCGTCTTCCAATGAGTTGCAGAGCTGTCAACCGATCGGACGGATTTTCGCTGGCAAGCATCTTCAGAATGACATCGTCCACCGCTTGTCCGGGTATTGCGGCCAAACCCTCGCGCGCGGCTTGGGACACTTCACGGTCCGATGATCCCATCAGATCAACAAGCACAGGGGCAGTTTTCGGCTGCCCGATTTGGCCGAGAGCGCGGACTGCCGCGAGTTTCGGGGCTTGCGCGCCGTCTTTTGCGATTTCAGTTATCGCGGGCAGCGCTGCCGGGTCGCCGCGCTGGGCGAGCGCATTGAGCACGACAACCTGGTTGTCGGCGGCGAGTTTCGGCAGTGCATCGGTCAAGACAGTGGTAACGCTGCTTTCTTTCAATTCAATGGCTGTGCGAACCGCAGCGGCGAACACTATGTAGTCCTCGCTTTGCAGAGATTCGCGAAGCAGGTCCAAACCGGCGTCGCCTCGGGCGATTATTGCTCCCCGCACTGCGCCCGCTTTCACCTGGTGGGGCACTGAAGTCTGTCGGCGCAAAGCGTCATACACGCGGATTGCGCGCCTTGGCCTGCCGGACTTGACAGCGTTTTCCGCGCAACGGAACAGACCTTCGCAGACTGCGAGCCGGTTGGCATCATCAACACTGCGCAGGGCTGTCATCAGAAGCCGTTGGGCTTCAACCGTGCCGATGTCGCCCAGAGCTCGTGCGGCTGCCTGCGCCACGTCGGGGTCGGGATTCGACAGGTATTCGCCGAGCGGTTTAACGGCTTCTGGATCACGCCTGACGCCCAGAGTGTGAATTGTTCCGCACAATTGCCGGCCTTTTAGCTGCGGAAGTGCGTTGCGAAGGGCCGGGTTGACTGCGGGATCCTGCATTGTCTCGAGGGCGTACCGGGCCATGTGCGACAGTTTCTCATCGGCCAACAGCGGAACAAGAACGTCAATGGCGTCCTTGTTTCCTATGACGGCCAGTTCTCGGCATGCATCGGCTTTTTCTTTTTGCGATGCATTAGATTTCAAGACCGCCACAAGATCAGCGCACGATTTTGTGACCAGTGGGGTCGGGTTCTGGGCGATCAACAACGAAGAGGCCAGCAACGTGCCCATCAAAACGGCGGCGGATTTCCTTGTCATGGCGAAGTACTCTTTGTTCATGGGTTGCAAAAAGGTTCGAGTTTGGCGTTAAAGTTCAGAACGTGTACGGGGCGCGCATTGCGCGTGACCGCAACCGGTTTGCTTCTTCGTCTCCGATGAATTCCTCTTTCACAGGATCATATTTCACATTTCGCTTCAGCCACATGCAGATGTTTGCTGCGTGGACGGTTGACATCGAGCGATGCATGACCTCGGGATTTGCCACGGTTAACCGGCGCGATTTTATGCAGTTGAAAAAGTCGCGCACGTGGCTCATCGGACGTTGCGTTCGGGCGATGTAATCGCTGACTATCTTGTCGAAGTCGGCAAGGAGCGATGGCGGCGAAACCTCGGGCCGCGAATAACCGTCCGCGACGGATACCCATCCATCCGGTCCATCGAACCGCATTCCACATGACCCGTGCCAGTATTTGTCGCCGCGCGACAACACGAGCTTCACCCCGTTGGCGAACCTGCAGACCATGCCGTCGCCGGTTGGATTGTTAACGTACTCGTACTCGACAGGTGAAGTGTCGAGCAGATCAAGGCCGGCCTGTGCTTGAGCGAATGTGTGAGCGCCCCATTCGCCAATGCAACTGGTATGGAAATCGTAATGCCCGCGCCATCCGCCGCGTGTGTATTCGGGATTGTACGGCCGCCACGGGCATGGCCCCAGCCACTGGTCCCAATCAACTTCGTCTTTTGGCGGTTCAGGTTGGCCCGGCAGCCAGTCATGCCGCATCTCAGCCGCGTCCCACGGCGCAATGTGCGCGTAGGCGGTGTGAATCTTGCCCAGCCGGCCGGACTTGGCCAGTTCGATGGCAAAAACGAAATTTGCTTCACTGAGCCGTTGTGTGCCTGTTTGGTAAACCCGCCCGTAACGCTTGGCGGTTTCGACAACCATCCGGCCTTCAGCGATGGTCATTGACGACGGCTTTTCGGAGTACACGTCTTTGCCTGCGCGCATGGCCCAGACGGCGGCCAGCGCATGCCAGCGGTCGCCGGTCGTGCTCAGGACCGCGTCGATGTCCGGGCGCGCAGCGAGAAATTCTATCAGGTTGTTGTAAACTTTGCAGTCGTTGTTGCCGTACCGTGAATCAACAAGGCGTTTGACCGCTTCGCGCCTTGCTTTTTGAGGATCGCAAACGGCAACGAACTGCACGTCACGCTCCGGCAACATCCACTGGAGCACGCCCGTGCCACGCCCGCCAATTCCTATTCCGCCAAGCACAATTCGCTCGCTGGGCGGGACGGCACCATTCAAGCCGAGCGCCGATCCCGGTATTATGCATGGAAGCCCTATTGCACCGCTTGCGACCGCAATGCGTTTCAAGAACCGGCGACGATTCACACCATTAATCGCCAAAGACGAAGAGAAAGCAGAGCCCTGCCGCACTGCTCCAGAAGAAGAATCAAATGTGCGCATGCGCGAATTCTAACATGCGGCCCCGTCGCAATGGAAGCCCCCGTTTGTCTTCACGGCGCATTTCTCAGTACGCAGCAGTCCGGCCCGGAAACCTCACCGGCTCAGCGGACAAAACACCCTGCGCGTCATCCAGACAAGTGCAGCGGGAGTGACGAGCTCATTTGAGCTCTGGTCTGCTTGTTGATGTATGCGGCAGGGGGAGGCAAATGTGGGTGCGAATCTGTCGGGCTCTCTTCAAAGACAACTGGCGTCTGAATGGACCACTGTCTTTTCTGGAGGCATGGGCGTTTACGGGACCGGCCAAGCAACCCTCTCGATTACAAGATGCTTTCACCCATGAACAGGATGGGGAGCACTGAAAGTGTGCAGTGGGTTCATCCTGGCCGTTAGTGTGAATGCGGCTATTCTAGTCAAGGTGCCCGGACCTGAAATCCAAGAGTGCCAATATGGGGACAGACACGTAGTCGTAGTTTGCGCGTTGTGCGGAGGCGCAAAGTGGAGGAGCGACCATCTTATCTCATGCAGGATTTTATTATGGCACCACTCGTGGTCCGCGGCTTGGCGCTCGCGCGCAGAGCTTGCATGCAAAGCATTGCCGGACTATCCTGTCATTCGTGCAAGGCCAAGCAAGAAAGCTGATGCGCGCGCTGCGCCCGGTGATGGCGACGTGCATGGTTCTTGTTTTGCTGGCTCTGGCACTCCTCTCTGCCAACGCGCGGTTGCACCACGCACTCATGCATCATAGCGCCAACGGCGGAAACGGGTGCGTTATTTGCCTCTTCGTCCACGGCCACGTGGCGTTGACCGACATCAGGCCGGTTCTTGAGCCGACCCTGCCCGATTTGTTTGTGGGATTGCCGACCGCCGTTACTGCGGTGGCGTGGGACGTTGGGCTCTTTCTCCCGCCGGGCCGTGCGCCTCCGCTGAGCCCCGCCATTTCATGAGTCGGATCGTCGGCACTGCGTGTGTCGGCGCCAACCGTTTTATCAACTAAACCTTTGGTGTGCTGCTCTTGGCAGCCCCGTTTGCTTGGAACTTGTTCAAATAACCAGATGAAAACTGTTCAATCAGTCGGATTAGTCGGATCAGCCAGATTAGCCGGGTCTTTGCTTTTCGCTTGCGCCTTCGTGCCTGCGCCGGCGCTCCGAGCGCAAGAAGCCGACCAGGCAACACAAATTCAGCAACTCCAACAACAATTGCGCACACTGCGGGAGACCTTCGAGGAAACCTTGCGGCGGCAACGCGAGCAAATCGAGGCTCTCCAGAAAAAGATCGACGCGCTGCAGTCCAAAACGCCTGGCAGTGCAACCTCATCGCCGCCAGTCACCACTCCACCACCGGCCACGGCCGCCTCGCCACCGGCCGAATCAGGTCCGCCCAAGGTAGCTAGAGAAACACAGGAGACAAAGCCTGCGTGGTCTCCGACGTCCCCGATTGCACTGCTTGGCGGACAACGGAGTTACCTGAACATTTCCTTCGATGCGCTGTTCGCGGCTGGCAGCTCGACTGCGGATGACATTCCGCACTTGCAGCTTGGCGGGCACGACCCTGTTCAGCGCGGGTTCACAGCCCAGAACCTCGAAACGGTGTTTGAAGGGTATGTCGATCCATACTTTCGCGGCCAGGCCAGCTTGGTCGGACATATTGCTCCGGATGGAGATTTTCATTTCGAAGCTGAGGAGGCCTACCTTGAAACCATCGCGCTTCCGGCCAACTTACAGGTCAAAGCGGGCCAGTTTCTCACCGAGTTCGGCCGAATCAACCCAACACATCCGCACACATGGAGCTTTGTTGATGTGCCACTTGTGGCCGGCCGGTTTTTTGGCGCAGAAGGGCTGCGAAATCCCGGGGCACGTGTTTCGTGGATAGTACCCACGCCGTTTTACTCGGAGTTGTTTTTCACAGTGCAGAACAGCCAGGGCGACACAGCCTACAGTTTTCGCGGGTCGGGCCACAGTCACGATGACCACGAAGACAATTTGATCTTCGGGCGTGAACGCATCGGACGTGAAACTGACCATTTGGGCGACATGCTTTTCGCGCCGCGCTATGCAGTGTCATTTGATCTGACCGAGAATCAGACTGTGTTGCTCGGGGCCTCGGCGGCGTTTGGACCGAACAACTCTGGTCCTGACACTGACACACAGATTTTCGGAATGGACTTTCTCTGGAAATGGAAATCACCCCGGCACCACGGCGGTTTCCCATTCGTTGCATGGCAGACGGAGGTGATGGCGCGGCGGTTTGAAGCGGGCGCGTTTACGTTGGATGAAAACGGCGATGGATTGCCGGAGGTTGACCTGCCCCGTGAAACGCTATGGGATTATGGCCTGTATTCGCAGTTGACCTGGGGTTTCAAGAGGGGTTGGGTTGCCGGACTCCGCGGCGACTGGGTCAGCGGCGAACGCGGTGCGTTCTATCCCGATCCTGACCGCGACAGGCGATGGCGTATTTCGCCGAACCTGACATGGTTTCCGACCGAGTTTTCGAAGCTGCGGTTGCAATACAATTACGACGAAAGGAAGAACATTGGCGTGGATCACTCGGTCTGGCTGCAATTTGAATTCATGCTTGGCGCTCACGCAGCACACAAGTTTTAGCAACACGAACAACATAACCTTGTGTTTATTCAACCGATGAAAACCAAATCACTCTTTTACTCGATTGCGCTGGTGGTTGGACTGCCGCTGGCGTCGCACGCGAAACTGAACGTGGTTACTACCACCCCTGATTTCGCCGCCATTGCAAAAGCGGTTGGGGGCGATCGCGTCGAAGTAACCGCTCTTGCCAAGCCAACCGAAGACCCGCACTTTGTCGATGCCAAGCCAAGCCTGATCTTGAAGCTCAACAAGGCGGATGTGCTGATCGAGGGCGGCGCCGAACTTGAAATTGGCTGGCTTCCGGCGCTGTTGCAGAGTGTGCGAAATCCGCGGATCGCCATCGGCGCTCCTGGTCGAGTACGCGCCAGCGAAGCCGTGGAATTGGTCGAGGTTCCAGCGACGCTGGATCGCTCGCAGGGGGACATGCACGCCATGGGCAACCCTCACTTCATGACAGACCCGGTGAATGCCGTGCTGGTGGCGAAGCGGATTGCGGACGCGTTCTGCAAACTGGACAGCGCCTCGGCCGAGGTTTACCGGTCTAATCTCAAGAAATTCGAGTCGGCCGTGGATTCCAAGCTGGCCGAGTGGGAAAAACTTCTTGCACCATTCAAGGGCCAGCACGTTGTGGCGTATCACAATTCGTGGCCGTACTTTGCCCGGCGGTTTGGACTGCAGATTGACCTATTTCTCGAGCCCAAACCGGGGTTGCCGCCCACGCCGGCGCACCTGGCTGATGTCATGGCTAGAATGAAGGAGACCGGAGCGCGCGTGATCATCGTGCAACCATATCTTAACCGGCACACAGCAGAAAGTGTGGCGCGGAACACCGGCGCTGTGGTGGTTGACGTTGCCGGTTTCCCCGGCGGGGTAAAGGGCACCGAGGAGGACTACGTGAAATACATGGACCATTTGGTGACGTCACTGGCCAACGCCCTCGGCCAGAGTGTTGGCAAGAAACCATGAGGCACGGCACACAACGAGGTGATGTACGATGGAACTGCTGAGTTTGATGAAATGGCCGTTGATTGCGTGTCTCACGCTGCCATGGTTGTTAGTGTACCTCGGGCTACACGTTGTCCAGCGGCAGATCATTTTTGTTGATTTGGCGCTGGCGCAAGTGGCGGCTCTCGGCACGTGCGTGGCTCTTCTTGTCGGGCACGATCTCCATTCATGGCAGACCTATGCATGGTCCGCAGGATTTACCCTCGCGGGCGCGGTCGTATTCACTCTTACGCGAACGCGGCATCCTCGTGTGCCACAGGAAGCTCTGATCGGCGTTGTTTATGTTGTGGCTGCAGCGGCAGGCATTCTCATCCTCATGAAGAGCACCGGTGGCAAGGAAGAACTCCAGCGATCGCTTGTCGGCGAGCTGTTGGTTGTTCCACCGCGGGAAGTGATTCAGACAATTGGACTCTTTTTTGTGGTTGGCGTGGTTCACTATGTTTTCCGGCGACAGTTCATTGCCATTTCAGAAGACCCGGACACTGCCGAGCGCAACGGGCTATCAGTTCGGTGGTGGGACTTCTTGTTTTACGTGATGTTCGGGTTTGTGGTCACCAGCTTCGTTCACATCGGCGGGGTGCTTCTGACGTTCTCATATCTGATTGTGCCGGCGGTATGCGGCAACTATTTGGCTGCCAAATTGAGACCCAGGCTGTTGGTAGGCTGGACGGTGGCAACCGTGGCCAGCATCTCGAGCCTTGCCGTAACGCCGGTGCTCGATCTTCCCGTCGGAGCTGCCATTGTGTGCGCTCTCGGGATTGCACTTGTGCTGGTCGCCGGACTGGCCCGTTTCTTTCCTCACCTGGCACGAACAACCCTAACGGGGCGGAACATGTGCAACCCCCAACGTGAGGACAGAAGACCGTGAACGAGATAACCCTAATCACTGTGTTGGTGGAAAACTCTGTGCGCAGTCGCGGCTTCGAGGCGGATCACGGCCTTGCATTCCACCTTCGAGTCGGCTCAGAAAGAATGCCGTTTGACACGGGGCAAAGCGATCTCATCATGCACGACGATCGCTTGCACGGAACGAGTTCCTTCAGGCTTGCATGCCATGCTCGATCGGGAGCAGATTCGTGGTCCCTGCGTTGAAACGGGTTCGAATGGCTAGCATATCAACAGACCTTCTTGACTGCGTGCCGGACGGGGTGTTTGCCGTGGACGCCAACTGGCGGATCACTCTGTTCAACAGCGCGGCGGAGCAGATCACAGGTGTGCCTCGGGAAGAGGCCATCGGGCGTCCATGCTGTGAAGTGTTTCGCGCCAGCATTTGCGAGACCGCCTGCGCACTGAAACAGACGCTGGCGACCCACAGGCCGGTCCTCAACAAGGTGGTTTACATCGTCAATGCACATGGGGAACGCATCCCGATCAGCATTTCGACTGCGGTTCTAAAGGACTCGCGCGGCCGAGTAATTGGCGGGGTCGAAAGCTTTCGCGATCTCCGCCTTGTGGAGGAATTGCGCCAGCAGGCTGACCAGCAAGTGTCGTTTTCGGACATCATCGGGCGCAGCGCTGCGATGCGGCGTTTGTTTGAATTGTTACCGCCGGTGGCGGAGAGCAACAGCACTGTGTTGCTCGAAGGCGCAAGCGGCACGGGCAAGGAACTCGTGGCCCGGGCCATTCATCGACTATCGCGGCGGCGTGAAAAACGTTTCGTGGCGCTGAATTGCGGAGCATTGCCCGACACACTGCTCGAAAGTGAGTTGTTCGGTTACAAGGCGGGCGCATTCACCGACGCGAAAAAGGACAAACCCGGCCGATTCGCCCTTGCCGAAGGTGGCACACTGTTTCTGGATGAGATTGGTGACATTTCGCCTGCCATGCAGGCGCGGTTGTTGCGGGTGCTGCAGGAACGTGTTTATGAACCCTTGGGAACAATCGAGCCGGTTCCTTGTGATGTGCGAGTAATTGCAGCCACGAACAAGTCGCTGAGCGCGCTGGTTCGCGAAGGCAAATTCCGCGAGGACCTGTTTTATCGGATCAATGTAGTGCGGCTGGAATTGCCGAGTCTTCGCGAGCGCAGAGAGGACATTCCCCTGTTGATTGATTATTTTGTCTCGGCCTTTAATCGGCTCAAGGGGCGTGACATCGCCGGTGTGTCAGACGCCGTGCTGGCACGGCTCATGGAGTACGATTTTCCCGGCAACGTGCGCGAGCTCGAAAACATCATCGAGCACGCGTTTGTCCTTTGCCGGAGCGGCTTGATTGAACTGGATCATTTGCCGCCTTACCTGCGCGAAGGTCAAGAAAGCGCGCGGCCCGGATTGCCTGCGGGACTGACACTCGCGGCGATGGAAAAACTCCTGATTCAGGACGCGCTCCGCAGGCACAAGGGCAATCGTGCAGCCGCTGCCCGTGAACTCGGCATAAACGTCAGCACGCTATTCAGGAAGCTCAAATCGATGGGTCAGTTGCCCGTCAAGAAGCCGAGGTAATTGATCAGTCGCTGTTTCATTTCACCGCGGGGCACGATGTCATCAATCAAACCGTGCTGCTGGAGAAACTCCGCAGTTTGAAATCCAGGCGGTAACTCGGCCTGTGTTGTGTCCTTGATAACGCGTGGTCCAGCAAACCCAATCATCGCGCCCGGCTCGGCAAGAATGAGATCGCCGAGGCTTGCGAAGCTGGCCATTACGCCGGCGGTCGTTGGATGTGTTAAGACGCTGATATAAGGGAGGCGATTCCGCGCGTGGTATGCAAGGGCCGCGGACGTTTTGGCCATCTGCATGAGGCTGAACATACCCTCATACATTCGGGCGCCGCCGCTGGCCGATATAATGATAAGCGGAAGTGCTCTGTCGGTGCAGGTCTCGATCAGTCGGGTGAGTTTTTCGCCGACAACGGTTCCCATTGACCCGCCGAGAAAGTTGAAATCCATCACGCCCAAGCCGACTCTGTAAGGGCCGATCAGGCAAATTCCGGTGACGACTGCGTCTTTCGAGCCGGTGGATTGCTGGTATTGTTTGAGTTTTTCGGTGTAGGACGCCACGCCCTTGAAGTTCAGGATATCGACGCTTGTCATTGAAGCGTCCATCTCTTCAAATGAGCAGGTTTCAACAAGCGCATTTATGCGTTCGCGGGCGCTTATCTGAAAGTGGTAACCGCAATGCATGCAGACCTTGAGGTTTTCATCCAGCTCCTTGTCATAGATCATCGTCCCGCATTTCGTGCATTTTGTCCAAAGGCCTTCGGGGATGTCTTTTTTGCGGGGCCGCGAAGTGCCCAGTTTCGGTTTCCTTATGAGCTTGGTATCCGCCAAAGGCGCAGCGACGCGTTTTGGATTGGCAGGTTCCACCTGCAGCTTCTTTCTTGGAACAAAAGGCGCCATAAGCAAGTTGTTAAAATCAATTGCCGCCCCCGAGCAGGGGGCCGGGTCGCAAACCCGCTAGTATAAAGAGCGCGAACCTTTTCACAAGCCTCTGGCCACTGTCCATACGCAAACTTCTCTCGCGCCGCCCTTTAACAAAGTGCCAGCGCACTCGCTTGTGGTGGCTCCGGTGGTCAAGACGTCGTCCACCAACACAACGCGTTCTCCATCGAGCCGCGCTGTTGGCCGCAGCTTGAAAGCCCCGCGCACGTTCTGCGCTCGTTTCGGCCTGGTCAACATGGTCTGTGTCTGAGTGCTTTTGACCCTTTGGACAACGTGGACGTTCAATGGTATTCCGGTTGCCCGGGCAAGGTGACGCGCCAAACGTTCAGCCTGATTGAACTCGCGTTCGCGCAGTTTGAGAGGATGCAGCGGCACCGGAACTATCATGTCCCAGTCTTGACGGCGCAAATGTGTGCCTGCCCGCGCAATCAGCAGCTCGGCCAGAAACGGTTCGAACCAAAGCGCGCCGTAGTACTTGTACCTGTGAATGACCTCCAACACGAGCCCGCTCGCAACGACTGCTGCTCTGGCCCAACTGAACTGCAAATCCGCTTCCCGGCAGTTTGCGCATTCGAACTTATTCGTGATTTGGCCATCGAACGGCAATCCACACCGCTCACAAATCGGCGGTTCAATCCACCGTATCGCTCCCGGTTGTTGCCTGCAGTTGCTGCAAATGTATCCCTCCCTGGCTCTGGCCCTTCTCTCCCCGCAAATCTGGCAGCATTCGGGATAGAAAAAAGCGAGGATAGACTCAAACAGCATCTGTGCCTGATTGAGCTGTGTTGCGATCATTTCCAAGTCGTTCTGACCGGCGGGTGAACCATGCCCACACCCCTGCAAGCACGCCAAACATCACAAACACCGCCAGCCAACCATCAATCAACCGCCCTGTGCCCCAAAGCCGCGACGCTGCCCCATCCACTTCTCTTGTGAGGAAACCGTAAGATTTCAGCCAAAATATCCATCCTGCGTGCAGGCCCACCGAACACCACAGGTTCCCGGTCCAATGATAAGCCATGCCAAGCACCACGCCAGCAATGAACAATGTCAAAAAGCGCGGCACAAGAGCCACCGACCCGCCCGCGCCTGCAAACATCCGGCCGAGCAAAGTTATCCCACTTGACCACGTCACCGGCCCCGTCCACTGCCCTCGGTCGAGAAAATGAACAGCCGCATAAACCAAACTGCTCACGACCAGCGCCAGTTTCCAACTGTACTCTTTGCGAAGCGCGCCAAAAAGTCCGCCCCGAAACAGCACCTCTTCGAGCGGGCTGACAACGATTGCGGCCAGTCCAGCACTCACAACATGGCGCAAAACATCGACTGTATCACGGTCCCCACACCACGCGCGTCCGCGGCTCGCAATCGAAATCACCAGTACAACCGCCAGCGAAACAAACCCCAACCCGAATCCGCTGATCAGGCGGTGCACGTTGGGCTTCAACGGCGCCAATCCCAATTTCCGCCATGACGAAAGATCCAGCGCCTTGAACAGAGGCCAGAGCCCCACTATAGCAATCATCATCATGCACCGGGTCAGATAGCGATGAGACGGGACCTCGGCCAACGACGAGAACAGAGGCACATCACTGGCAAACTGGCCCACCGTGTAAACCCACGGCCACAGCAGCGGACCGCCTACGAAGACAGCCAACAGGTACAGTGTCCAAGCCCAGCCGGGGCGCATCCAAAACCGGGTCGCGGCGCGGCGGACTGGAGCTTCGGAGTTTCGGGATTTCAGAGTGTCCACCCTGCGCGATACGGCGGGTTGATGAACTGATTCGCCTCCGGGCAGTTTGTGAAACGGACGTTCTCGGCGTCCCATTCGAGTTTTGTGCCGGCAAGCTTGATGGCGATTACACCGAGCATTGCGATCTCGGTCAGCGGTCCACCGTACGAAAAGTCCGAGCCCGCTCTTGTGCCATTGCGAATCGCCTCCAACCAATCCTGATGATGTTCTTTTGCGCGCGGAATTGTCTTGGGCGGGCGCTTGTACTCGTCCATTCGTGTCTGCGGGATCAATCGCACTCCGCCCGCGCCGTGCGAACCATAGACGATTGTGCCCTTGTCGCCGATGACGACCGCACCGGTGTCAACTGACTTTTGGTCGGGCTCGAGTTCAGGCGGACGCGGAATTCGTTCTGTGCCGCTGTACCAATGCATGGTTATGGGGCCGCGGTTCCCTTTTGCGGGGAACTCGTACGTGATGATCTCCCCCTTTGGATACGCATCGCCCTGCGTCTTGAAATCGTAATTCTTGACCTGAGCGCAAATCGTCTTCGGCGCGCCAAGGTCCAGCGCCCAGAAAACCGGATCAACCACGTGACAGACCCAATCGCCCACTGTCCCATTCCCAAAAGGCACCCACCCACGCCACGCCCCTGGCAAATAGACCGGGTGATAAGGACGCCATTGCGCTGGACCCAGCCACAAATCCCAATCGAGCGTCTCCGGAACACGGTGGGTTTCCTTGAGCTGTGCGAGCTGGTCGATTCCCGAATTCACCGCAGAACATCCGGCGTGGATTGTGTGCACCTTGCCAATCGCGCCATCCCATATCCATTCACAGAAATCACGAATCGTGCCGAAAGAATGCCCCTGGTTGCCAAGCTGAGTCACAACGTTGTACTCGCGCGCCGCTTTCATGAGTTCGCGAACCTCGTGAACCGAATGCGCAAGCGGTTTTTCGCAATAAACATGCTTGCGCCGCTTGATTGCAGCCATTGCGGCGACTGCGTGCGTGTGGTCTGGCGTGGCAACGACCACAGCGTCGATGCTCTTTTCCATTTCGTCGAACATCTTCCTGAAATCCCGGTATTGCTTGGCGTTTGGGAATTTCTTGAAAGTCTCGGCCGAATGTTTCGTATCGACGTCGCACAAGGCCACAATATTGTTCCCTTGCGCGACAGCGTTGATGTCGCCCGCCCCCATCCCGCCCACGCCAATGCCCGCGATGTTCAACCGGGCCGAAGGCGGCGGCTCGCCACCACGTCCCAAAACGTGTGCCGGCACCACCATCGCCGTTGCGATGGCGGTTGTTGATGTTCGAAGAAAATCCCTGCGAGTTGTGGACCCATGCTGTGTCTTCATAGTGAGTTTTTGTTGTTGTTCATGAACCAAACGGCCGCCGTTGCTTTGCACTCCCATCTTAAAGAATCCGCGCGAGCATCGCAAGTTGCGTGATCGTTCAAGCCTTTTGCCTGAAAGAATGCATGCACTCATCTCAACTCATCGCCGCCGGGCGCGACCAAGCCACCCCGGGCCACACAGCGTGGCGGAACACCAAGCTTGCAACGAACGAACTTGTCTTGCCACGGTAACTCGGTTGTACCTGCGCCGCTCTGCGATTCGCGCGATCGACCTGGTTCGAAGCACTGCATTTGCTGCTCCGCCATGGCGAATTGACAGGCAGCCTATGCAAAACGGAAAGGCAAGGTCAAGAACCCTCCTGATAAAGTGCCATGCTCGTAATTCTTATTTCGAGGTTACCGTGATGCCATGACTGGATCGCCCGGCCCAAATCTCAGCGAGGATCGATGCAGTTACGATGCACCACGTTGCAAACAAGGCGTTGGGAAGTGCTGTCTGGGCTGAGAAATGTTTCAGCGCAAGCACTGCTCCCAGACCGGCGTTTTGCATGCCGACCTCGATCGCCAATGTTCGGCAGCGGGTTGGGTCAAACCTGTACAGTCTGCCCGCAAGATACCCCCCCAACAGACCAATTGCGTTGTGTGCGGCCACGCCAATCAGAACCAGCCATGTTACTTGGGCGAGTTTATCCGTGTTGAGTGCCACCACCAGCCCACATATCAGCGCAATCGCAATGCTGGACAACAAAGGAAATAACCACGAAATACCTTCAACGGCCCGGCCAAACCAATGCCGGACTGCAAGCCCCAAAACCAGGGGAACAATCACAATCTGAACAATATTCAAGAGCATCGGCCAGAATGGTATTGCCACATACGTTCGGCCAAAGACAAACGTCAGGGCTGGAGTCGCAATCGGCGCCAAGATGGTCGAGCATGTCGTCAGGGTAATCGAGTATGGAACATCAGCCTTTGCAAGGTAAGAGATAACGTTCGAAGCCATGGCGCCGGGCACGGAACCGACAAGGATAAACCCGAGGGCTAGCTCTGGAGGAAGATGCAATGCGCGTGCGATCAAGAAACCGGTCAAAGGCATGATGCCGAACTGCGCCACTGTCCCAAGCAACGCCAGATGCGGCCGACGAAAGATCGGCCGGAAATCCGACGGCGTCAGGACAGCGCCGATTCCCAACATTGTGGCGGCGAAAAGCCATTCAATCCGGCCATTAAGCCACGTAAGAGCTGGAGGATGGGCATATCCCACAACGCCTGCCAGCAGCACCCAAACGGGCAACAGCCTTGTTACAACAGAGCCAATTGTTCTCAGCTTCATCACGCGCGCTTAACAAACCAAGGCCGGCATGTTGGTCTTGGTTCAATGAGTACAGCAACATTTTTTCGTGCGTTTGGCGCGACGACTGCTACAATCGCTTCCATGCTGACGTGGCTGATTGTCATAGCAGTTTTTGGGTTGCTGGGTCTCGCAGGATATTACAGAGGCGCGGTCCGCGCAGGTGTGTCGTTTGTCGGCTTGGTGTTGGCCGCGTTTCTCGCGTTGCCACTGGCACCGACATTGCGGCCGCTGGTGCCGAAGCTCGGCCTGACCAATCAATTGTGGTGGTTCGTCCTGCCGCCAGTGGCTGTGTTCATCCTCATCGTCTTGATATTCGCGATCATCGGTCTGCCCGTACACCACAAGGTGGCTCTTTACTACAAGTACAATACTGACGATCACACCCGCATCCGATGGGAAAGATTGAATCAGCGTTTGGGCGTGTGCATCGGGATGCTCGAAGCGACCATTTACTGTCTGATGTTGGGATTGGTGTTTTACGTGGCCGGGTATCCAGCCGTGCAAACCACCGGCGATGAAAGCCCTGCATGGCAGAGACTAATCGCCTCAGTGCGAAAGGAGATTCAGGCAAGCGGCCTGGACAAGAGCCTCGCTTCGTTGGACCCGATGAAGGAGAACTACTATCTGGCTTCAGACCTGATCGGGTTGTTGTATCAAAATCCTGTGTTGTTGGAGCGTCTCTTGAACTACCCCGCTTTTCTTGCACTCGGCGAGAGAGACGACATCAAAGACCTCGTGAACGATGTTGAATTCCTGAACGCGTGGCAAACCAAGGCCCCAATCCTGAATCTCATCAACCATCCAAAAGTCCAGAACCTCATCAACAATGCCGAAGTCGCCAACGAAGTCAGTCAGGTCGATCTAAAAGACCTGATCCAATACTTGAGCACCGGCAGGTCGGCCAGATATGACGAAGAGAAAATCCTCGGGCGCTGGATCCTTGACGTCTCAGCCACGTTTACCCTCGCGCGAAAAGAGAACCCCGACATGTCCGCTCAAGAAATGGCCAAGTTGAAGACCTTGGTCGGCGTTTTCCTCGCGAAGACGACGCTGATGGCGACGCCAGACAACAAGTTCAGAGTCAAAGTGGAGCTTACTGAGCAGGCCAACAGAATGATCGAAACCGCGAAGGCGGCTGCTGCAGCGGCCGCTGCCGCGGCTCAAGCCGCTGCAGGCGAAACGCCTCAGCCACCCATGGGCATGGACCCCAGAATAGCCGAGCGTTATTTCGGTCGAGGCCGCGGTGCCCGCGGGGCTCAGCCTGAGGAACAACCAAGACCCGCGGCTGTGCCCACCGATTTGCCCGGTATTCCGCAGTTCTCGCTGGCCGGTGAGGGCACGTGGGAACGCGACGGTTCAAGGTATAAACTCTCACTTACTGACGCCAAAAACCAGTCGCACTCAGGTACTTGCACCGCCGATGAAGACCGTTTGGTGGCCAAGCTCGAGCGAATCGCACCAAATCTCCAGACCCTCGTTTTTGTCAGGTAACCGTCAGCCCACGTGTTTTGCAGCCCGGCTTGGCCGGAACCAAAGTTGCTGGACAGGCACTGACTCGCCTCCCGTGCCCCCCGATGAGGCCTCTCGGCCACGCCGGGCTGCGGAGTATCTGCTGCGACTCCGTAGCAGGGAAGACCGCTCTGATCAAGCTCCCGCTGGACCAGTCGCCGCCAGAGTAACTTCGAACCACAGTGTGACTTTTCCGCCTGAAGACGGGATTCTGACAGCCGCGGGCGAACAAAGGCATTCGGGTGGCAAAACCGCGACCCAGTTGAACGTTGCGAGTTGCATGTTGTACGTTGAACGCTTTGTTAGCTCATCATTTGGGTTATCTATTCGGGAACGTGCAACGTACAACGCTCAACGTACAACGTTCAGAGCTATTACTGCTCGATGAATGCACCTTTCAAAGCCGCCTAAATTCGGGACTCTAACGGCCGTGGGCGCAGCATCGCCCAATGCTCAGAACAATCTGTCGCCGTTAGAGTTCCGCGTTGACGCGGAAAACTGAGAGCTTTCTGGTCCTAATTGCGGTACCCCAGCGCTTTATGCCTGCGCTAAGGGGCCACCAGCGTCGCTCCGACCCGCCAACGTGTCTGTCCCCATATGGCCTCGTTTGATCTCGCCGCTGATCCAAATGGTTTCTAACGCCCTGCCGAGGATGCACTACGCGTTGGTAGGCGCGAAGCGCTTGGAGTGCGGCAGCTTGCTGCCGCTTTGTTCTAACGCCCAAACAACGTGCCTGTCCCCCTATTCGGACTCATCCAAAGGCCGTGCCGTTGTGGCCGCATTACTGGCCGCCAGAGAAGCAGATACGGAGGAATTGAGCGAATTCGCAGCCTAACCCTGAAATCTCACAGGAGTGGAGGAATGGGTGAATGCGAGCCGGGGGGGCCAGTGAGGTTCCGGGTTAGGGAGTTCTTATGATCAAGCTTGCGGGCAAAACATCCGGATTGCGCGGCGATGTGAGGAAGCCATGGACGGGCTCCATTCCCATAATCGGCCCGACGCTTGATCTAAACGGTGTGGCGCTTCGCGCGCGTGATTCCTCTCCGGAATTCAGGCTGGTGGCAACGGAAGGAATCCAGAAGGGATGAGTAGCCGACACCCAGTCCTGAGATGCAGGATGGTGAACTGAGAGCTGTTGTGATTGCGGCCCTTGCGATACTACGAAAGCGTACAGATAAACAGCCGCCACTGCAACCGCAAGCGCCGCTGCCCACGCTGGCTGCATGTCAAACCGGCTGATGAACCTTTCCCACCATGTCGAGCAAGCACCAACGGTTTCGGCTTCTAGGGCGCGCCGGATTTGCTGTGCAAGCCGATCAAAATGGCCGGGGGGCGGCCGTTCGTGGCGCTTTATGGCCAACAACCGCTGCAGCTCGCTGAACTGTTCCTCTGGTGAGTTCATTTTCGGTTACTTGATGTAGTCTGACAAATAAGCCTGCAACTGCTGTCTTGCATAGAACAGTCTGGTTCGCACGGTGGCAACATTGCAGTTCATTATCCGCCCGATCTCCTCATGCGGCAGGCCCTGAATGTCGTGCAACGTAACCACCAGTCTGTGAGGTTCAGACAGTTTCTGCATCGCTTCGTTCAATCTGACCTGAAGCTCGGAGAGAGCGGCCTGCCGGCGGGGCGTCTTTTCCGAAATCAGCGCAACAATGTCCGGGTCGTGCTCCGCGTTCAGGTCAAGGTCATCAAGGCTCATCTCATGGACGTGCTTGCGCTGTTTTAGGAAGTTGATCGCCTTGTTAATGGCTATTCGGTAAAGCCACGTGAAAAAGCTGGAATCGCCCTTGAACGATTTGAGCGCGCGATAGGCCTTTATGAAACTCTCCTGCGTGAGGTCACTGGCGTCTTCATGGTTCGACGTCATGTGGTACATGGCCGAGTAGATGCGCTCCTGATAACGCCTGACAAGCTCGTCGTAAGCGTCGAGGTCGCCTCGTTTGGCGCGCGCCACCAGCATGGCGTCGGACACGGATTCTTTCGCGTCCGTCGCTGGTGCTGCGGGTGTGCGGAGAGTGGCTGTCATCTTTGCCCGGACCTTGCTAAGCCGATTCGCCCAGCGCAAATGCCTGCCTTGCGATGAAAGCAGCGGCGGACATTAGACTGTCCCGTTCCGGGCCGGGCTTCAAAACAGACAGACATTCGTTGGCAACACGGCAGTGGTCACAGATTACGCGTTGTGATTCCGCCAGTGCATCGTACTTGTCCAACAAAACGCGCAAGCGCGGCAGCCCGTTCGCGTCCCCCTCTGCGATCAAGCGCTCGATTTCGCGCCTGTCACTCGAAGTTCCCCTCTCGAGCGAGACGATAACAGGCAAAGTTAATTTCCCGCCAATCAGATCGGTCCCGAGCGATTTCCCGGCCTTGTTCTCGCTGCCGAACACATCGAGGCAATCATCGTAGATTTGATACGCCATGCCGAGCGAGATTCCGTAAGCCCGAAGCGCCGCGCGCTGGCCGGGCTGTGCGCCCCCCATGTGCGCTCCCAAGTCGCATGAAAGCGCAAATAGCTCGGCCGTTTTCATTCGGATAATTCGATCGTATTCTGTCCGGCCGAGTCCGATGCACCCGCGGCGCTGGGTTTGGAGAATCTCCCCCGAGCAAACGATCTTCGTTGCCTGGGCTACGGCGCGGCAAATGTCCGGCGTTGGAAAAGCAGCGGCCAGTGTGAGCGCGTGCGCAAACAAACAATCGCCGACCAACACGGATGCGGTGTTCCCCCAGTTCGCAGCCATGGTCGGCCGGCAGCGACGAATGCTGGCATGGTCGGTTACATCGTCGTGGACCAATGTTGCGAGGTGCACCATTTCGATTATTGCCGCCACGGTGACAAGGCCGTCGTTCTTTTTGCCGGACGCGCCGGCGCTCAGAGCCACCAACGCCGGTCGTAATTGTTTTCCTTGGTTCGTGAGCGCATAACGTGCGTATGCGGCAACCTCAGGTTCAAACGCCCCCAACTGTTCCTCGAGGAAAACTGTCACCGCCCGCAGAAAAGGCTCCACCGGACCGACAATCTGCTTCCAAGTGGAAGAAGATTCGGATGAGCTCACATCAGCCGGAGTATAGTCCGCGGCTTTGGATTTAACGGCCAGCATCAGGCCTCAATCTAGTTTTCAGCTCACCGCAAGTCAAACTTCTATGTTCCGTTCTTTGAGGACGAAGCAGCGTGCTTGCGAAACGCGCAACTGACACGAGCGCTCACAAATCCGAGTACCGAGTGTTGTAGTCGAGTTCGCATGTGAGTGATTGAATGTCGAGCCTGGCACTCTATTCGAGTTGTTTGGATTTTGCTTCCTGATTGCGGTGCGGCCCGCAAATTGCCCCTTGTTCCAATCCGCGGTTGCCGAAGTCTGTGGAGTAACCCCTCGGATGCCGATACGGGGACAGACACGTTGTTTGTGCCTAAGACAAAGCGGCAGCAAGCTGCCGAACTCCAAGCGCTTCACGCCTACCAACGCCCATTGCATCCTCGGCAGCGCGTGAAAAACCATCGGGATCAGCGGCGAGATCGAATGGGGCCATATGGGGACAGACACGTAGTTGGCTCGGAGCGCTGCAGGTCACCCCTTGGCGTAGGCGCAAAGGGCTGGGGTACCGCAATTAGGGCCGCAAAGCTTTCAGTTACCCGCTTAAACGCGGAAATCTAACGGCGATAGGTTTTTGCGTCCATCGGGCGAAGCCACGCCCGCGGCGGGTTAGAGTCCCACCTTTGGGCGGACGAGTTGGTTGTGGTTGGGAGCTAGTCTCAGATTCCCTGATCCCGCCGCACAGAGGTCCTCGAACCAGAATTTGGGGTGACACCAATTCGCCAAAACTTTGGTTTATTGCCAACGGTTTATGTGCGGAAACATCGTCGTGGTAGGTCAGGAAACGTTCATCGCTCTTTCCGCGACGTCATGGGGTCTGAGCCCGGCGTGGCTGACAGTCCGAGGGGGCGTTGGAGCCGAGGCAGTGCCTGTCAGGCGACTTTGGTTCCGGGAACGCCGGGCTGGGAAAATGCGGGTTAAGCCTTGTCCTCGCGCGCAGTCCCCAGCTTCCCAAGAAACCGTCTGATTCTCGAGGCGGCTTCTGAGAGTTTCTCCATCGAAGCCGCGAAACAACAGCGCAGGTGTCCTTCGCCGCTGGGGCCGAAAGCGTCGCCGGGCACACATGCCACGCCCTCCTCCTTCAAGAGGCGAACGGCAAATTCTTTGGATGAAAGGCCCGTTGGACGTATCGACGGGAAAACATAGAACGACCCGCGGGGCATATGACATGGAAGCCCCATTTCATTGAGAGCATTGACAATGAAATTCCGCCTGAGCCGGTACTGCTCGCGCATTTCGATTATATCGGCATGGCCATTCCGAAGCGCTTCAAACGCGGCCTCCTGGCTGACGATGCTGGCGCATAGCATTGAATACTGGTGGATTTTCATCATCGACTCAATCAACGGGGCCGGGCCGCATGCGTAACCGAGCCTGAACCCGGTCATAGCGTATGCCTTCGAAAAACCGTGGAGCAGAATCGTCCTTTCGACCATTCCCGGCAGGGAAACAAGGCTCGTGTGCGTGCCCTCGAAAGTGAGTTCACTGTAGATTTCGTCTGTGATGGCAAGCAGATTGTGCCGCTTGATTACATCGGCAACCTCGCCGAGGGCTTCCGCCGTCATCGTACCGCCGGTTGGATTGGTTGGAAAATTGAGTACTACAGCTTTGGTCCGTGGCGTTATGGCCTTTTCGATCGCATCTGCCGCGACGGCGAATCCGTTTTCAGCCCGGCACGACACAGCCACTGGCACACCGCGGGCAAGGACGATGCTCGGCGAGTAGCTCACGTAACACGGTTCGTGATAAATGACCTCGTCCTCGGGATTCAATATCGCGCGCAATGCCAGATCCAGTGCTTCGCTCACACCAACTGTAATGAGAACCTCGTTTACAGGATTGTAACGCGCGCCAAACTTCTCATTCACGTAATTCGATATCGCCTCGCGCAGTTTCAACAGCCCGAAATTGGAAGTGTAGCTGGTTCGACCCCGTTCAAGGGCGTATATAGCCGCCTCACGAATGTGCCATGGCGTAACAAAATCCGGTTCACCAACACCCAGCGAAATGACGCCCGGCCGACCCTGTACAAGGTCGAAAAACTCACGTATGCCCGAACGTGGAATTGATGCCACGTGCTGGGCGACAAATGATTCTGGTTTAAACGAATTTCCCATCAGTCGCGGGACCAAAGGCAACACGAAAACCGCCCTCCAGAAAAGAAAAAACCGTTGGCGAGGCTTCGCACTAGAAGGACCGGCCACCAAATCACACCACCCACCCCACGGATAGATACATGAGTTGATTCGTGTGAGATTCCGGGGCTTGCACTTTTCGCTTTGCGGCGTTCGCAACCCAACGTCATATTAAAACCCCATGAACGGCACCTTCAACAGACGCGAGTGGTTCCTAGCATCAATCGGCGTGTCGATTACCTGCTTCCTCCTGTGTTCCACACACGCGAGCGGTCTCGAAAGCCTCTCTCCGTCCGGGCCGGTCAAAGACGACCAGTTGGTGCGGATTGCGACCTTCGACGTGGATGCGACACCGCCGATTGGGAGCCGAATGGCATACGACCCAGTCACGAACTGGTGGGACCTCACGCTGAAAGCGCGGGGGATTGTCCTGATGAATGCCGGTCAGCCAATTGTCTTGTGCGCTGTGGATTGGATCGGCATCGCCAATGAAGGTCACGACGAGTTCCGCGCCACTCTTGCGAAAGCTGCGGGCACAATCCCGTCGCGTGTGGCGGTTCACACCGTCCACCAGCATGATGCGCCAGACTGCGATTTCTCCGCGGAGAAGATATTGAAAGAACGCGGACTTGACCCTGCCAGTTACAATGGCGATTTCGCGCGAGAGGTGCTGCATCGGCTCGATCGGGCAATAAAAGAATCCCTGTCCCGCGCCCAACCCATAACCGAGATCGGCCTCGGCAAGGCTATCGTCGAAAAAGTCGCATCAAACAGGCGTATTCTTGGACCTGACGGCAAGGTGCGCGCGACCCGGTACACATCATGCAAGGACCCTGCGCTACGCGCCGAACCCGAAGGAACGATCGACCCCGAGCTTTCGATGATCAGCTTCTGGAACGGAGAACGCCCTTTGGCGGTCCTCACTTATTATGCTGTCCACCCGCAAAGTTACTATCGCACCGGCATTCCGAATCCGGACTTTCCCGGGGTTGCGAGGTTCTTGAGGCAACTGGCCATTCCAGCGGCTTTGCACGTACATTTCAACGGAGCAGGCGGCAACCTCGGTGCGGGCAAATACAACGACGGATCGCCCGAGAACCGGCGCATTCTTGCAGAACGTTTGGCAGACGGCATGCGCCGTGCATGGGAACAGACGCGACGCGAACCAATCAAGCCCGATGACGTCAAGTGGGCCGTCGAATCCGTGGCATTGCCAGTCGCATCACACCTGTCCGAAACCGAGCTCGAAGCGCAGTTCGCCAAGCCTGACCCGGCGTTTTTCCTGTCAGGCGCCGCCTCGCGGCTCGCATTTCTTCGCCGATGCAAGTCCGGACACAAGATCGATGTAACCTGCCTGAGTCTGGGCCGCGCGCGCCTGCTGCATCTTCCGGGGGAACTGTTTGTCGAGTATCAATTGGCGGCCAAGTCAATGAGGCCGGATCGTTTCGTGGCGATGGCCGCTTATGGGGATTACGGCCCGGGGTACATTGGGACCAAGGTCGCATACGCCGAAGGCGGGTACGAAACAAGCCCCACGTCTTCCAACGTATCGCCCGAAGTTGAGAATGTATTGATCGGCGCAATCAAACGCCTTCTCGAAGCCTCACAGTAGCACTCCGAATAGTGCTGTCTGAGCTACGGCTCTGACCGACGATTGCTGCCCGCCCACCCCGGGTATTTCCTTGCTTTCGCGTTGGAAAAGCAATCGTGCTCGGGAGCGCGGCCGTCCCCGGCCGCATCAACCCGATTGTTTGCATTCTGATAGAGCGGAACTCGATCCCGGAAATCTCACCAGAATGAAGCTTTTGGTGCGGGTCGCCGGTGAGCCGGTGAGATCTCCGGTTTAGCGAGGCGACCAAGGTACCGCGACCGACGGCAGCCCCTCAGACGTCATCGTGCCGCACGCTTGGTTGCATCTCAGGCGGAGTGCGGCTGGCTGGCACCCTGACGGGTTAACAGGGGGCTGAGGTTTCTGCTTGACACAGAATGCCTTGGCTGAGATTGTGCGCACAGTCGTTAGATGATCAACAGAGGACATGCTTTGTGGTTCGCTCTTCTCTGACGCCCTCGCCAGCGAAGCCCCACCCCAAAACATCAATTCTGCAGATCCAACGATTCGGAATAGTTAGCTACTGAAGGAAAGAAAAAAGTAATCGGAAAGCCATGAAAACATCGACAGTCCTCAAGGTTCTCGGGTGCGCTTCGCTGATGTTGCTCGCCTCGGAAACACAAGCGCAACTTCTTTTCAAAACCAAGTTCTCGGCCTTGGAAGGCTACACGAACGGATGGCTGATTGGGCAGCCAGCCACCGGTGCAAAGTGGGAAAATGCCAATGCCGACTGGGACTGGGTTCTTGCAAATGAACCGTCACCAGAAACTTACAGCCCGCTAAACAACGGCAAGAGCTGGATACCCGACGGCGAAACAGAACCCTTCTACATCGCCACCGTCACAAATGCCACGGCGATCGGCGGCGGACAAATGATGGTCGCCTCGGACGGCAACTTCGGAACAAACAAAGCGACTTATTTCTTCAAGATTGATTTCCCAAAACAAATGACCGGCCCCATCACTGTCACGTGGGACTGGCAATTCCATTGCACAAACGAAATCCCCGAGGACTATGATCCAAGAACCAACACTTACCATAATATCCTGCCCGGCTATGACTTCGGGTTTACGCTGGCTGATTATGCGAACAGAACCGCAGACGGAGATATCGGCAACCCGAATTGGAAGTACAACGAATTGAGCACCGGCGTGCGCCTTTCCAAATACCAGGACTGCCGGTATAACGGAGTCGGAGTTTGCGGCGGAGGTGGAAGCTGGTTTGATCACGGCCCTGAATTCAAGGACGGCAAGGTACTCCACATGAAAACCATAATGTACGTCGCCAACGGCATAGACGGAGATTTGACCTACGTTAACACTTACGACAACTTCGCTCAAAGAGACGGCGAAGAGGAAGTCTGGCAAACCGCCAAACACGACGGTGATCCAGAATGGATAGACCCGCACATTGGCGATCCGGCGTTCAGTGACCCAATCTGGATGCCTGAGTTCGGAATGCGACGCTGCCCCGGCGAAGTCGATCCAAACAGCGGCATCAATTGCATAATGTGCTGGATGAACGGCAATCAGTATTCGCGATATGTCCTCGTGTCGAACATCCGAGTCTGGGGGCCTGAAGGAATCCCTACCCCAACACTGCGTATCGACCAGGTTCCGCCTGACAAGGTCAAGATTACATTTACCGGCTGGCTCCAGGCCGCTGACGCACCACAAGGACCGTACCGGGACATCGCTCTTCCCAGCGCCAGTCCACTGGTGATTTCGGCAAGTGACGCAGCAAAATACTATCGCGCCGAGAATTAGCTCGGTAATTCCACCGGCCCAACTGACCAAACCCGCTTAGACCGTAATTCCGGTGTAAATCGCCGCGCTCCCATCGACGCGTTGGAAACAGCAACGGCGCTGGGAGCGCGGCCGTCCCCGGCCGCATCAACCCGACGCCCGTCCGTACGACCGGTTTCAATCACGCAAATAAGTCGCCCGAACATAGACCGGCTGGGTGCGGCGAAGAATCGCCGCGCTCCCATCGACGCCTTGGAAACAGCAATGGCGCTCGGGAGCGCGGCCGTCCCCGGCCGCATCAAGCCGACGCCCGATCGTACGACCGGTTTCAATCACGCAAATCCGGCGCCCGAACGTCCACCGGTTGGGTGCGGGCAAGAATGCCCGCGCTCCTGCAGGCGTTGGAGAAAACAACGGCGCCGGGAGCGCGGCCGTCCCCGGCCGCATCAACCCGACGCCAGATCGTACGACTGGTTTCAATCACGCAAATCCGGCGCCACCAGCAGGTCCACCGGTTGGGTGGCGGAATCAACGTGCCCGGCAACGTGCCTGTCACCATATCGTTGAGGTGCGGAAACTGCGTGCCTGTCCCCATATCGCATTCCAAGAATCGCGGCGCTCCTGCCGACGTGTCCACTTGCCATTGGCTTCATCAAGAGCATATCGTCGGCATATGACACGAGGCGACGTAATCGCAAGGGATTGTTGGTCAAACGACATAATCCGCCTCAGGTTTGACGACGGAATCATCACCGAAAGGGAAAGAGCGCCCGGTGCCGAGACCGGCAATTGGTGGATCGCGCCCGGGTTGATCGATTTGCAGGTCAACGGCTTTCTCGGGATCGATTTCCAAAGCGACGTCATCGACCGCGGACAACTGGAACGCGCGGTCAACGGCCTGCATCAGGCTGGCTGCTCGAGGTTCATGCTGACGCTGGTAACCGAACAATGGCCGCGCTTGATCGAACGCCTGACAACTCTGCGCCGAATCTGCGCAACATCGCCTCTCCTTAACCATGCCGTAATCGGCTGGCACATCGAAGGACCTTTTCTTTCTTCGAAACCCGGCTTTTACGGTGCTCACGATCCCGATTGTTTTGCTGATCCCACCCCCGTACACATCCGCCAGTTGCGTGCGGCTACGGGCAAAGATCGTGTCATTCTCACCCTCGCACCCGAGCGCGCCGGGGCTATCGAAGCCGTCAGACTGGCAGTTTCCATGGGCATCAAAGTGTTCCTTGGCCACACAGATGCTTCTGCGGAAACTCTCGCTGAAGCCATCCGCGCCGGCGCAACAGCATTCACGCACGTTGGCAATGGCTGCCCACCGCTCTGGGACAGGCACGATAACATCACATGGCGTGTTCTTGACCAATCAGACCTTGTGGTCACTGTCATTCCCGATCGCATTCACGTTGCGCCGCCGTTGTTCAGAATCATTCACAGGGTCAAGCAGACCCGCTCGATCGTGTACATCTCTGATGCCATGGCTGCGGCGGGGATGCCGCCCGGCAGATACAAACTCCGGGAGATCGAAATAGACGTTGGCACTGATGGAGTGGTTCGAATGCCCGGAACATCGCAGTACGCAGGGTCATCTCTGTGTCCGATCGCAGGTGTCTCGCGTGCAGCGCAAATGCTCGGTTGCCCATGGCAATCGGCGTGGGCGAATTACAGCCTGGGCCCGGCAGAATTGATGGCGTTGCCGATCGACCTCACTCCTGGCATGCCAGCCGACTTCTGCCTCATCAAGACATCCGAGGACGGCAGGATAGACGGGTACAGGTCATTTGTAGGCGGGAAAGAATACGCGCCCCTTGCAATCACGTGACGTCCGAGCGACCCGTGATCTCAAATCGTAAGTCAGGCACGCGTCATCAACCGCAAGACCGCCGACAAGAGTGGGTACAAAGGCCGCGACAAAGTTGCAGCCAATTCCGCAGAACGGCAGAGGCACTTGCGCAATCCTACCTGCTTTCGACCGCGATTTCAGCCCAATAGGCGGCTTCGTAAGCCCAACCGGTCGGCTCATTAACGAGCTCGACCTTTACTGTCTTCCCCGCAAAAGGTGTCAGGTCCACTGTAACCGGCAGCCAATGACCGTCTGTCGCTGTCCGAGCACTCACCGGTGTGCGCAACCGTTCCTCGCCTGCCACGCGAACAATCAGATCAAAATCGCCCTGCGGATCGTGTCCGACAATCAATCTGAGCTGGGTTGTCTGCCCGGCGGGCACATTGATCGTTCGGCTCAGTACACAGCCGGTCTGCTGGTCGAGTGGATGCGAAACAAAGACGTTCTTTCGCCCCTGCCACTCTTCGCGAAGGCCGGGGTCCATGTCAGGCCCGCAATTATCGATTTGCCAGCCAGGAGCGAACTTGGCGAGAGCTTCTTTGACTTTTTCCGGTGCATTGCCAACGACTATCTTGGCCATTTCCTCCGGCGTGAACCGGCTGTTGGCGATCGGCCCCGGCGCCCAGCTCAATTCCAACCGACTCGGTTTGGGAGACTGCACTGGGATGACAAACACCTCTTCGCCTCCCGGCAATTGTTCAATATGTCCGCCGTAACGCGTCACAATCTGCCGCGCGAGCTTCTCGCACACTGCGATCAAGCCAGGGAAGTTGTAATCGGTGTGACTGAACTTGCGATCCTGATCTAGCCCCGTCCGGAAACGCTCCGGCAACTCGGCAAAACCAATCGATGTGAACAAGACACCCGCTGCCGTGGACGGGTTGCAGTCTGAATCCATGCCGCTTCGGCAGGAAATCAGGACGGTCTGATCCGGATCGCCCTTGCCGTACAACAACCCAAGCAACACATAAGCGCCATTGATCTTGCAATCGATGCCGCCGTTGGACGCTTTTTGGTATTCAGGATTTCGCCGGTATTTCTCCTGGCATTTTTCCCATCCCTTTTGCCAGTTATTTGGTGCGGCCTTGTACCAGGCCAGGACATCGCGGACCATTTCGGCATACTGGCTTTCGGCGGGAATCGCCGCGAGCGCGGTCTCGACTATCTTTGTCGGCTGGTTTTCGAAGAACGCGGCGGCGTACATTGCGCCGACAAACTGGCCTGCGTACATGCCGTCGCCGTAATTCATCAAACGACCAAATTTTTCGCCGAGATCAACTGCGGCTTGTGGAATGCCGGGTGCGATCAGACCCGAGTAATCCGCCTCGATCTGATAGTCAATGTCGTTTGGGCATCTGTTGAACTTGGGATGGCTTGAATCGGGTGGCGCGATGCCTTTCCGCAGGTTTGTGCGTCCGGCATTGTTCGCGCACCAGAGGGGATACCGCGTGTTTGCGAAGTCGATGCCAGCTTGCCGGATTGACACGTCCAACCCGTACTGCTCGAGCGTCCTCAGAAAAGTCATCTCGACGTAGAGATCGTCCTGGCCAAAAGCGTCATTGATCATCTCCGGTTTCCATGCCGGCATTTTGTCTGCGGGGATGATTTTGTCCTGCCACTTGAACTCCGTCGGACCGCCCCATGAAACGCCAACGATCTGGCCGATCCAACCCGCTTTCATCTTGTTGCGGTATTCGGTCAGGGGCAGCCTCCGATAACTGACGGTCTCTGCGCAGTGACTCGTGATGGCAAACCACGACGCCACAAACCCAATGGCAAAAGGAAAAACGCTCAGTTTCATAATTGGACACGCGATGTCATTCGCTTGTTAGGCTGACAACTTTGTCGCAGGCCGACCAGGCACGGTCAAGCCCGCGATTCCAGGCTGGAAATCTCACCGGCCAATCCATCACATATGCCCATATGGTAATCGAGCGAAGTTTCCGGCTCATGGGAACAAACCTTTCATTCCGTCCACCATGGCTGCTAGTGGCGCAGCCTCGACTCGCTCATGCAAAGCAAACCGCTTCGTACCTGGATAAACCACAGCAATGCGCTCCAGCTTCAAGTCTGCCAATGCAATGCGCATCGAACGGGTCAGCGTTGGCGCATCCACACGTTTGCATTCCACACCATACAACCGACCCGCCTTTTGCAGCACAAGGTCAATTTCCGCCCCTTGATGCGTGGCCCAGAAATACGCTGCATCCGGGTCAACCACGCGCAGTGTTTCCTCGATGATGTATCCTTACCACGACGCACCGCATTTGGTGAATGAATAGAGTGACAGACACGATATTGTGGCGGCCGCGTTGGACCGGGCCGGACGGGTATTGTGGCGTTATGGCTGAAGTTTCAGAGGACCTTTGAGTGCCGCTAGTCGGGGGGGGTGGTGCGCGCCCAGCAAATAGAGTGACAGACACGATATTTGGGGTTTAGAGATGCACCACGATGTGAAGCGCGCGGTCTATGGGCCTTTCAGACGGAAATAGATCGTGGCGGCGGACTGGGGTACGAGCGCATGCCACCATCCCTCGCTGAAAACAGGCAGCGCACCCGACGCGCGCCATTCGATTGGGGGCTTAAGTTCGGTGGTTTCTTCGAGCTCCCAATTGAAGGGCGAATCCTCCCACTCGAGAATAATCATTCCGGTCTGGACGCGAATCATCATTCTGGGGACGAGAGATTGGCCTGGTGTTGGCCATGCGGCAATCCAATTGGCCGGGTCATTGCCGAAAGCGTTCGAGTCTATTCTCTGCAGACTTGCGCCTGTGCGATTGGCGCCATCGGGCCATGGAATGGCCGTGTCGTACTTGACCCGGTCAATCAAGTTCAATGGTGCGACCTGCGTGTTTGGGTTCGGCGCGCCGGGCTGATATAGCTCGATGGCCTCACCGGCGTTGTTTAAGCGGCCGTTGAATGGCCCATAGATGGGCACGCTATTCGTCAGACCGTATGTTGTCCGGAATGCTGCCAGCGCATCCAGCTCGGTTTCAGGGCTGAAACTCACGATCAACAGGGATGAATGTGGCGGCATCACGGTTCCCGGCGGGAACGCAAAATTCACGCCGCCGTCGATTCTCCACGTGTTTGCGGGGTTGTCAGGGTCGTAGAGTGGCACAGCCTCTGAGCTGATGTTCTGCAATTCAAGGAATTCATCGCGCGCGTTCGGCGACGCAAGGCCGCCGATGACAAGGTCAGGCGGTGCGCACATGATTTCGCTGATGACTACCGGACCGATCAGTGGCGGGGCGTTGTCGCTGCCGAGTGTGCTCTGACTTAATGGCACGGTCATCACCTGACCGACGCTGTTGGTGTGGCGGCCGAAGGTCACGCCTGGTGCTGCGGGGCCAAACTCGAATCCGTCGCAGTAGCCCGTGAGATAACCCTGCGCATCGCCGGAGAATAGGAAGGCGGCTTCACCGTCAGCGCTCAGACCGAAGGCTTGGTTGGTCTTGTTCAGGGCATTCAATGTACCCGGGACGCCAAAGAAGGTTGCGCGGTGGAAGACCATGAAGCCGCCTCCGGGAATGCGGGTGCCGGGCGGGATCATGAATTTGCGCGGCGTGTCGGGGTCGTCAGTGACGTACCAGTAACTCAAATCCACCGCTGTTGGGTTTGGGTTCCACAGCTCGATCGCGTCGTCCTCCGGCGCGATGGGGTTGGAAAGGACTTCGTTCACGATCACGGTTGGGTTCACGGTAGGTTGGGGGTCCGGTGCACCGGGGGAACCCCCGTCGTGTGCGCTGGGCCGCCATTGGGCTTGGTCAATCCAACGGTCCGGGGGCGCTTGCTCATCGTTGATCACCAAGGAGAAACCGAAACCGTCGGTGATCGGATACCAGCGGTTGTCGAAGACGAAATCGTGGATCAGTTCGCCCAAAGGACCAACGAGGGCGATGCCTTCGCCCGCATCGTCGAGTTGACCAGTGAACTCGCCAGCAACGCGATTGGTTGCGAATGGGTAGCGAGAGGCAAAGGCGGCGAGGTTTCGCACGATCAGCACGCGCTCACCGGGATTGAGGCTGGTTAACTGGCTGGCGCCGGTGAACGTGAAATCGATACCCTTGGTGACCTTGAATCCGACGAGACTCAGAGGCTTGCTACCGACGTTGGCCAGCTCGAGATACTCGAAGTCGCCGGGATCAGTGTCGCCTGATGCGGCCTTTGCGGGATGATACATGATCTCCGTGATGCGCAGGTCAGGCACGGTCGAATAGTACGACGCGCTGACAGGCCCCGACCATGGGCTCGAGATGGGCGGGTTGTTGGGGCCGGTGAGATTGCGGTGTGCCGGGTTGTATGACCGCGCCGTGACCCACACATTGCCGGTGATGGTGAGCGTCACCGGAGAACTGCTCGACAATGCAGCGGGCGAGATCGCGCCGCCAGGCAGACGGGGGTCTTGGCCATCGAGTGTGTACAGCACTGAACTCCCCGGTTTCGCGGCTGGAGCGAGTGTGACCACGGTGCCATAAGGGACTTTGCCGCCGGGAAGACTCAGCGTGGGCGGTGCAAGGAAATTGGTGTCCATGAACGTCAGGCGATTGGTGAACCAGACCTTGATGAACTCGACTTGTGCCGCCCATGTGCCCGGCGTTGGGAACGTGTAGGTCCAGCCGTCTGCGCTGATTCGGCCCTGGTTGGGGGTGGTGTCTGAGCTGCCCGAGCCACGCCACCTTGCGTATTCACGTGCAGTGGCTTCGTTCACCTCGTCGGCGTAGCGATTGATCAACGCTGTTATGTTCGAGGAGCTGTATGTGGTACGGCGCAGCTCCTGATATCGATCGATCCACCGCTGCCAGAAATCCGGGTCGGTGAACAAACGCCCGTACCATGGATTATCGAACGTGTTGCATGGGTTGAACGGGTCTGTGCCGCCGTCCATGCCGGCCGATCGCCAACGAGATGGATTGAACCCGCGGTAGTCGCCATCGGCCGAGTACATCCCGAAGGCTCGATCGAAATCCCAGAGCGCCGCAGGGGTGAGCTTTCCGTTGCGGGGTTTGCAGTAAAACGTACTGATGCGCAGCATGTCCACGTTAAACACCAGCGTTTGGTGGAGGTGGAAATCGATGAACGCTGGCACGTCGATGTAGGCGGCGTAACCGGTAACCGGGTTTGTCCATGATGACCCGGTCAAGGCGCTGTAGAAAGCGTTGAGGTAATCAGTGATGTATTGCATCTGGGGCGCTCGTTGCGGAGTGCTGATAGTGGCTGCGTCAGGATCGATATACCACATCGAGGAATTGGCAGCGTAAAGGGGAGGCCAGTCACCGTCCTTGTCGATGCTGAACAAATAACCGCCCGTGACGCTGGGCGGAGTTGTGTTTTCGTCCTGAAGCTCGTCGATGTCCACGCGCTGCTTGTGAATCTTCACCTTTTCTTCGAGGACATAGAGACCGTTGTAGTCGGCCGCGGTGATTGGGCCAGGCGGGCCGGAATCGTCTTTGATGAAGACCTCGACGAACCGTGTGCGCGATGAATACCGGCCCAGTTGACGATACAGCTCGTGCGAAAGCGGATTGTGCATCAGCACCTTGTCATACCCGTTAATCGCATAAAACACCCAGTCGTCGTCCGCGGGGAATCCAGCCATCGGGACGTTCTTGTTGTCGCCGTATTCGTCGATGGTCTCGACGCGCAGGCTCATTTTGGGCAGCCAGCGCGTGGCTTGGCCGCGACGATGAATTGTGCCCATGACGGCGGAGTCCGGTGCATTGGTGAGGGCGCTGCGGCCGTTCCTGGGTTCGAAGACCTGGATCAGGGAGAATTGGCCGGGATCGCTGTATGGCACTTCACCCTTGCCATAGTTGTGAAAGACCACGATTGGCAGCGGGGAGGTGAATCGCGTCACGTTGGTCGTGGTAGGATCAAGGTACAGGTATGCTCGCGATTGAATGTCGCTCGGCAACCGCCCGGCCATGAACGCGCGCGCCCGCACTTGCACGGTGTTGGTGATCAAGATTGGCTGTTTGTAAAGTTCGCTCGAAGCCGTCGGCGCGTTGGTTCCAAGAGTGTACCGGATTTCGGCGTTGGTACTCGTCGTGCTCAGGCTCAGTGAGAAGGGTGTTGTAAAAGTGCCGGAGTCGCGAGAAAAGCGCACTTCAGGGGCGAAACTCGCCCCAGCGGTTGAATTCGCTGCTCGAGGTGTGGGCGACGTGAAAAACCCAAGAAGCGAAGGGTCTGACCGGTCGCGTCCGTAGGACACATCGGTGTGTTGGGGTGGGTAGGTGGGGGTAAAAGCGGAGACGACGTTGGTGCCATCGGGCATGACCAGCGCGAGGTAACCGCCGTCCTTGTCGAGCTGGAAGTTGGTGTGGAGCGGCGAGGTGGGGCTGGCGCGGTTTTTTCCGGAAGCCCAAACCAGCAGATAGCTCTTTGGTGGCATGGTGATACTGGGGAACCGCCACATCGTCAGTCTGCGGCTGTTGTCCGTCAAATAGCAGCCTTCAAGCGGCACAGAGACGCTGGCCGAGTTGTAGAGTTCAATCCAGTCCGAGTAATCGCCATCCTCGTCTCGGAGGAAATAGCGGTTGGCGGCCATGAATTCGTTGATGAGGACGGCGTAAATGAGGTTGGTAGCGAGGCGATACGTCCAACTGCCGCCGCCGAACGGATTGGCAGAAGAGGTCAGGTCGGTTATGCGATGATCTGTGTCCCATGCCACCTGCACAGTTCCGGGCGGTGGCTGCGCGAAACTGAACAGGTACTGGGCGGGTGTGAGCATTTGGACCTGGCTGGCTTCTGATCCATTGATCAAGAGATCGGAAGCGTCAACGTTGGTGACGGGTTTGTTGAAAAAGACCTCGATGGTTTTGAGGCTGCTGACCGTTGCGTTCGCCGCAGGCAGAACGGAAACAACAACCGGCGGCGTCAGGTCCGGCTGCACGGTCAATCTGGCCACCAAGCTTGTAGCCATGCAACTGGTGCCAGCCACCCAATTGCTGGCGACCGCGTAGAAAGCGGCTTGATCGTCGCTCATCGAAACCGCGGGCAAGCTCAACGTTTGGTTCGTAGCGCCTTCAATCGGCGCTCCGTCTCGATACCACTGAACGGACGGCCATGGATTGCCCGAGACAACAACATTGAAACTGGCCGGGGCGCCTTCCAGCACAGTTTGGTTGGTGGGATGAGTGGTAATGGCAGCGGGAACCGGAGAGGCGTTGAACTCCTGCAACCGCAGCGCCATCAGGCCGTAACAGTAAGGGCCGCCTGCGGTGCCTGTTGGGATCGGCCCACTGTAGTAGCTACAGCGAATTGTGAATGAACCGTCTGCGCCCGGATCGATTTCCTCCCACGCGGCGTAGTCGCCGGTCGTGCTGTTCTGTCCTGTGTTGATTGCAACCTGCGTTGCGGCGAGGCCGTTCGTGTACGCAGCCGCGCCAGTAGAATGAGCCGGTTTGAATGATTCCGCATCCAACAACTCCACCAAACTCCAACGCAACGCGTAGCTCCCACCCACACCGCCGCGAACGCCAGTCCCGACAAACCCGTAACGTTTGTTTGGATCAAGCCCCGTGAAGATATAATCGATGGTCGCTCCGGGATTCACCAACGGTGCATGGGGTTTGTCATCGCTGCCCCAGTCAATCTGACCTGTGAACACTTCATACGCTGGTGTTCCCGCGCCGGGCGCACCTGAAGCGGACCCTTGGTTCACGGTCCCTGAACTGGAAATGGTTAGCCGGACAGGCAACACCGCCCCCGTCACACTGTCCATGAGCGGACCTTCATTGCCCGGGGCCCCGCTGGCAGTGCCAAACACGTTCCACGCGGTCGTGTACTGGCCCGTGGCCGGCCCGGCGTAATGATCATTGAAAGCCGTCCAAACCAATGTTAACTGCCCGTGAGCCGCCATATTCAACCACAAGGCGCACAAGAGCATCGAACCGATCACGCCCGCTCCTGACCTTTTCGGTTGTGCCGTGCCATGGCATCGGCAAGCGGGTCTGTGACATGAGACCGCGAGAAGGATTCGAAACCGCTCAGCGAAAAGCGCCAAACGAGATTTCGATGGGGAGCGAGTGATGATTTCCGCCGATTCCCCTGTATCGGTGTCTGGTTTTTTGTTTGCCATAGAGTCCGGCCCCGACAGGAATCACCTCAGCATACAACATGCCGTTATCAAACTGCAATCGCGGCCTCCAGAAGGCGCATGACTCGTCAGCTCGGGGCAAACCTCCGGCAACCAGATGACCCAAAACTGTCACCGCCTTGGCGGGTGGCTAGGGGACAGGAGACAGCGATCAAGAGGCAGGGGCCGATGGTCAGTGGTCTGCCATGGCTCCAACATGCGCCCTATTATTGCCTCCCTTTGAAGGTTGTACGTTGAGCGTTGCACGTTGAAGGTTCCCAATCGGTATGCCGTCCAGTGTGTTCCGTTGATAACACCCAACGTCCAACGCTCAACTTAAAACGTACAAAGGCGCGCCTGTCCTCGATACGAAACCTCGAACTTTGTGCCTGGCACACTATTCATCCGGCGCGCATTTGCCTTGTGCGCGGGGTCAAAGCTAACCCCAATAACTGGTCGATTTTGAACAGCGATGTGTTTACTCTAGTGCCCCGGGGTTATGTTGCGAAGGATTGTGACAGGCTTCGTGTTCGGTTGCGGGTTTGGCAGGCTGGTTTGGCAGGCTGCAGTTGCGTCTGCCGCTGTTTTTCTGCCGATGTCAATCACTCAAGCCGCCGACGCAAGAGCGATTGCTTCACAACCAGAATTCAGGCCCGGTGGCTGGGATCGGTTGGATGATATTCCGCAAGGACGTTTGCGGACCCGGCTTGAAAGATTGTCGCCCACCGCCCGCGAAAACGCCAAGCGCTGGTTGCAGAGTTTTCATTTCACCGCACACGATGTCGCATCGCTCGCTGCCGACAGGGAGGGCGGCATATACTTCACATGCAGGTTCGATTCAGAAGAGTTGGCTGAACTGGCAGACAAAAACGCGGTTGCCGTCAGCGCTGCAGGAACAAGCTCGCCTGTCTCTCCGTTTCCGTCGTCGCTTGTTTTTCACAGTCGGCCCGGCGCGCAGAATGTGTTGTACCTGAACTTTGCGGGTGAAACTGTTGTTAACACATCGTGGAACACAGAACTGGACCGCAGCAGCATCCCGGCGTTGCCGTTCAGCGTTGATTCGGATTATGAAACCTACAACGAAACGGAGCAAACCATCATCAGCAATGTCTGGATGCGCGCTGCGGAAGATTTTGCGCCGTTCAATATCGATGTAACGACTGAACGACCGGCAACGCTGACCACCCGCACCGCTGTCGCACTCATCACCAGCCACGTGGACAGAGACGGTCAGCCAAACCCGGAAAACGACGCCGGAGGAGTGGCATACATCAACGTCTTCGGGGCGTTCAATTACGCCCGCTATCGGCCGGCATGGGTTTACCACGACAACCTTGGCAACTCTGAATCGCTCATCGCTGAGGTGGTGTCCCATGAGATCGGGCACAACCTCGGTCTGAGCCACGACGGCAGGACCGATGGCATCGAGTACTACAGTGGGCACGGGAGCGGCGACATTTCATGGGGTCCGATCATGGGCACGGGTTACAGCCGCAACGTCACGCAGTGGTCGAAAGGCGAATACTACAATGCTAACAATACCCAGGACGACCTCGCTGTCATCGCCAGCAAAACCGCTTACAAGACTGATGACCACGGCAATTCAGCGGCCACGGCAACCCCCATAACACTCACCGACAAGACAAACATTGTCTCCACGACGCCCCTGACGGACCCGGCCAATGCCAATCCCTTAAACAAAGGCGTTATCGAGCAAAGCAAAGACGTTGATTGGTTTTCTTTCCTCACGGGAAGCGGTCCTGTGAAGCTGACGGTCAGTCCGCTCGTAATGACTTCAGGCACGCGAGGCGGCAATCTTGACCTGTCGATTGAATTGTACGACTCATCTGGGAAACAGTTGCTGACGAACAATCCGCCTGCCACCACGAGCGCGTGTCTCGAAACCAACCTTCTGGCGGGGCTGTACTACATCGCGGTTCGAAATTCTGGAGCAGGCGATCCGTTCAGTGCAACTCCCACCGGTTACACTGCTTATGGCAGCCTTGGCCAATACTTTCTCAACGGGTGGGTTACGGATCCCGCCGGAGTTACCACGCCGCCGATGGCGGAGCTGGAAGTCACTGAACTGTCGCGAACAGGCCAGACAAATCATGTTTTCACCGTGGTTTACTCCGACAATGTTGCGGTTGACGTGTCCACATTGGACAGCTCGGACATAAGAGTGACGGGACCGAATGGCTACGATCGACTTGCAATTTTCGTTGGCGTTGATCTGCAAAGCAACGGCACGCCGCGCCACGCTACTTACAGCGTGGTTCCGCCAAACGGCGAGGTTTGGACCGCAGCACATAATGGCGTTTATGCCGTGTGGCTGGAACCACAACAGGTCGCCGATACCGAAGGCGCATGGGCCCCGGCAACTCGCCTTGGCGAATTCCACGTTTCAATCCCGATCGTTTTCTACTCGGCCAACATGGACACTGACCCCGGGTGGACAATGGATGCTCTTTGGCAGTACGGGGAACCTTCGTATGGGGTTGGCGGCCCCCGCACAGGCGCGACCGGTACTCGAATTGTGGGTTACAACTTGAAAGGCAACTACGAAAATTCACTTGCGCCCCGCTATGCAACAACTCCACCAATCAATGCCGCAGGTAGCACAACGTTGAGTTTGCGCTTCAAACGCTGGCTCAGGCTGCGTGCAGGCGACACCGCTTTCATTGAAGCTTCCACCGACGGCGTCACGTGGGTGGGGGTCTGGACCACCAGCAGCCGCGTTCAGGACAGCGGCTGGCGCGAGGTTCAATACCCATTGCCGACAAGTGTCGTTGGCAGCTCCACACTCCAATTGCGCTGGGGATTGACATCGAATCAGTCACAGACCGATCTCGGCTGGAACATCGATGATGTGGAGGTGTTGGGCGAAGGCACGCTCGATACCGCGCCGCCCATTGCCACGCTCACCGTTGCCAATCTCACAACACCCGGCACGCCCAACCACCTTTGCACCGTCCGCTACACAGACGAAACATCCGTCAGCCTTGCAAGCCTCGATTCCGAAGACCTGTGGGTAACGGGGCCAAACGGCTACGCTCGCCATGCTGAGTTTGTTGGTGCAGACGCGCCTTTAGACGCGGCTGAGATTGTAGCCATTTACTCAATTCCAGCACCAAACGGCGTTTGGCAAGCTGAGCACAATGGCACCTATACCGTCACCCTGATTGAAGGCGCAGTTGAAGATACGCTGGGACACGAAATGCAAGGCGGTGTGTTGAGTAGCTTTGAAGTGGCGATTCCGACGCTCGAGCCTGGGCTGTTGGAGGTCTCACCGTTAACGGGTTGGTCAATCACAGGGCGTGTCGGCGGGGCGTTTTATCCGTCCAGTGCAGCTTACACATTGACGAACTCAGGGGGATCGAGTCTGCAATGGGCGGTTACCGCCGCTGCCAACTGGCTAATAATCACGCCAGATTCCGGCACCCTCGAACCAGAAGGCAGTCAGAAGGTCGAGCTTGGTCTTGCCGACGACGTTGTGCTTGCCTTGCCGGAGGGTGAATATCGCGACGTTATAACCTTTGTGAACTTGACCACTGGCCGCGGCAACACGACGCGGGATGCGGTTCTGTTGGTTGCCCCGACAAATACCTTCGCGCTCCAGGTAAGCGTCAACGAACCTCTTTGGGGACGAGTGAATCCAAAAAGCGGCTTATACGTCGCTGACAGCGTGCTGGAATTGCTGGCTGAGCCCGAGAACTGGTTCGAGTTCAAGTGCTGGACAGGCGACGTTTCAAGCACGGAGAATCCTCTCCGACTCCACATGACAAACGATTTCTCCGTGGTAGCCGTTTTCGGAGAACAACTCACCGCCAATTATCCAACACCGCTCTGGTGGTTGGTTTCGCACGGCTACACAAATGACTTCGAGACAACAGTGACTGCTATCGGCGCCAACGGGTTGCCCGTGTGGCAATCTTACATTGCAGGCCTGGACCCTAACGACCCGCAGAGCAAACCTCGTTTGGAAGCCATGCATGGACTTGGCCGCGATGAGGTCGTGCTGCGGTGGGCAACCGTGCAAGGTCGGCTCTACACACTGTGGTGTGCACCCGGTTTGAACTTGCCGTTCGAGGTGCTGCCGGACGCGGTCGATCTACCAAGCACGGTGACAGCCTACACCAACAGGCTGATTACCATCCCCGGGGTAAACGTGTTCCGCCTTGGCATCCGAAAACCGTGAGCAAGGCTCTCCTGAATCTCTAGCCCGCATATCTCACAGCCCGGCGCAGCCGGAACCAAAGTTGCCTGACGACCACTGCCCCGGCTCCTGCGCCCCCCTGTGGCTGTCGGCCACGCCGAGCTGCGAAGTATCTGCTGCGACTCCGTCGCTGGGGAAAACCACTCTGATCAAGCCCCCGCTGGACGCAACCCTGCCAGAGTAGCTCCCAACCACACGAAATTGTTCCGCCCAAATGCGCGACTCTAACCGCCGCCGGCCAATAAGGCCATTCGCTTGGCAACAACGCGGCCCGGTTGAACGTTGTAAGTTGAGCGTTGTACGTTGAAAGTTTTCACAAGTTAGTCAGTACGGTCATCTTTTTGCAAACGCACAACGTACAACGCACAACTTTTAACGTTTAACTGTACTACTGCTCGATGAATGCTGGTTTCAAAGCCGCCTGAAGGCGGGACTCTAACGGTCGTGGGCGTGGCATCGCCCAAGGTGCAGAACAACCCATCGCCGTTAGAGGTGTTCCGCGTTTACGCGGGGAACTGAAAGCTTTCCGGTTCTGACGGTGTTGCCCCAGCGGTCTGCGCCTGAGCCAAGTGGCGACCCTCGCCGCTCCGAGCCAACTGCGTGTCTGTCCCCATATGGCCCCATTCGATCTCGCCGCTGATCCCGATGGTTTCTCACGCGCTGCCGCGGATGCAGTGGGCGTTGGTAGGCGCGAAGCGTTTGGAGTGCGGCAGCTTGCTGCCGCTTTGTCTTTATGCACAAACAACGTGTCTGTCCCCATATCGGCATCGGAGGGGTTCTTCCGCAGACTTCAGCAAACATGGATTGGAACAACAGACAATCTACGGACCAAGCCGGAATCAGGGCGCAAAACCCAAATAAGGAGCCTGTCCCTCTATTTTCGTACAACCAGACAACGAGCCCGTCACTTTGTCCGACTCACTCCCAAAGGCCACACCGTGTCTGGTGTTGTTCTGTCATTCGACGGTCATTCTGGCATCCATACGACCTAACATGCGCAGAACTCAGCCAGAACCCTCCTGGTTTGTGGAAGGGCCGAAGCCGCACACTGGCCCCGTTTGACTCCCGGGATGTGTTGTGCGATTTTACGCCCAAATAGAGGGACAGACACGGTATTTGGGCGCCCCGGGTTCCGACCCGGACCCGCCCAAGCAGTCGGCCAATGGGAGGCACGGCTGCGTGCCTGTCGCTCTGTTGCAAGGAGAACAACAATACAAATCAAGGAGGTTGTAATGAGACTGCCCAGAATCAAACTTCAGG